>JBCBIS010000214.1:0-6585 GCA_038524325.1 Pseudomonadota bacterium
GGGCTTGACCCGGGACCTCTCGGAGCCGTTCGAGACGTCTCGAGCCACTCGCAGAGGCCCCGGGTCAAGCCCGGGGCGGCGCTCGGTTGGACCCTTTTGCTCGCAGGGCGTATGTTGAAAAGCCGCGTGCGGTTTGGGGTATCCATCGCAGCGTATTGTTTGAGGGAGCGCCTTCGATGCGCCGATTTCTCCAGACCTGTCTTGCCCTAACGGCCGCCGCCCTCCTTTGGGTCGGGTATCAGATCCTGCCAAGCGAACGGATCACCAATCCGGAGGATCCGGAATGTGTGGAACGGTTGGAGATGGCTCGTCGGCATTTGCGTGAGGCGGTTCCCGCATCGGACATCGTGCAACGCCCGGACGTCATTGCGTCGGTAGAAGAGTTGCGACTTAAACATCGCGAAGAGTTTTCGTGTCTCCCCGACAGCCATCACGCGGAATTTGATGCTGAGGTAGAGACTTGAATAGAAACTTTCGAGGAAGCTGGCGCGACTCTCGTCGCGGATTTTCTGGCGCGCTCGTATTCTGCCGATGACCTTGAGACCACGATGGATTGTGAGGCACGCTATGCGGGACTGACTAAGCTGCGGATCGATCTTACGCATTTTATTTATGGGGAGGAGGAACGTGACCGTCTCCTCTCCAAAGCCTGAGCGGTGGTGGAAGAGCGATTGGAGGATTTCCGCAACACGATCCACTTTCCTATTCCCAAGTTTCTTGGAGCGGACCCCTGCCAGCCGTTGCCGACTGGCGATTGACAATCGCTCTGCCCTCAGGCGCACTCAAATGTGAGGGCTGGTTGAGGGGCGGGTCTGCGCCGCCTATATCGGCGCGGCCAAACACGAGACAGGAGAGCCTTCCATGAGCGAGTTTGATTATGACCTTTTCGTCATCGGCGGCGGCTCGGGCGGGGTGCGGGCTGCGCGGATGTCGGCGGAGTTCGGGGCCAAGGTGGGCTTGGCCGAGGAGTTTCGCTATGGCGGGACTTGCGTGATCCGGGGCTGTGTGCCGAAGAAGCTGCTGGTCTATGCCTCCTCCTTCCGCGAGATGTTCGAGGACAGCCGCGGGTTTGGCTGGTCCGAAGTGCATCCGAGCTTCGACTGGGCCACGATGCGCGGGCACAAGGAGGCCGAGATCACCCGGCTGGAGGGGATCTATGAGACCAACCTCCAGAAAGCCGGGGTCGAGACCTTCCGGAGCCGGGCCGTCGTCACCTCGCCCCATTCCGTGCGGCTGGCCGATGGGACCGAGTTCAAGACCAAACATATCCTGATCGCGACGGGCGGGCATCCCTTTATCCCCGAGACGCCGGGGATGGAACTGGCGGTCACCTCCAACGAGATCTTCGATATCGAGACACTTCCCGAGCGCGTGGTGATCGCCGGCGGCGGCTATATCGCCAGTGAGTTCGCCGGCATATTCAACGGGCTGGGGGCCGAGACCACGCAAATCTATCGTGGCGGCGCCATCCTGCGCGGGTTCGACGAGGATCTGCGCTCCCATGTCAGCGACGCGATGGTGGCGCGCGGGATCGATCTGCATCTGAACAAGGAGATCTCGGCCATCACCGGGAAGCCGGGGGACATGCAGGTCAGCTTTACCGATGGCAGTTCGCGCCAGGCCGGGGTGGTGATGTTCGCCACGGGCCGCAAGCCGAATACCAAGGGGCTGGGGCTGGAAGAGATCGGCGTCGATCTCGGCAAGAAGGGCGAGGTGAAGGTGGACGGGTATTCCCAATCCTCGGTCCCCTCGATCTATGCCGTGGGCGATGTCACTGATCGGATGGCACTGACCCCCGTGGCGATCCGCGAGGGGGCTGCCTTCGCCGAGACGGTCTTTAACGGCAACCCGACCATGCCAGACCATTCGATGGTCGCGACGGCCGTGTTCACCCAGCCCGAAATCGGCACCGTGGGCCTCAGCGAAGAACAGGCGCGGGAAGAGGGCGCGGTCGAGGTCTATAAATCCGCCTTCCGCCCGATGATGAACATCCTGGCCGGGCGCGACGAGAAAATGCTGATGAAGCTGATCGTGGCGAAAGACAGCCGCAAGGTCCGCGGGGTTCATATCGTCGGCCATGGCGCGGGCGAAATGATCCAGATGGCCGGGATCGCGGTCAAGATGGGCGCGACGAAGGAGGATTTCAACCGCACCGTCGCCGTCCACCCGACAGCCGCTGAGGAGCTGGTCACGATGAAGACGCCCGTCGCCTGACCTCGCCTGACCGTTCCAAAAGAGATGTGGTGAGACGGCGCATCCCGCGCCAACGGTCTTGAATGCGCACCGCCGCAACCCAAATCGCGTGGGGTGGCGGTGGACGCGACATTCCTGTAACAGAGCGCGACTCTCACCCGCGCAACGCACGTATCAGACGAAGGATCGAGCACTTATGCCATTCCAGAGCAATAACGGGGGCGGGGGCGGCCCTTGGGGCGGCGGTAACAAGGGCGGGGGTCGCAACCCCTGGGGCAACGGCTCCGGCGGGGGTGGAGGCGGCGGCGGCGGACAGCCCCCCGATCTCGACGATCTCATCCGCAAAGGGCGAGATCAACTGCGCGTCGTTCTCGGCGGCAAAGGCGGCGGCCCGGTGCATGGCGGCGGCGGCGGTGGTCTGCCACCGCATTTGCAGCGCCTGATCCCCGGCGTGGCCCTGGCGTTTCTGGTGGCCTTCTGGCTGTTCCAGTCGTTCTATCGGGTCGAAACCGGGCAACAATCGGTCGAGCTTTTGTTCGGTAAGTACTCCGCGACCGAGGAAGAGGGCCTCAATTTCGCGCCCTGGCCGTTTGTGACCAAGGAAATCCTGGCGGTCCAGCAGGAACGGATCATCGATGTCGGCGTGGGCAACGGGCGCGCTGGCGACCAGGGTTTGATGCTGACCGGTGACGAGAATATCGTCGATATCGACTTCGAAGTGGTCTGGAACATCGCCGACCCGCGGCAGTTCCTGTTCAATCTGAAAGGCCCGGACGCCACGATCAAGGCGGTGTCGGAATCGGCCATGCGCGAGGTCATCGCTCGCTCGCAGCTGAAGCCGATCCTCAGCCGGGACCGTGCCTCGGTCAGCCAGGAGGTTCAGGAGCTGATCCAGGCGACCCTGAACAACTACGAGTCGGGCGTGAACATCCAGCGGGTCAACTTCAACCGGGCCGACCCGCCGCCCCAGGTCATCGACGCCTTCCGCGACGTGCAGGCGGCCGAGCAGGACCGTGACACCGAGGAAAAGCGGGCCGAAGCCTATGCCAACCAGAAACTCGCCGGCGCGCGGGGTGAGGTGGCCCAGTTGCTGCAAGAGGCCGAAGCCTATCGCGCCCAGGTGGTGAACGAAGCCCTCGGGGAAGCGTCGCGTTTCTCGGCGATCTACACCGAATACGCCCTGGCACCCGAGGTGACCCGCAAACGCCTCTATCTCGAGACGATGGAGCGCGTTCTGGGCGATGTCGAAAAGATCATCATCGATGAAGACAGCGGCGGAGGCCAAGGCGTCGTGCCCTATCTCCCACTGAACGAATTGCGCAAGGGAGGGACCAACTGATGCGCTTGCTCCCCATCATTGGCGTTGTCGTCGTCATAACCGTCGTCCTCGTTCTCTCATCTCTGTTCCGGGTCGACGAGCGCAAGCAGGTCCTGGTTCTGCAGTTCGGTGAGGTGGTGAACGAAATCACCGAGCCCGGACTGGCGGTGAAGATCCCGTTCATTCAAGAGGCCGTGGAATATGAAGATCGGATCCTGCCGATCGAAACCTCGGCGCTCGAGGTGACCCCGGCCGATGAGCGTCGTCTGGTCGTCGACGCCTTCGCGCGCTGGCGGATCTCGGACGTGAAACTGTTCCGCCAGGCGGTGCAGACCGAATTTGGCGCCGAACAGCGTCTCGGCGGCATCTTGAACACATCGCTGCGCGAAGTGCTCGGGTCGGTCACCTCGGCGGACGTGCTCAGCCCCGAGCGGACGGTATTGATGAGCCGGATCCGTGATGTCGCGCGGGCCGAGGCCTCCTCGTTCGGGGTCGACATCATCGATGTGCGGATCCGTCGCGCCGACCTGCCGGAACAGAACCTTAACGCGACCTTCGCCCGGATGAACGCCGAGCGGGAGCGGGAAGCCGCAGACGAGCGCGCCCGCGGTAAGGAACGGGCCCAGGAAGTCCGGGCCACCGCCGATCGGGAAGCGGTCGAGCTGGTCTCCGAGGCTCAGCGCGCCGCCGAAGTGATCCGCGGTGAAGCCGACGCGCAGCGGAACAACATCTATGCCGGTGCCTATGGTGAGGATCCCGAATTCTTCGCCTTCTACCGTTCGCTCAAAGCCTATGAGCGGGCGATCCAGGGTGGCAACTCGACCCTGGTGATCAACCCTGACAGTGAGTTTTTCGACTATCTGAAGACTGACTCGCTGACCGCAGGGCAGTAAATGGACCTCCTGGCAGCGCTTGGCCTCGTTCTCGTGATCGAAGGCCTCGCGCTCGCCATCTTCGCCAGTTCGCTGCCCGATCTGCTGACCACGATCAACGACATGAAACCCAGCGCGGTGCGTCGCACCGGTCTGATCATGGTCTGCCTCGGTGCCTTGAGCTATATCTTGGTGCGCGGCGCGTTTTGACGGGCGCAGCAGCCAAAGTGTCCCGGAAGGGCCGCACTGAAATGACGCGCTTGTGAATTGTTGGCGGATTTTCACGCCGTCTGCCTCTTGGATGTGCATAAATAAGTCCCAGATGCCTTGCCAAACACTTGCACTCCCCCCGTGGGAGGACCTGCAGAGGAGACAAACCCAGATGCATGCACTGACACTTTCCCGGCCGGGCACGGCGGCGATGGCGCGGCTGACCGCCCTGTTGGTGGCGACCCTCGCCATGCTGGCCCTGCTGACCGCGCCGGCGCAGGCCCGCCCCGACAGCTTCGCCGACCTGGCCGAGCGGCTGTCCCCCGCCGTGGTGAATATCTCGACTTCGCAAACCGTCGAGCGCGAAGGACCGCAAGGTGGCGCCCCGCAAGTGCCTGAAGGAAGCCCCTTCGAGGACTTGTTCCGCGACTTCTTCGATCAGCGTCGCGGCAATCGTGGCCCGCGCGAGGTGCAATCGCTCGGCTCGGGCTTCGTCATCTCGGCCGAGGGCTTCGTGGTCACCAATAACCACGTGATCGAGGATGCCGACGAGATCCAAGTGAACTTCGCCGATGGTTCCTCGCTGGAGGCGACGCTGATCGGCACCGACCCGAAAACCGATCTCGCCGTCCTGAAGGTCGAGCCGACCAAAGCGCTGAAATTCGTGAAATTCGGCGACAGCGATGCCAGCCGCGTGGGCGATTGGGTGCTGGCCATCGGCAACCCGTTCGGTCTCGGCGGCTCGGTCTCGGCCGGGATCATCTCGGCCCGGAACCGCGATATCCAGGCGGGACCCTATGACGATTTCATCCAGACCGACGCGGCGATCAATCGGGGCAACTCGGGCGGGCCGCTGTTCAACATGGCCGGTGAGGTCATCGGCGTGAACACCGCGATCATCTCGCCCTCGGGCGGTTCGATCGGGATCGGTTTCTCGGTGCCCTCGAACCTGGCGCGCAATGTGGTCGGGCAGCTTCAGGAATTCGGCGAGACCCGCCGCGGCTGGCTCGGGGTCCGCATCCAGCAGGTGACTGATGAGCTGGCCGATGCGCTGGGGCTCGACAAGACTTCGGGCGCCCTGGTTGCCGAGGTGACGCCGGGCGGCCCGGCCGAGAGCTCGGGCGTCGAAGCAGGCGATGTCATCCTCAAGTTCGACGGCCGCGATGTCGAGGAAATGCGGGATCTTCCGCGCATGGTGGCCGAGACGCCGGTCGGCAAGGCGGTCCGTGTGGTTGTCTTCCGCAAGGGCAAGACCCAGACGCTGAAGGTCGATCTGGGCCGGCTCGAGACCGCAGCCCTCGACCCGACCAACGAGACGCCCACGACGGGGACCGCTCCGCAAGAGGAAGATACCGCCCTCAGCGCGCTCGGCCTCTCGCTGCGCCCGCTGTCGGGCAATGCACGGGCCGAGTTCTCGATCGGTGAGGATGTCACCGGCGTCCTGATCGCCTCGGTCGAACCCGGCGGTGCCGCGGCGGCCAAGGGTGTCAATCCCGGCGACGTGATCGTCGAGGTCGGGCAAGAGCCGGTGACCAGCCCCGCCGAGGTTTCGGCCCGGGTCGAGGATGCACTGAAGGCCGACCGACGCTCGGTCCTTTTCCTGATCCAGAGCGGGCGCGACCTGCGCTTCGTCCCCCTCAGCTTCGAAGGCTGAGCCTGGCGGCAATGCCGCATCGGAAATCGCTGGCCCGGGCTGTCCCAAACGGATAGTCCGGGCCTTGTTGTTTTCACCCGAGGCAGAGGAGAGCCGCCCATGAAACCGTCCCAGCGTATCCAGGCAATTGTCGGTGGCGGCGATGACGGCTGGGGGGTGTTCTACCGGGCGCGCGAGATGAAGGCGGCGGGGCAGCCGGTCATCATGCTCTCGATCGGCGACCACGATATCAAGACCGATGTAACCATCCTGGACGCCATGAAGGGTGCGATGGATGCCGGCAATCTCGGCTACTCGGCGATCGAGGGCTCTCCCGGCCTGCGCGCCGCAATCGCCGA
>JBCBIS010000215.1:0-6563 GCA_038524325.1 Pseudomonadota bacterium
GTCCTGCGCCGAGACGAAGCGCCAGGCGGTGATCGCCGCCAGCGTGCCGACCAGCAGCCCTGCCACCGCCTGGATCGCCACCGCCCCCGCGGCCCCCAGCATCCCCGCCACCAGAAAGGCGAGGGCCGGGATGACCATGGCATCTCGGCTCCAGTTAAAGGCGGTCGACCAGGTGGGGCGGCCCAGATTGTTGAAGGCGGCGTTCGAGACGAACAGCGCCCCGGTGAACAAGAACGCCCCGGCGCCGAAATGGGTGAAGGCGGTCAGCACCTCCGCCCCGGCGCCGGACAGGCCGAAGGCGGTGATCAGCGGCGCGGTCAGCAGGAACAGGATCAGCCAGACGCTCAGCACGTAGCCGGTGCAGAAGATCAACGCGTCGCGATAGGTCTGGCGCAGGCGCGGGAACAGCCCGGCGCCGAGATTCTGGCCCAGGATCGGCCCGACCGCGCCCGAGAGCGCGAAGATCCCGCCAAAGGCCAGCGCGGTGATCCGCCCGACCACGGCCCAGCCGGCGACCGCCTCGTCGCCATGGGTCGCCACCACGCTGGTCAGATAGGCGTTGCCGAACGGGGTGGAGAGCTGGGTCGCGATGGCCGGGGCGGCAATGGCCATCAATATGCGCGCATCGCCGATGGTTGCGGCCAGATCGATGCGCCCGATCAGGTCATGCAGGCGGATCGCGAAACTCAACCCGACGGCGGCCACCAGCACGCGGCTGAGGACCGAGACATAGGCCGCGCCCTCGACCCCCAGGCCCAGCCCCCAGTCGAAGATGAAGAACGGGTCGAGCAGCGCGCCGAAGATCCCGCCCGACAAGGTGACATACATCGCCCGCCGCGCATCGCCGACCGAACGCAGCAGCCCGCTGGAGACCATGGCAAGGCCCAGAAGCGGCAGCGAGGGCAGCACGATGGCCAGGAAATCGCTGGCGATGGCATGGGCGTCCCCCGTGGCGCCCAACAGGCTCAGCGCCTCGCCGCGAAACACCCAGACAGCGACCGAGCAGACGGCCAGCACGCTGACCAGGGTGGTGAGGGAGGAGGCGGCCAGCCGCCGCGCCGTCTCGCGATCTCCCGCCCCCACGGCACGCGAGACGGTGGCGGTCGAGGCAATCGCCAGCCCGATCGAAACCGAGATCATGAAGAACTGGATCGTGCCCGCGAACCCGATCGCCGCCGCCAACTCCGTCTCGCCCAGCAGCGAGATGTAGAACAGGTTCGCCACATCCACCAGGAACAGAGACATCAGTCCGACCGCCGAGGTCGCCGTCATCACCGCCACATGGCGCATGGTCGAGCCGCGGGTAAAGCGGGCGTCGAGGCGCTCGGCCATCTATTCGGCCGGCAGAGGCTGGCGGGTCAGGACGGTCTCGTTCCCTTCCTCGGGATGCCGCGGCACCAGAAAGGCCAGCAACAGCGAGATGAAGGACATGGCCACCGCCAGGCCGAACACCGCCATAGGCTCGACCAGCCAGAGATAGCCGAGAGCTGCCGGCAGGAAGACCGCTGCGATATGATTGATGGTGAAGGCCACCGCCGCCGTCGGTGCCTGATCCGCCGGGTCGGCGATTTTCTGGAAATAGGTTTTCTGCGCGAAGGCCATGGCGAAGAAGAGATGGTCGATCACATATAATGCCGCCGCCATCTGCCAGCTCCAGTCGAACACATAGATCCCGACATAAAGCGAGAAGACCCCGATCAGGCCGAGATACTCGACGATCAGCGCCACCCGCTCGCCATAGCCCTGGATGAACCGCCCGACCAGAGGGGCGAAGATCATGTTGGCGATGTAGTTGATCACGAACAGCCAAGCCATGGCGTGCAGGTCGAGGCCGAATTTCTCGACCATCATGAAGGCGGCAAAGACCATGAAGATCTGCCGCCGCGCCCCGCCCATGAAAACCAGCGCGTAATAGAGCCAGTAGCGGGTGCGGAGCACCATTTCCTTGCGCTGCTCTACCGGGGCGCGGAACTCCGGAAAGCCCAACCAGCAGAGCAGCGCGAGACCGACGGTCATGCCACCCCCGACCCAATAGAACGCGTCATAGCCGAGACCGAACACCTGCCCCCCGATCGCCACGCCCGCATAGGCGATCAGCGAGCCGACCGAGGCCATGGCGACGATCCAGCCCAGCGCCTGCGGCGCCCGCTCCTTCGACAGCCATTGCAGTTGCAGCGATTGGTTGACCGTCTCGAAATAGTGAAACCCGATCGAGCCGATGAAGGTGGTGATCAACAGGCCCCAGAACGAGGGGAATTCCGAGGTCACCATCGTCGCCCCGCCCAACAGCACCAGCGACAGGATGGCGAGGCGCTGCTCGGGGATGAAGCGGATCACCACGATGACCAGAAAGGCCAGGAACCCCGGGATCTCGCGCACCGATTGCAGCCAGCCGATATCCGAGCCGTCGAATTTCGCGATCTCATGCGCGAAATTGTTGATCAGCACCATCCACAGGCTCAGCCCGAACCAGACCGCCATGGACATGAGCAGCAGCAGCGCCTCGGGCCGGCGCCAGCGGGGCAATCTCGCGGCGTCTTGCAGTGAGAGTTGGGGCATGGGTCTCCTCCCGGCTTTCCGCATACCCTGTTGCCGCCCGGGACGCCAGCGCCGCGCCGTCAAAGCCGCGTTGCGGTGCGGAGAAGGATCACTCCAAGCCGGAACATTGCAGCATGAGGCGCGAGCGCTGGAGGCCCGAGGGATAGCCCTTGCCCGGAGAGATCCCGCCCTGGCGGAAGAAATCCTCCAGCATCAGGCGCACGACCCGTTCCTCTCCCGCTG
The DNA here is from genome assembly GCA_038524325.1 of Pseudomonadota bacterium. GTDB lineage: Bacteria > Pseudomonadota > Alphaproteobacteria > Rhodobacterales > Rhodobacteraceae > Thermohalobaculum. The sequence goes on from JBCBIS010000215.1 coordinate 2,782, forward strand.
CGACCAGGGTCTCTACGGCCCAGCAATCGGCGCTCATCTCCTGGTCATGCACGACCTGCCGACTGCCGGCGCGTTTGCGGATCTCGGCCCGGTCGGTATGGCCCAGCACGTGGTGGGCGCATTCATGGGCGATCAGAAAAACCCGACGCGCCTCGTGCCCGGGCAATCGCAGCGTCGGGTCCAGCACGATCACCGGATCGCCGCGGGTGTCGCGCATGGCGCGGGCGAGTTCGTAGACCTTGGTCTCGAGGATCGGCATCCCGCAGGTCTCGTCATATCCGGCGAAGGGCTCGGCATCGGTGCCGACCATCGGGACAATCGGCAGGGGAGGGCCGGCCAGGACAGGCGTGGCAAACAGGGCGAGGGCGGCGAGAAGATGTTTCATCCCTGCGAAAAGAGCCCGGAGGTTCGAAAGGTCAAGCTGCAGTGCACAACGCAAAAGGGCCCGCGTGACGGGCCCTTCGGTCTCGGATCCTGGTCGGATCAGTTCTTCGCGTAGTACTCGACCACCAGGTTCGGCTCCATCATCACCGCATAGGGGATGTCGCCCAGGGCCGGCACCCGCAGATAGGTAGCGGTGAATTTCGAGTGATCGACTTCGAGGTAATCCGGCACATCACGCTCGGCCGATTGGCTCGCCTCGATCACCAGGGCCATCTGCTTGGCCTTGTCCGAGATCTCGATCGTGTCGCCCTCCTTGATCCGGTAGGAGGGGATGTTCACCTTCTGCCCGTTCACCCGGACATGGCCGTGGTTCACGAACTGGCGGGCCGAGAACATGGTCGGCACGAATTTGCAGCGATAGACGACCGCGTCCAGGCGACGTTCCAGCAGGCCGACCAGCGCCTCACCGGTGTCGCCCCGCACCCGCTCGGCATCCGAGTAGATCCGGCGGAACTGTTTCTCGGTCAGATCGCCGTAATAGCCTTTCAGCTTTTGCTTGGCGCGCAGCTGCAGGCCGAAATCGGACATCTTGCCTTTGCGGCGCTGCCCGTGCTGGCCGGGGCCGTATTCACGGCGGTTCACGGGGCTTTTCGGGCGGCCCCAGATGTTCTCGCCCATCCGGCGGTCGAGCTTGTATTTCGCAGAGGTGCGCTTGGTCATCGCGTGGTCCTTCTCTCAAACATTTGCGGGGCGGCCTCCTTTCCCACCGGTGCCCCGGCGGGCGACAGGGTCCCGATTGCTCGGGCCGCGGGCGCCAATCCTTCTCCGCCGAAACCAGCGGAGATCGGGCGGATAGCCGCTGCCTTGGCCAGTGTCAAGCAAAGCGGGCTGGCGGAGCGGCGAGGGGCGGCCTAGATGGGGGTCATGAAACCGAGATACGCCAAACTTGCGTCAGAGCCCGGCGGGCGCGTCGTGATCTGCTGCTATTGCGACGCGCGGGTGCTTTTGCCGGCGCAGGCGGGCGGGCAGCGGCTGGTCTGCCACAGTTGCGGCGCGCCGCTGCAGAAGATCGCGGCCCAGGAGCCTGTGCACCACTTGAAGGCCAAGGGGGGCACGCGCAAAAAGAAAAACGCGCCGCGCCCGGCGGAGGTCGAGGGCGCCCATCTCGCCAAAGACCGCAGTCTGCGCCGAAAGAAGGCGAAGAAGAGCAAGCCGAAAGGTCTGCTCTATCGCCTGGGCGATGCGGCGGATGATCTGCTCGATTTCGACGATCTGTTCGATTTCTTCGATTGATGCGCGTGGGCCGCGCCCGTTTTGCGCAAGACCGGCCATCCGTGCCCGCGACGCTTATCCTTCGACCTAAGCTCTCCAGCAGGGCACCAAGGCCGCCATGCCCGTCTTTGGACGGGCCGGGAGAGGCGGGCCTCTCCCGCTGCGTCTCTGACGCAGATGGCGGCCTTGGTGCCCTGCTCGCGGCGGATGGAATGGGTGGAGAGCGGCCCGGCGGTGCCCGGTTCACTCCGCAGCCAGGCTTTCGGTGAATTGCAACCGGGCGAGGCGGGCGTAGAGACCGTCCTCGGCCACCAGGCTGTCATGGGTGCCGGTGGCGACCACCCGCCCGTCCTGCAGTACGATGATTTTGTCGGCGCGCTTCACGGTCGAGAGTCGGTGCGCAATCACCAGGGTCGTCCGCCCTTCAGAGAGCGCCTCCACCGCCTGTTGCACGGCCCGCTCGCTCTCGCTGTCGAGCGCCGAAGTGGCCTCGTCCAACAGCAGGATCGGCGCGTCGCGCAGGATCGCGCGGGCAATGGCGATCCGCTGTTTCTGCCCGCCGGAGAGCAGCACGCCGCGCTCGCCCAGCCAGGTATCGTAGCCGTCGGGCAATTCGCTGATGAACCCATGCGCCGCCGCCGCCCGGGCGGCCGCCGTCACCTCGTCATCGCGGGCCTCGGGCCGACCAAAGCGGATATTGGCGGCGACGCTGTTGGCGAAGATCACCGGCTCCTGCGGGACCAGCGCCATGCGCTGTCGCAACGCACGCAGGGGCAGGTCGCGGATATCGGTCCCATCGACCAGGATGCGCCCCGCATCGGGATCATAGAACCGCTGGAGCAGTTGCAGAACGGTTGTCTTGCCCGCGCCCGAGGGCCCCACCAGCGCGACTGTCTCACCAGGCGCCGCTTCAAAGCTTGCTTCGTGCAGGGCCGGGGTCTCGCGCCGTGTTTCATAGGCGAAGCCGACATTCTCGAACCGGACGGCGCCGCTGACCGCCGGGGCAGGCGCCGGTGCCTCGGGATCCGCAATTGCGCTCCGCATCGACATGAGTTCGACCAGCCGCTCGGTGGCGCCGGCCGCGCGCTGCAACTCGCCCCAGACCTCGCTGAGCGCGCCCACGGCGCCGGCGGTGAAGACCGCGAACAGCAGGAATTGCGCCATCTCGCCAGGGCTCATCCGGCCCGCCATCACATCGCGCGCGCCGATCCAGAGCACGCCGACAATCCCAGCAAAGGCGAGGAAGATCACGATTAGGGTCATCAGCCCACGGGCCTTCACCCGCTCATGCGCCGCGTCATAGGAGGCTTCGACCCGCTGGGCAAACCCCGCCCGCGCCGCGTCCTCATAGGTGTTCGCCTGCACCGTCTGCACCGCTTGCAGCATCTCGCCCGCATGGGTGGCGCTGTCGGCGATCAGATCCTGGCTCAGCCGCGACAGCTTGCGCACCTTGCGCCCCAATTGCCGGATCGGAAAGATCACGCAGGGTACGATCAGCAGGGTCATCGCGGTCAGCTTTGGCGAGGTGATCAGCAGCATGATCACGCCGCCAATCAAGAGCACGATGTTGCGGAGTGCGATCGAGGCGGTCGAGCCCACCACCCCTTGGATCACGGTCGTGTCCGAGGTCAGCCGGGTCAGCACCTCCGCCGTCATCAGCCGCTCGTAGAAGGCGGGGCTGAGGCCGGCGACGTGGTCGAACACCGCCTTGCGCACATCGGCGACCACCCGCTCACCCAGCATCGAGACCATGTAGAACCGCGCCGCTGTGGCCACGGCCAGGGCAGCTGCGACACCCAGGAGCGCGGTGAAATACTGGTCGATCAGGGGCGCGTTTTCAGCCGAGAACCCGTCGATCACCCGGCGGAATGCGATCGGCAGCACCAGGGTGAAGGCCGCCGCAGTGAGCAGCGCAATCACCACCCCCGCAATCAGCATCTTGTAGGGCGCCAGGAATGGCAGCAGCCCGCGCAGAGGCGAGATCTTCGCCGATTTTTCCCGTTTGTCCGGGGGGATGATGTCGCTCACGGTCGCCAAGCCTGCCTCGCATTTGTTCGTTTCCAAGCGATACCAATGCAGTATGGGGTGAGCAAGCCGGTCGGCAACACCGCGCCGAGAGGACGCGG
>JBCBIS010000216.1:0-6501 GCA_038524325.1 Pseudomonadota bacterium
CCGAACCGCTCCTCGGCGTCCTTCAACATCGCGCGGAGGAAGGCGGGTTCGTCCCGTTCTGGTCGCTGATGGCGCAACGCCCATCCGGTGCCGCGGGTGCCGTCGCGATAGTTTACATCCTTTGCAGCAGGCACCACCAGGGCATAGCCGAACCGGTCGACGATCTGCTGAAAGAACGCCCCCTCCACAACATCGTTGGACAACCCGGTCGAGCCGTAAAGATAGACGACTGTTTTATGCGGTCCGGGGCCCGAGGGGGCCAGCGCCCGGTAAACACCGCCCTTCACCCGGCAGGGCTCCTCGAAGGCAGGCCAGTCGCAGCGCTCCTTGGCCGAGAGCGGCTCCGCCCCCGCCAGCCCCATCACAGCGGCCAGCGCCCCCGCCAGCCCCGCCCGGATCCATCTGCCCATTGCCTGCCTCCCTGCCGGCGTCTCGTCGCGGCGAGGGTTGCAGAATTCGGTGCCGCGTTCAATCCCGGGGTGGTCAGCGTCGCCGCGCCGCCTATGTGCCGTGACAGGGACAGGGCTGTGGATTGGGCGAGACTATGCGACGGATCGGGCGGGTGATGGCGATATTCGGATTGGCGCTGACGGGCGTCGTGGTGCTGGCAGGGTGCGCGTGGGTCTACATGTCCTCATCGATTGAGACACCGGATTATCAGGTCGAAAGCAGCGACGGCGCCATCGAGACGCGGCGCTATCCCGCGTTCGTGGTGGCCGAAGTGATCCGCCGCGGAGACCGGTACACGGCCGTGCGCAACGGGTTTGGCCCGCTGGCTGGCTATATCTTCGCGAAGGAGCGGGCAGGCGAGAAAATCGCCATGACAGCGCCTGTCACCCAGCGCCGCCGCGAGGAGGGCGCCGCGGATTGGACCGTGCAGTTCATCATGCCAGCGCAATACAGCTTGGCCGATCTGCCCGCGCCGGTGCAGGGCGATGTCACGCTGACCGAGGAACCGCCCGCCCGCCGGGCGGCGATCCGCTTCAGCGGCGTGGCCACCGACGAACTGATCGCCGAGCAGGAAGGGCTGCTGCGGGCCTGGCTCGCCGAGAAAGGGCTGACGCCGCTCGGTGCACCGATCTATGCCTATTACAACGACCCGTTTACCCCGGGCTTCCTGCGCCGAAACGAGGTGCTGATCGATCTCGCAGATGGCTGAGGCCGGGCAGATCGCGGTGATCGGCGCGGGCATCGCGGGCCTCGCCTGTGCCGACCGGCTGCGGCGGGGCGGGCATGCTCCGATTGTCTTCGACAAAAGCCGGGGCTTGGGCGGCAGGTTGGCAACACGCAGGATCTTGCTGGACGATGCGCGTGAGGTGAGCTTCGACCATGGCGCCCAATATGCGACCTGCCGAAGCGACGCCTTTTCCGACTATCTCGAGCGCGCCGCCGCCGCCGGGAGCTCCGGGGCTTGGGCAACCGGCCCGGACGGGGCGCAGGCCGGGATGCCGGGCATGTCTGCCCTGGTCCGCCCGCTGGCCGAGGGGCTGACGATCAGATCGGGTGTCGAGATACGAGCGCTGAGCCGAGTGTCGGAACGCTGGCACCTCGAGACGGCGGAGGGGCGCGAAGGCCCCTTCGACACCGTGATCTCGACGGCGCCCGCGCCACAGACCGCCCGTTTGTTCGCCGAGGCGGCCGGGCCGGTTCGGGATGTCGTCATGGCGCCTTGCTGGGCGCTGATGGCTGTCTTCGGGATGGCGCTCGACCTGCCCGACCATCTCACCTGGCGCGGACAGCCGCTCAGCTGGGCGGCCCGCAACGGGTCGAAACCGGGCCGAATGCCGGGTATCGAGACCTGGGTGGTCCATGCCAGCCCGGACTGGAGCACCGCCCATCTCGAACGCGAGCGCGAGGCTGTCGTGCCGGAGCTGCTCGGCCTGTTTGCCGAGGTGACCGGGATGCACCTGCCTGCGCCGCTGCACGCGCGCGCCCATCGCTGGCGCTATGCGCGGACCCTGTCGCCGCTGGGCAGACCGTTCTTTCAGGCCGGGGCCCCGGGGCTCTACGCGGCCGGAGGTTGGTGCATCGGCGCTCGGGTCGAGGATGCCTTCCTCTCTGGCCTCGCCGCCGCCGAGGCTGTGCTGGAACAGGTCCCGGCCTGATCCGCCGCCATCCTGCCTCAAGCGTGACCAATTCTCCGATGACTGCCCGTCTCAGCGCATGTTGCCGACGAAGTTCAGTGCCGTGTCGACGAAACTCTGCACCAGCCGCAGCTCTCCCTTGTCGGGCGGCGTCACGACGCAATGGCCATAGGTTTCGGGCATCTCGACGATTGGCACGGTCGCCAGGCGGCTGGAGGGGAACAGCGAGTTCTCGAGAATGATGCCAAGGCCGATGCCGTGCAGCACCGCCTCCTTCACCAGCGGAAAGGTTGCGGTTTTGATGACCCGGGCAAAGCGCACGCCGACCTGGGCCGCCCGCTCCTGCACGACGCGCTGGGTCAGCGAGCCGTCTTCGGGCAGAATCAGCATCTCCTCGGCGATCTCGGCCAGGGACAGGCGGTCGGCCTCGGCCATCGGATGGTCCGAGCGCAGGTGCAGCTTGTAGCAGGTGCGGTCGAGTTCGGTGATCCGGGCGCCCTCCAGCCGCTCCGGCTCGGTCACAATGGCGATATCCACGTCGCGGGCGCGCAGCCGGCCCATCGCGGTCGTCCAATCGCAGAGCGAGAACGAGATCTGCACCTGCGGATAGGCGCGGGTAAACGCGGCCATCACCGGCATGACCGGGCGCGGCGCATTGGCGATGATGGTCAATTGCCCCGAGGCAAGCGCGCCATAGGAGGCGATTTTCTCTGCCACCAATTGCTCCAGCGTCCGCAGCCGGTCCGAAACATCGAACAGATCCCGCGCTGAGGCGGTCAGCTCGACCCGGTCGCGGCGCCGGATGAACAGCTGGGCGCCCATCATCTTCTCCAATTTCGCCACATGCTGGGTGACCGAGGACTGGGTCACCCCCAGGCTGGCCGCGGCGCGTGAGAAGCTGCCTTCGCGCGCGACCTCGGTGAAGGCGGTGATCTGATAGGGGCTGGGTTTCATGGGATCCGAGATTTCCTGTGGATAGATGAAGGGCTCTAAGCGGTGCATTAGCAGAGCTTATACAATGTCATATGGATTTTAATTCTATTTGTTAACGCTTCCGACAACGGGGATGGCGATTCGGAGGCTGCAGCGATGGCTGGCATCAAGCTGGACGGGATCCGAAAAGCGTTTGGCGAGACGCCTGTTCTCGGCACCGGGCCGTCCGGCGGCATTGATCTGGACATCGCAGATGGTGAGTTTCTGACCCTGGTCGGACCATCTGGCTGCGGGAAGTCCACGCTGTTGCGGATCATCGCCGGGCTGGAGGGGCAGGATGCCGGCGATTTGAGCATCGGCGACCGGCTGGTCAACACGGTCCGCCCGGCGGAGCGGAACCTGGCGATGGTGTTCCAGTCCTACGCGCTCTATCCCCACCTGACGGTGGCCCAGAACATGGCCGTGCCCCTGAAACTGCGCGAGCTGAGCTTTTCCGAACGGCTGCCCCTGATCGGCCCGCTGATGGCGCGCGAGAAATATCGGGCGCTGATGGCGCAGGTGGCCGAGACGGCGGAGGTGCTGAAGATCGAGGCGCTGCTCGACCGCAAGCCGGGGCAACTCTCCGGCGGGCAGCGTCAGCGGGCGGCTCTGGGCCGGGCAATGGTGCGCCAGCCGGTGGCGTTCCTGATGGACGAACCGCTGAGCAATCTCGACGCCGCCCTCAGGGTTCATATGCGTTCCGAACTGGCCGAACTGCACCGCGACCTCCAGGCCACCTTCATCTATGTCACCCATGACCAGTCCGAGGCGCTGACCATGTCGGACCGGATGGCGGTGATGATGGGGGGCGAGATCCTGCAACTCGATCGCCCGGGGCTGATCTATGACGACCCCGCGGATCTGCGCGTGGCGGAGTTCATCGGCTCGCCCAAGATTAACACGCTGAAGGGCGAGGTCACCTCGGACGGTCGCGTGATCGCCGAGGGGTTCAGCCTACAGCGCCGCCTGCCAGGGGCCAGGGGCGCGGTCAGTGTCGGCCTGAGGCCCGAGCATCTGGTGGTGCAGGACATGGCCTATGAGGGCAGCTTTACCGGCCGGGTGGTGCATGCCGAGAATTTGGGCTCGGATGTTTATCTGCATCTCGATCTGGGCACGGCGCGGTTGGTGGTGCGAACGGATCCGGCCAGGGCTGCTGATCTGGGCATCGGCGCCACCGTGAATTGCGCGCCCTTGGCCGGCAAGGCGATGGTGTTCGGCGCCGACAACGCCCGCCTGCGCTTTCCCGAGGAGAGCGCTGCCGGGACAGAGACCAAGACACCGGCCGGAACGCCGCCACAGGCAAAGGTCGCCTGATGCGCCGCTCCTACGCCCACATCTGGTTCGTCGCACCGGCCATTTTCCTGATGGTGGTGATCCTGATCCTGCCCATCGTGGTCGCCGCGACACTCAGCTTTACGGACTACTCGCTGGGGAATGAGAGCTTTAACTGGATCGATTGGAAGAACTATGACCGGATCGTCAGCCGGTCCTCTTTCCAGAAGATGTTCACCGCGACCTTTACCTATGTCGCCGTGGTTGTTCCGCTCAGCGTCGGGCTGGGTCTGGGGGCCGCGCTGTTGATCAACTCGCTGACCCGGTTCGGCGATGTCTATAAGACGATCTATTTCCTGCCGGTGATGGCCGCCCTGCTGGCCATGGCCATCGTGTGGGAGTTCGCGCTGCACCCCACCGTCGGTATCATCAACAAGACCCTGGCCATGGGCTGCGGCACCTGGCTGGAAAGCTTTGGCTTCTTCCAGCGCGGCTGCGAGCGGAACTTCCCGCTCTGGCTGGGCGACAAGCAATACGCGATCTGGACCGTCAGCTTTATCGGTGTCTGGCAGGGGTTCGGGTTCAACATGGTGCTGTATCTCGCGGGGCTCACCAGCGTCCCGCGCGAGCTCTACCACGCCGCCGCGATGGACGGGGCCAAGACGGGGTGGGACCGCTTCCGCCTCGTGACCTGGCCGATGCTGGGCCCGACCACCGTGTTTGTCGTCACCATCACCTGCATCCGCAGCTTTCAGGTCTTTGACACGGTCGAGGCGTTCTATCCCCAAGGCGGCGGCCCGTCGAAGAGCGTCTATGTGATGATGTTCGCCATCTTCGAGAAGGGGATCCAGCAGAACCTGATGGGCCTCGGCGCGGCGGTGACGATGATCTTCCTCGTCTTCGTGCTGGCCCTGACCCTGATCCAGCGCTGGCTGGTCGAGCGGAGGGTACATTACGCATGACCGACACAGCCGCCGCCCCGATGATGCGGGTCTCCACCGGCGAGGCGTGGAAGCACGCTGTCCTGATCCTGGGCGCGATCATCGTGATCCTGCCTTTCTACGTCATGGTCAGCTATTCGCTGAAGGCGCCGGACGAGATCGAGCGCAATGTCGGCGGGTTCTTTGGCGCCCAAGAGATGATGGTCGATGAACGCTGCGTGAAGCGCGCGGAGCCCGACCGCACCGCCATCGAGGCGCAGCGCCCAGCTTTCCCCGGCCTGACCGATCGCGAAATCAAAAACACGCTAATGGCCGAGATCGAGCAGCGCTGCTCAATGCGCCCGATCGCCTTCAACTACACCATGGCATTCTCGGAGGCGCCGCTGCTGCGCTATCTGCTGAACGGGGTGATCGTCACGGTCTCGATTTTCCTGATCCAGGTGATCGTGGCCCTGCCTTGTGCCTATGCTTTGGCCAAGCTGCGGTGGAGGGGGCGGGATTTCGTCTTCTCGATGGTGCTGTTCTGTCTGTTGATCCCGGTCCATGCGATTGCCCTGCCGCTTTACATCATGCTGTCGAAGATCGGGCTGACGAACACCTATGCCGCGCTGGTGATCCCCTGGACGATCTCGGTCTTTGGCATCTTCCTAATGCGCCAGTTCTTTATGACCGTGCCCGATGATCTGATCGACGCGGCGCGGATGGATGGGATGACCGAGTTCGGGATCATCTGGAAGGTGATGCTGCCGACGGCGGTGCCGGCCCTGTTGGCGTTCGCGATCTTCTCGGTCGTCGCCCACTGGAACGACTATTTCTGGCCGCGGATCGTGGTGACGGGGTCACGCGATCTCTTCACCCCGCCGCTGGGACTGCGCGAGTTCAAGGGCGATGCGGATGGCAGTTTCTTCGGCCCGATGATGGCGACGGCGACGATCATCGTCACCCCGCTGATCGTGGCGTTCCTGATCGCGCAGCGGCGCTTTATCGAGGGGATCACGCTGACCGGGATGAAATAGCAGACTGCCCCGTCTTTCACCGAGCCACCGCCCGCCCCCACCCACCCCCCGGCGCGCAGCGGCTCGGTGAAAGACGGGGCGGACAAAGCGGGGACGCGCGGCTGACGCGCCCCCGGCCAGAGTTTCCCGCAAGGGAGAAACCGGGCGGATGAGGGGAACTGGATTGGCGTCTCGGCCCCCTCGCCGCCGCACTGACAGGGAGAGGAGTATCCCATG
>JBCBIS010000217.1:0-6492 GCA_038524325.1 Pseudomonadota bacterium
CCCGCCTTTTCGAGGATCGAGCCGAACATCACGAAGAGAAAGATCAGCGAGGCGGAGACGCCGAGGGCGACGCCAAAGACCCCCTCGTTCTGCATCCAATAGTGCCACATCGCCTTGCCGGTGGAGGCGCCCTTCCACTGGATTGCCTCGGGCAGCCAGCGGGCATCGCCGTGGAAGACGTAAAGCACAAAGACCGAGGCGACGATCAGGAGCGGCAGGCCGAGCGAGCGGTAGACCGCGATCCCCAGAACGATCATGCCGGTGATCGAGATCACCAGATCGCCGGTGGTCGGCAGACCCGCGCGGCTGGCGATCGCGTCGCGCAGGACGACTGTGTAGAGGCAGACGATGATGCCCAGCGCCGCCAGTGCCCAATCATACCAGGGGATCCGGTCCCTTGGCGCCGATTTCAACAGCGGGAAGGCAAGGGCGGCGAGAACCAGACCAAAGGCCATGTGGATCAGCCGTGCGTCCGAATTGGTGACGATGGCGCGGATGCCAAGGTTCTCGGCCAGCCAGAACGGCAGGTTCGACGCGATATAGAGCTGGAAGAACGCCCAGGCGAGGCAGATCCCCGGGATCAGCGCCCGCTGCCACCCGCCCGGATTGCGCGCGCCGGTATCGACCGAGGCCACCATATCGTCGACATCGGGCTTTGCAGTGGCATCGGTCATGGCGTCCTCACCAGGTCGAGTTCTTGTTCAAGGGAAGTGGCATAGGCAAAAATGGCCGGGGTGCCGCCGGTATGGATGAAAAGCACATGCTCCCCGGCGCGCGCGTTCCCTGCGAGGTTCAGCGCCCCGGCCATGCATTTGCCGGAATAGACGGGGTCGAGCATCAGCGCCTCGGTCCGCGCGGCCATACGGATGGCGCGGGACGTTGGCGCGTTCAGCAGGCCATAGCCTGGCGCGAGATAGCGGTCATTGACCACCACATCTTCCGCCGCAACCGGGTTGGGGATGTCGAGGAGATCGGCAATCTCCTGACAGCGGTGCGCGATCCGCGGCTGTTGCGCCGAGGCAGGGCGGCGGACGCAGAATCCGGTCACCGGGATCCGGCTGCCCAGGGCGCGCAGGCCGAACAGGAAGCCGCCATGGGTCGCGCCGCTGCCCGAGGGGATGGCGATATGTGCGATCTCGATCCCCGCCGCGTCGATATCGGCCAGAACCTCTCGGGCGCAGTCGATATAACCGAGCGCGCCCAGCGGCGGGTGCCCCGGGGCGAGATGGATAACATAGGGCGTGCGTCCCTCGGCGCGCAGGGTGGTCGCGCGCTCTTCGAGCTGCCGGTCGGCGCCGGCCTCGTCCTCGCCATGGGGATAGGAGGAGATCTCGGCGCCCAGCAGCCGCTCGACCAGCACATTGCCCGAATGGCGGTAGAGCGGATCGTCCTTGGCCACCCGCTCCTCCTGCTGGATATGGCAGGCCATGCCCAGCTTGGCGGCGAAAGCGGCGGCGAGGCGGCAGAAGTTGCTCTGCACCGCGCCGGTGATCAGGACGGTATCCGCGCCTTGGGCCAGCGCCTCACCGAAATAGTATTCGAGCTGACGGGTCTTGTTGCCGCCAAAGGCGAGGCCCTGCATGTCGTCGCGTTTGGCCCAGAGCGTGGCGCCCGTATTGGCCTCAGACAGGCGGTCGAGCCGCTCAAAGGGGGTGGGGCCAGGGCAAAGCCCGGCCCGCGCCATCCTCTCGAAGCGGCCCAGCGGTCCCATGGGGACGCGGCGGCGGGGGCTTACATCCAGCCCCGCTCCTTATAGTACTTCACCGCACCGGGATGCAGCGGTGCCGAGAGACCGTCGGCGATCATCTCTTCTTCCTTCAGGTTGTTGAAGGCCGGGTGCAGCGCTTTGAACTGGTCGAAGTTCTCAAAGACGGCCTTCACGACGGTATAGACCACGTCATCGGGCACCGAGGCCGAGCTGACGAAGGTGGCGCCGACGCCAAAGGTCTGGATGTCCGGGTTGTCGCCATACATGCCCGCCGGGATGGTGGCGGTGCGGTAATAAGGGTTGTCCGCGACCAGTTTCTCGATGGCCTCGCCGGTGGCATTGACCAGAACCGCATCGCAGGTGGCGAGGCTTTCCTGTGTCAGGGCCGAGGGGTGGCCGACCAGCCAGAAATAGGCGTCGATCTTGTTGTCACAGACCGCCTGGCCGGTTTCGGCCGACTTCATCTCGGCGGCCAGTTTCAGATCCGAGCGTTCCCAGCCGAGCGCGCCCTCCATGACTTCCCAAGTGCCGCGGGTGCCCGAGCCTGGGTTGCCGATATTGACGCGCTTGCCCTTCAGATCGGTGACGTTGGCGACGCCCGCATCGGCACGGGCGATGATGGTCACCGGCTCTGGATGAACCGAGAAGACGGCGCGGAGGTCTTCGAACTTGCCCTGATCCTCGAATTTCGAAGTGCCGTTATAGGCGTGATACTGCCAATCCGACTGGGCGACGCCGAATTCCAGCTCGCCCGCCTTGATGGTGTTGATGTTGTAGATCGACCCGCCGGTGGATTCGGCCGAACAGCGGATGCCGTGCTCCTTGCGGTCCTTGTTCACGAGGCGGCAGATCGCACCGCCGGTCGGATAGTAGACGCCGGTGACGCCTCCGGTGCCGATCGAGATGAATTTTTGCTGGGCGGCGGCGGCCCCGGCGGTGAGGCCGAGCACGGCAAGGCCCGCGATGAGTGCTTTCATGGTGATGGTCCTTTTCCCTGGCTTCCGGGGACATGCCCCGTGACGGTCCGCGTTTCGCGGCTGATTTAAGCTAAAGCTTTCAAACCGGGTCAGGTCAACCGCCAGGGTGCCTTCCCCCGGACGGTCACGGCCAAGCCACCGCCCACCCCCACCCACCCCCCGGTGGTCGGTAGCTCGACCGTGACCGTCCGGGGGGCTTGGGTCAGAGTGCGGCGTCGAAGGCTTTGGCGAGTTGCTCGGTCACTTCGCCGATCTGCGCCTCGGTCATGATGAAAGGCGGGGCGAGGAGCACATGATCGCCGCGCTTTCCGTCGATCGTACCGCCCATGGGATAACAGATCAGACCGGCGTCGAAGGCGGCCTTCTTGACCTGTTTATGGGTGCCGCGCGCCGGATCGAAGGGGGCTTTGGTGGCGCGGTCCTCGACGATTTCGAGGCCACGGAACAGGCCCCTTCCGTGGATATCGCCGATGTGGGGGTGCTGACCGAAAGCGTTGTGGAGCGCCTTGTCGAGCGTCTCGCCGAGTGGTGTGACCCGGCCCCCGATCTCTCCGGTCAGTTTGCGCATCACGGCGAGGGCTGCCGCACAAGCGGTGGGGTGGGCGATATAAGTATGGCCATGCTGGAAGAAGCCGGAGCCCTGCTCAATCGCGTCATAGATCGCGGCGGTGCAAAGTGTGGCGCCGATCGGCTGATAGCCGGCGCCCAGGCCCTTGGCGATGCAGAGCAGGTCCGGCGCGATCCCGTCTTGGTCGCAGGCAAAGAGCGTGCCGGTGCGGCCCATGCCGCACATCACCTCGTCGAGGATCAGCAGCACGCCATATCGGTCGCAGATCTCGCGGATCCGCTGGAAGTAGCCCGGCACAGCAGGCACGGCGCCCAGGGTGGCGCCCACGACGGGTTCGGCGACGAAGGCCATGACCGTGTCGGGACCCAGGCGGAGGATCTCGGCCTCCAACTCATCGGCGGTGCGCAGGCCGAACGCCTCGAGGCTCTCGCCCTCCGCGCGGCCGCGATACGCATAGCAAGGGGCGATATGGCTGACCTCGACCAGGAGCGGCATGAACGGTTCGCGCCGCCAGGCATTGCCGCCGGTGGCCAACGTGCCGAGGGTGTTGCCGTGATAGCTCTGCCGCCGCGCAATGATGCGGTGGCGCTGGGGCTGGCCGGTCTCGACGAAATATTGGCGGGCGAGTTTGAGCGCCGCCTCCACCGCCTCGGACCCGCCAGAGACGAAATAGACCCGGTCGAGATCCCCAGGCGCATGGGCGATCAGCAGATCGGCCAGATCCTCCGCCGGTTCCGAGGTGAAAAATCCGGTATGGGCGAAGGCGACCTGATCGATCTGATCCTTGATCGCCTGGGTTACCTCCGGATCGGAATGGCCGAGGCAGGAGACCGCCGCCCCGCCGGAACCGTCGAAATACCGCTTGCCGCTTTGGTCGATCAAATAGCAGCCCTCGCCGCGCAGCACGGTTGGGGTGTTTGCCTTGGTGTGGCGCGGGAAGACGTGGGAATGGTCGCGGGGCATGGCGGGACTCTCGGTTGCGGACGACGTCCACTATTGCAACCGAGGCCCCGACTGTCTTGCCAAATCGCGCGGGCAGGTTTGTCCCTGGGTCAGGTCTGCGCTTCGGCCAGGTCGAAACTGCGTCGGCCCATGGCCTTTTGCACCTCATAGATAGAGCCTTGCGTCGGCGCTTCCGGGAAGGGCACGCGGATCGGGCAGGGGACCACCCGTGGCTCCAGCGTCGGCGCGCCGCAGAGGAGACGTGCGTCGAACGCTTCGATGCTCTCGAATTGATAGCGCGAGCCCGCGATTGGGAAGGCATCCGCCGCCATCATCTCGAAGAAGATGATCCGCCGGTCGCGGGTCGAGCGGTTGAGGGCCGAGCCATGCACGGCGCGGACATGGTGGATCGAGATCGACCCCGCCGGCCCCATCAGCGGCACGGACTCTGCCATATCCAGCCCGCAGGCCGCGAGATCGATGGCGCCTGCGAAATAGCCGTTGTGGTGGTGGTCATGCACCGGGCCCTTATGGCTGCCGGGGAAGACGCGAAGCGGGCCGTTCGCCTCCTCCATATCGTCGATGATCAGGCCGACCGCGAGCACATCGTCATTGGTATAGGGATAGAAGGCCCAGTCCTGATGCCATTCCACCGCCGCCCCGAACCCGGCAGATTTCATGTTCAGCTTCGAAGTTTGCAGGCGCAGCGAGGGACCGATCAGGTCGCGCACCGGCGCCAGGATATGGTCCGAACGCATCAGACGGTCGATCACCGCGGATTGCTTGTTCGGTTCCTTCACGCGGCGCACCCGCGGGGTCTCCGGCGTGTGGCTGTCTTCGAGATCGAGGAACTCGTCCGAGGCGGTCATCCGACGGGCGGGTTCGCAGAGCCGGGCGATCTCGGCCCGGACCGCGTCCATCTCCGATGTCGGCACCCGGCCTGGCAACACAAGATAGCCGGTCTGATTGTAGAAATCGATCTGATCGGGGCTGAGGGTTTCGGGCATTAGATCCTCCATTTTGCCAAGAGCGTGACAGGCCGTCGCCGGACCCGCATGCCGGGGCGCGACCTGATTTGGCGCAATTCGCGGCCCAGTTCGGAGTTTTGCATGCCTTATCGACCTGGTGCCGTCCCGGGCTTGACCCGGGACCTCCTCGAGCGGCTCGAGCCCTCTCGAAATGCTCAAAGAGGTCCCGGGTCAGGCCCGGGACGGTGCTGGCTGAAACTGAACCTCAGAAAATGTCAGGCTCTGGCGCGGTATGGCCGAAATCGGTTTGCAGATAGTCGAAATCGCACCCTTTGTCGGCCTGCTGGATATGGCGGGCGAACATCCAGTTATAGCCGCGGGTCGCTTTGGGCGCGGGCGGGGTCCAGGCTTCGCGGCGGGTGGCGAGGTCTTCCTCCGAGACCAGCATCTCGATCCGCCGCTCAGGCACGTCGACGCGGATGGTATCGCCGGTTTGGACCAGGGCCAGCGGCCCTCCAATGGCGGCTTCTGGCGCCACATGGAGGACACAGGCGCCATAGGCCGTGCCGGACATCCGCGCATCCGAGATCCGGATCATGTCGCGCACCCCTTGGCGCAGAAGCTTCACTGGGATGGGCAGAAAACCCCATTCCGGCATGCCTGGGGCGCCGATCGGTCCTGCGCCGCGGAACACCATCACATGATCCGGTGTCACGTCGAGATCTGGGTCCTCGGCAGCGGCCTTCATCTCGGGATAGCTGTCGAAGACCAGGGCGGGCCCCTCATGCACCCGCAGTCGAGGCTCCATCGCTGCGGGCTTGATCACACAGCCATCCGGCGCGAGATTGCCGCGCAGCACCGCCAGCGATCCTTCGGGATAGATTGGATTTTCGAGCGGCCGGATCACATCCGTATTGTGCACCTCGGCCCCCGCAAGCGTCTCGCCAAGAGTCTTTCCGCTGACGGTCAGAACATCGAGGTTCAGCCGCCCCCGCAACACGCCCATCAGCGCCCGCAGGCCGCCGGCATAGTAGAAATCCTCCATCAGATACTGGCTGCCAGAGGGGCGAATATTGGCGATCACCGGCACCTCCCGCCCCGCGCGGTCCAGATCGTCCATGCCGAGCGGGACGCCGGCACGCCGGGCGATGGCGACCAGATGGATGATCGCATTTGTCGAGCAGCCGGTGGCGAGCCCGACGGTCACTCCGTTCTCGACTGCTTCTGGGGTCAGGATTTTCCCGGGCGTCAGATCCTCGTGCACCATCTCGACGATCCGCGCCCGACTCCAACCATCCGCGCATGGCAGCGGCCTGCGGGCGGCGGATC
>JBCBIS010000218.1:0-6410 GCA_038524325.1 Pseudomonadota bacterium
GCGGCACGGGCGGGCTGCGGATGCCGGACGCCTATGAGCGGCTGGTGATGGACGTGATCCGCGGCGACCAGACGCTGTTCATGCGCGGCGACGAGGTCGAGGCTGCCTGGGCCTGGACCGATCCGGTGATCGCTGGCTGGGAGAAGGCGGCGCCGAAACCCTATGACATCGGCTCCTCCGGCCCCGAGGACGCTTTGATGCTGACCCATCGCGATGGCCGCCGCTGGCGGGAGATCGGGAAATGAGGTGGGACGGCAGATCATGCTCAAGACGGGACTTTGCATGCAATCCTGGGCCGGGGCGTTGCGGCTGTGGCAGATATCGGAGCCGGCGATTGACGGGGCCGGGCGCCGCCGCAAAGCAGGCTGGGAGCTCGCTATCCGAGCACCTGCCGGTCTTTGCCCGCGACCCCGCATTGATCGATCGACGAAAGACTGCCTCGGCGTCGGATCGCGGTAACGCTGCCGGCTGGTGCAGGCGCCGGGCCTTGGAAGAAATGGCACCGGAGCGTGTGCTCGATCGCAGGACGGTCGGGTCGGCAGGGGAGGATCGCCTCTCGTCGGGGCAGCGGGTTCTGCCCGCCGACATCGCGTCCTGGACGGTCGCGCCCATGCCCTGTGGGGAGGCCTGAGGATGCGGATCGAGACTTTTCTCGCGGCCGAACTGGCGCCGGCATTGGCCACGCAGGTGGCCGAGGATCTGATTGCTGCGCTGGATCGGCGCGGGCGAGACGCCCCTCCGGTCAGTCTTGCCGTGCCCGGGGGGACCACGCCGGTCTTCTTTCTGAAGGCGCTCGGCCGGGTCGATCTGGATTGGCGGAGGGTCTGCGTGACCCTCACCGACGAGCGTTGGGTGCCGGAGGACCATCCCCGGTCGAATCAGCGCCTGTTGTGCGAGACACTCCTCGCCGGCGATGCGGGATCGGCCCGCCTGGTGCCTTTGCATCGCCCGGGGCAGGAACCGGAAGCGGCGCTGCCGGGCTTGGCGGAGGATCTCCGCCCCCTGCTGCCGCTGGACATTGTCGTGCTGGGGATGGGGGAGGACATGCATACAGCCTCGCTATTCCCTGATGCGGACGGGCTCAAGGCATCGATGGCGCCGGAGGCAGCGCCTGTCGCGGTCATGCGGCCCGAGGGGCAAGAGGCGCGGGTGACCCTGACAGCCCCGGTGATCACCGGGGCGGGGCAGGTCTATCTGTTGATCAAAGGGGCGGCGAAGCGTGCGGCGCTGGAGCGCGCCCTCGCGCTCGATGACCCGCTGCGCGCGCCGGTCTCCTTGCTGTCGCGGACGGCGCGCGAGGCTGTCGTTTTCTATGCCGATTGAGGATGGGTTTTGGTCCCCCTCGCGCAGGACGCGGCCACCGCCCGCCCCCACCCACCCCCCGGCGCGCAGTGGCTGCGTCCTGCGCGAGGGGGAGGTGCGCGGCGGCGGCAGAGGCGACGCGGCGGTCCTTGCGCGCTCTGCCGCGGGGGCTGTGACACGAGCGGCTTGACCCCGGCGGGTCCGGAGGGCAGACCGTGCGCGAGGAGACGCCGCATGACCCCCCACCTGCCGCTGCGACCGGACGCCGGATGACCCGTTTCGACACCAGTTCCGACCTGGGTCTCGAGGCGGCCTGGGCCGCGCTTGCCGACGCTGCCACGCGGTTGCGCGGGCAGAGCATCGGCGGCCTGTTTGCAACGGATCCGGGGCGGTTCGAGGCGCTCTCGGCCCGGTTCGGCGCATTCACGCTCGACCTCTCGAAGGAGAAACTCGACCCATCCGCGCTGGCCGATCTGCTGGCTCTGGCCCGGGCGGCGGATGTGGAGGGGCAGCGTGATCAGATGGCCTCGGGCGCGCGTTGGAACCTGACCGAGGGGCGGGCTGTTCTGCACATGGCCCTGCGCGGCGGGGCCGAGGCCCCGGCGGGAGATGACGTGGCTGGCACGCTGGCCCGTTTTCTGGGCTTTGCCGAGGAGGTCCGCAGCGGCATCCATGCCGGCGCTGGCGGCCCGATCACGGATGTGGTGAACATCGGGATTGGCGGCTCGGATCTCGGCCCGGCGATGGCGGTGACCGCTTTGGCGCCGGATTGCGATGGGCCGCGGCTGCATTTCGTCTCGAATGTAGATGGCGCCCATCTGGCCGATACGCTGCCGGGGCTGGACCCTGCGCGGACGCTGGTGGTCGTGGCGTCCAAGAGCTTCACCACGCTCGAGACCATGACCAATGCGCGCACCGCCCATGCCTGGCTGGCGGCGGCCATCGGCGACCGGGCGGGGCACCAGATGGCCGCTGTCTCCAGCAATGTCGCAGGAGCGCGGGAGTTCGGGATCGCGCCGGAGCGGGTGTTCGGCTTCTGGGACTGGGTCGGCGGGCGGTATTCGCTCTGGTCCTCGGTTGGCCTGCCCATCGCTTTGGCCATCGGGGCACAGAGGTTCCGCGCCCTGCTGGCCGGGGCGGCCGAGATGGACCGGCATTTCCTGACCGCACCATTGGAGGGGAACCTGCCCGTCCTCTTGGGTCTGGTCGGGATCTGGCGGCGCAACGCGATGGGCTGGCCGACCGTGGCGCTGATCCCCTATGACCAACGGCTGGCGCGGTTCCCAGCCTATGTGCAGCAGCTGGATATGGAGAGCTCTGGCAAACGGGTGACGCGCGGAGGTGCACCGGTCACCCGCCCCACCGGCCCGGTGATCTGGGGCGAGCCGGGGACCAATGCGCAGCATTCCTTCTTCCAACTGCTCCACCAGGGCAGCGATATCGTGCCGGTGGATTTCCTGCTGGCCGCCACCCCGCGCGAGACGGATATGCCGGGCCATCACACTGCGCTGATGGCGAATTGTCTGGCGCAGGGCCAAGCGCTGGCCTTTGGCCGCAGCGAGGCGGAGGTGCGCGCTCAGATGGCAGCCAAGGGGATGGATCCGGCCGAGATCGACCGTCTGGCCCCGCACCGCACCTTCCCCGGCGACCGGCCCTCGACCACGCTGCTCTATCGTCGTCTGGATCCCGAGAGCCTGGGGCAATTGGTGGCGCTCTACGAGCACAAGGTTTTCGTTCAGGGCGCGGTCTGGGGCATAAACAGCTTCGACCAATGGGGCGTGGAACTGGGCAAGGATCTCGCCCGCGACCTGATCCCGATCCTCGAGGGGGGCGAGCCGAGTGGCCTGGACGCCTCCACCATGGGACTGCTGTCGCGTATCAGCGACCTTCGCGAGGGATAGCTGCCTGCCGGCGGATCGGGGCGGTGGCCCCGCATGGCTTTTCCGGCCGGGGCTTGTTATGCATCGAGCATGAGCACCCTGATGGACATCATCGCCTTTCTCAGCACGCTGCTCGGGCTGATCACCGGCCTGGATTGGTGCTATGGGAAGCTGGCATCGAAACGACACTCCCGCCTTCGGCTGCTGACCGGTCTCCGAAAGCTGAGCCAGCGTCTGGCGGGCTCGGTCGAGCGAAGCGGGGCCTTGCTCCGCTGGGCAGGGCGCAGCGTCGGGCGGGGCCTTCACACGGGATGGAGCGCCATGCTCGGTGCCTCGGTCAGCCAGACTTTGTGGCCAACAATGGCGAAAGGGCATCGCGGCACTGCAGCCCTGCCCGCGCGGACAGGCCAAGGCGGGCAGGGGAGACCGGCGCGGCCCGGCCGTCCCTCGCCCAAGACACCGCGATCGGCGGTCACCTCAGGTCCCAACATCCGCAAAGCCGCCAAGCCGCGTCGTCGGCGTGCCGGGGCCGGCAAGCGCGCTCTGGCCTGATCGCCTCGGCTTGCCTTTTGCCGCGCCGCCGTGCATATCGCGGCGATGCGTTTCTCCGTCGCCATCGTTGGCCGCCCGAATGTGGGAAAATCCACGCTTTTCAACCGTTTGGTGGGAAGACGTCTGGCATTGGTTGACGACCAGCCCGGCGTGACCCGCGACCTGCGCGAGGGCGAGGTGCGGCTGGGTGATCTCACCTTCACCGTAATCGACACGGCGGGGCTGGAGGAGGTGACGGATCAGAGCCTCCCCGGCCGCATGCGCAAACTGACCGAGCGGGCCGTTGCGATGGCCGATATCTGTCTGTTCGTCATCGATGCCCGCGCAGGCGTGACCCCGACCGATCAGGCGCTGGCGGAGCTGTTGCGCCGGCAGGGGGGCGAGGTGATCCTGGCCGCCAACAAATCCGAAGGAAGCGCGGCGGAGGCGGGGATCTACGAGGCGTATTCCCTGGGCCTGGGCGACCCGATCGGGCTGTCAGCCGAGCATGGCGAGGGGATGGGCGAGCTCTACGCCGCCCTGCTGCCGATCTCGGAACGCTTTGCCGAACGGGACCGCGAAGAGGCCTTCGACCCCGACAGCGACGAGGATGCGCTGGCCGAGAACCGCCCGCTGCAGATCGCCGTCGTGGGCCGCCCGAACGCGGGCAAATCCACCCTCATCAACACCATCCTCGGCGAGGACCGCCTGCTGACCGGGCCGGAGGCCGGGATCACCCGCGATGCCATCGGGCTGGAGACCGAGTGGGAGGGCCGCCGCTTTCGCATCTTCGACACGGCCGGCCTGCGCAAGCGCGCCAAGGTGCAGGAGAAGCTGGAGCGGCTCTCCACCTCCGACGCCACCCGCGCCATCCGCTTTGCCGAGGTGGTCGTGGTGCTGATGGACGAGGCCACGGCCTTCGAGACCCAGGATCTGCGCATCGCCGATCTGGCCGAGCGCGAAGGCCGGGCGGTGGTGCTGGCCATCTCGAAATGGGATCTGGCCGAGGATCGAAACGACCGCACGAAGGAACTGCGCGAGATGGCAGGGCGGTTGTTGCCGCAGCTATCGGGCGTGCCGCTGGTGACGTTGTCGGGGCTGACCGGGCGGGGGCTCAACCGGCTGAAAGCGGCGATCGAGGAGATGCATGGCATCTGGAACACCCGGATCTCGACCAACCCGCTGAACACCTGGCTGGCCGAGCAGATCGCCCAGCACCCGCCCCCGGCGCCGGGCGGGCGGCGGATCAAGATCCGCTATATCACCCAGGTCAAGGCCCGCCCCCCCACCTTCGTCGCCATGTGCCAGCGCGCCGACGAGATGCCGGCGAGCTATACCCGTTTTCTGGTCAACGGCCTGCGCCGCGACTTCGGCCTATGGGGCACCCCGGTCCGCCTGATCCTGCGCAAGGGCGAGAACCCGTATGACAAGGGGTGAGTGGGGAAGGTCGATCTCAATCGCAGGCGGGCTGAGAGGCTGGAGCCTTTTGCCCGGAGGTGCTGCGGTCGGTGCCCGGCTCTTCCCCCCAAGAGGGCGCTTTGGCGAGCCTCGGTCGCCGCGGGCAGGGCAAAGAGGCTTTGAGGTCCCATATCGGCAGGAGGGGACGATCGCCCTCCCAGGCTCGGGCGCTGCCCTGATCGCGACGCGGGGCGATCTGGTTGGCTCTTGGGCGCAGGGATCAACGGCCAATTGCCAAACGCTGGCGACGCCTCGGCCAAAGGGTTGAAGCAACCTGGGCGACCTGTTGGAGAGGCTGTGCTTCCTAGAGCATGATCCGCGCGCCCGGCGCGATCTCGCCCTCCAGCCGGGTCAGCAGGCGGGCGGCGGCCTCTGCCGGGTTGGTCAGGCGGCTGCGGTCTTCGCCGGGGAAGAAGCGGGCGCGGGTCGCTGTTGGCATGGGGGGAGGGATGATCTCGGCCACGGTGATTTTCGTGGCCGCCTCGGTGGCCCAGGCCTGGGTCAGCGCGGATTGCGCCGCCTTGCTGGCCTGATAGGCGCCAAAGAATTTTGTGCCGCCATGATCCTCGGCCGCGATCAGAGCGCGTGGGGCCGGGGCCGGGCGCAGCAGCGGATCGACGACCCGGATCAAGCGCTGGAAGGCGCGAATGTTCACGGCGATGGTCTTGTCGAAATCCTTGGCATCGACATGCTCCGCCGGGCTGAGCGGCGGGGCGTGGACCGCCATGTGCAGCCAGAGATCGACCCGCCCGAAGCGGCCGTGCAGCGCCGCCCCCATCCGCTCGAGCCCCGGATCGTCGGTGATGTCGAGCGGCACCAGGGTCGCCTGTCCGCCGGAAGTTTGGATGGCGTCATCCAACTCCTCCAGCCCGCCGACGGTGCGGGCCACCGCGACCACATGCCAGCCCGCCGCGCCAAGGGCCCGTCCGGCGGCAAATCCAAATCCGCGCGAAGCGCCGGTGATAAGAGCGATTGTCTCGGTCATCCGCTGTCTCTAGCAATCAAGACCGCTGCATGGCCAGAGGTGCATAGGGTCGCAGGTTGCCGGGCGGCTGGCGCCCCGGGGCATCGGCAAAGTGCGATTGACCTGAGACCCGACTTCCCTCCACTCGTTGGGAGAATCCGTCGGTTGATTTCTGGCCTCATGCCGCTCGGTTTTCCAGTGCCATCTTCGCTGCGAATTCGTCTGGCGTGAGGTTTCCTAGGGATGAGTGCGGTCGGTTTCGATTGTAGTCCTCT
>JBCBIS010000219.1:0-6398 GCA_038524325.1 Pseudomonadota bacterium
CCCGGCGGGCGACAGAACCCATTCCCGTTCCTCGCCCGGATCGGCGATGATCGCCGCAATCTCAGCTGCCTGAAGCGACGGATCGGCATCAATGAGCCTTATGTCGCATCCCGGCGCTTCGTTCATGGCGACGCGGACAAGGCCCCAGATCGACCCGTTCTCGGGACGAGTGTGCCCCGGCGCGCCTTGCTCGGCGATGATCCAAACCCGTCCGGACGCCGCGATCAGGGACCTCAGATGGTCGAGGGGAAGGCCTCCCTGGCTGTCAAGCTGCAGAGCGGCGACAATCTCTGCATCAGCCTCGGACGCAACGTCACAGAGACGCCCGGCGAGATCCGCGACCTCCGCGCGTTCGGTCGACCATCCCATGGCAGAGAAAGCCTGTTCCAGCGTGTCCTCGCCCAACCCGTGGCCGAGCAGCACAGTCTTGGGCTTCACGCCCGGCGCCTGCTCCACGGTCTCGGTCGAGCGCCGCGCGGTGATCAATGAGGCCGCAACATCCTGACAGGCGAGGGGCCGCGCAACGGCGCCTTCGAAGCCGGCGCCGGTCAGCGCATGGGCCCATTCTTCGCCCGTGCTCAATCGACCAAGCGGCGCCTCGGGGACGATGGTCTCGGACCACCATTGGGCCGAAAGGCCCTGGGTCAGATCGGCGCCGAGTTCGGGCAGCCGCTCTGCCGCCAGCAGAAGACCGCCCGGGCGAAGCAGATCGCCGAGCACCGCCATACGCGGCCGCCCGACCCGGCCGAGCCCCTCGGCCGATATCACGAGGTCGACCCCGCCCGAAGCGATCGCCTGGTCCCAGTCGAGAATTGTCAGCGCCGGATTTGGGTCGAGGGTGGCGCGCAGCCATTCGACCCGCGGCGCCTCGGGGTCGGAGAGGATCAAGCGCGTCGGTTGCGCCGTCTCGATCAGGCGCCGCACAAAGCTGGGCGGCGCCGCGCCGATCAGAAGAATATCGAGCCGCACGCCGTCCTCGAGACATGCGGCGTAATCCTCAGCAGCGCGGGCGAGGGCGTCCACCAAGTCGCGCTGCCAGGGGACATGGCCGGGAACAGGGTCGATGGCCGCCGCGTCCGGCCCCTCCGCAAGCCGCTGGCCCAGCGTGGTTGCCGCCCGGATCAGGTTCATCAGGTCCGCCGCCCGCTCCGGCGCTTCGGAAATCAGCGCGTCGGTGAGTTCGTCGAGCCGGGGATAGGGGCAGTCGAGAAGGATCGCATCCTCATCGACCTGCACTACAACGTCATCCTCTTCGAGCGCGATGCGCATGGCGTGATAGAGGGGCAGCGCCTCCTCGGCCATTCCGGCAGGCCGCGCCGGCAAGCGGCCATCGCCATCGGCCAGGGCGGCGAGCGCATCCCAGGCAACCCGGCGGAACCCGGCATCGACGATCAGCGCCCCGGCTGCGGGTTCGGGCAGATCCGGCGCGGCGAGACCGATCACCTCCAATCGCTCGGCTGCGGCGGACCATGCCGCGCCCGACGCGGCCTCGGTCTCGGGCCCGGCATGGGGGATCAGGCGCTGCTGCCAGAGGATCGGGGGTTGGGAACGCCCGATCTTCAACCTGATCTTCTGCAAGCGGAGCCCTTCGAGACGGATCAATCCGCGGCCAGACCCATCGCGCAGGGTCAGCGCCACTTCCGCGCCATGTTCGGTCAGGCGGACGAGGTTGAGATCGGCCCGCTCGGGCGCTGTTCCCGGCGACAGCGACAGCACCCGGCCGAAGCGGACGGGGACATAGGTCTCGCCGGCATCGAGGCCCGAAGCGGCCCCGCTCTCGCTGTCCCGATCCGACAATTCGGCGGCGATCAGCGGGAAAATCGCGTGAAACGCGCTGTCGAGCATGGCGGGGTGGATCTGATACCGCTCGACTTCGGCAACCGGGTCGAGCTCCGCCTCGGCCCAGCCACCTCCGGCCCGAAGACGCCGGACGCGCTGGAAGACCGGCCCATAGGACAGACCCGCCGCATCGAGCAGTGCGTAGAGCCGGGCCCCGGGCCATTCCGGAAGCAGGGCGAGCCCGGGATGCGCCGGCACTTCCGAAGCCGGATCGATCGCTCGTTTTACTGTTCCCCGGGCGTGCAGCACCCAATCCTGGCTGCTTTGATAGGGCCGGCTTTCGATGCGGATGATGCCGGTTTCCAGTTCGAGCCGGGTCCGGACGGTCGTCGTCTGCGACTCGCTCTCCTCCAGCACCAGCGGCGCGAGGATGTCGAAATCCGCCAGCTCGACCTGCGCCGCATCATAGAATTCGGCGCCGGCCGCAAGGGCGATTTCCACGAATGCAGCACCGGGCAACACCGCGGCACCATCCACGACGTGATCGCCGAGCCAAGGGCGCTTGAGCATGTCGAGCTCGCTGCGCCACACCCCCTCGCCCTGGCGCACCTGCCAGCCGAGAAGCGGATGCGAGGGGCGGCGGCCCAGGAGGTCAACACCGTTCTCACCGACCTCGATCCGATAAGCCGCATGGTTCCAAGCATAGCGAGGCAGGTCGGTGACAGGCCCGCGTTCCGGCCCGAAAAACGCCGCCTCGTCCTCCCGCGCCCCGTTGGCCACCGCCCGGGCCGTGATGGTCACGAGATCGCGCGGCGCCCTGGCCGAGGTATCGAGCGTCGGGATGACCGAGGCTTTCTTGCCCAGCGACCGCACGGTGTCGTTGACATAGGTCTGCAATTGCGGCCGCGGGGCGATCTCGACAAAGGTGCTGGCGCCAAACTCGGCCAGACCGACGATCGCTTCGCGGAACCGCACACGGTCACGGGCGTTGTGCCACCAATAGTCGGCGTCCATTGCCCTGCCCTCGACCTGCGCGCCCGTGGTCGAGGAGAAGACCGGGATCGTGCCGGGTTTTGGCCGGAGGGCAGACAGGCCCGCGATCAGATCGTCGCGGATCACCTCCAGCGCCGGGCCGTGATAAGGGTAGCTCACGGGGATCGGACGGGCCGCCAGACGGCGCGATTTTGCCGCCTTCAGAAACGCCGCGATATCCTCCGCCGGGCCCGAAACGGTCGAGGAACGCGGAGAATTGTCGCCCGCCAGATCGAGCGTCTCGAACCCCATCTCGGAGAGCGCCTGTTCGGCCGCTTCGGCCCCGGCCAGGACCGCTGCCATCCCGCCTTCGCCGCGCAGCGCTTCCATCGCCGCGGCCCTGGCATGGATCAGACGGCAGGCATCGGTCAGGCTGAGGCAGCCCGCGGTCCAGGCCGCCGCAACCTCGCCGACCGAGTGGCCGGCCACGGCATCGGGCCTGACCCCGCGCGCCGCCAGCGCCTCGACCAGCGCGATCTGCAGCGCCAGGAGCAGCGGCTGGCCGACCAGCCCGTGATCCAGCTTTTCCGCCAGATCCGGGTCGTCCATCAGCTTGACCAGATCGATCCCGGACAGCCGGCGGAAGGTTTTTGCGACCCTCAGGAAGCCATCGCGATAGGCGGTGTCGCCGTCGAACAGCTCGCGCCCCATGTCTGCGTACTGCGCGCCGTTGCCGCAAAAGACGAAAGCGGTTTTGCCGCTTCGCTCGGGCGCCTCGCCGGTCTGGATCGCCGGGTGCGCCTCACCCGCCGCCAGGGCATCCAGCGCCACCGTCAGATCGGTACCCTGCGATGTGAGCACCGCGCGATGGGTATGTCGCGTGCGCAACCGCGCATTGGCCGAGATCAGCGACGCGGCCTCCAGCGCCGGGCAATTGGTCAGCCGCTCGCGCCAACGGTTCGCCAGCGCCCGCAAACTGGCCTGAGAGGCGGCAGAGAGCAACAAGGGCGGGGGCGGGGCCGCGGGGATCACCGTATCGGCCTGCGCAGATTTTGCCTGGCGCAGAACGGCATGCGCGTTCGCGCCGCCAAAGCCGAAGGAGTTCACACCGGCGATCCAAGGCGCGCCGCCGTCTGCCCCTGCGAGATCGATCTCAACGGGGCTGGACGCGACGGTCAGGTTCAGCCCATCGAAATCGATCTCGGGATTAGGTTCATTGAAATGCAGGCTGGGCGGCAGGCGGCCGTGATCGAGCGCCAGTTGCGCCTTCAGCAAACCGACCAGCCCGGAGGCAGCCTCGAGATGGCCGACATTGGTTTTGGCCGATCCGATCGGCAGCCGCCGCGACCGGCCCTGCCCCAGCACGGTGCCGATGGCCCGCGCCTCGATCGGATCGCCGACATGGGTGCCGGTGCCATGCGCCTCGACAAAGGCGAGATGATCGGGGTCGACGCCGAGATCGTCATAGATCCGCCCGAGGAGCCGTGCCTGATCCGGCTCGGACGGCATCGAGAGACCGACCGTGCGGCCATCCGAATTCACACCCGTCCCGAGCAGTTCCGAGCGGACCGGCTCGTGCCCCGACAGCGTATCGGCCCGGCGCAGCACGAAAGCCACGGCGCCCTCGCCCCGGACATAGCCATTGGCCGACGCATCGAACGCCTTGCAGAGCCCATCCGGCGACAGCATCGCAGCGCGCGAGAACCCGACGAAATGGAACGGTGAAAGCACCATGTTGACGCCGCCAACGATGGCCGTGTCGATCTCCCCCTGCCGCAGCGCCTGCGCCGCCTGATGCAGCGCATAGAAAGACGAGGAACAGGCGGTATCTACGGTATAGCTCGCACCTTTCAGGTCGAAGGCATACGAGATCCGGTTCGACAGGATCGACAGGGTGTTCCCGGTCATAAAATTGGACCCGACCACGCCAGGCTCGGCCACCGAGACGAGCGAGTGATCCATCGACGCCGCACCGATGAAAACGCCGCAGCGTTTCGCGGCGATTTCATCTGCGGTCAGGAAGGCATGTTCGATCGCTTCCCAAACCACCTCGAGCAGCACCCGCTGCTGCGGATCCATCTGCTCGGCCTCGCGCGGAGAGATGCCGAAAAAGCCCGGATCGAAGGCCCAGACATCGTCCAAGAGCCCAGCCTGCATCGTGTAGGACATGCCCGGCATCGCCCGTCCGGGATGGTGGAACCGCTCGTTGTCCCAGCGATCGGACGGGACCGGGCCAACCGCAAGGCGGCCATCGATCAGCAGGTCCCAAAACGCATCGATGTTCTCTGCGCCGGGGAGGCGGCAACCATAACCGGTAATGGCAATGGCATCGGGGCTGGGGCGGAATGCGTTGGTCATCGTTTAGGTCTCAATCATCACCGGCCCTCGGGCCTGCGGCACGCCGAGGGGAGAGGACCGAGAGGATCAAACTGCTTCGTCATGTGGGCCCTTCCTTAGTCGATACGCCCATTTCCCTTTGCCCCCTACGCGAGGAGAGACCGTTTCCGCACCGCCTGGCCCCACGGCAGAACACGGATGTGATCGAGAACGCCTTCTGTCTTCCAACAGCCCCTTCGCTATAACGCAAGCGCAATATGTTGTCATCGGTCCTCGCCCCTTTTCCACGGAACAGAACAAATGGGGCCAAGTCGCTGTATGGCGATAACACGATGGAAGCGGGTTGCTCCGTCCCCAATCGCCAAAGGCTGGTATGAAAAGGGTTGGCTGGCTATGGTCTCGCGATGCAGCTTTCCGCGCCCTCATCGCTGACCGCAGACCCGGTTGAGACGGTCCTGGATCTGAGCGAGATCGATGTCGACATGCGCGGGAAACCGCTCTTCCGGGGGCTCTCGGCCCGGTTTGCGCGGGGCGAGATGACTCTGATCGTTGGTGCGGCGGGCAGTGGCAAGAGCCGGCTGGCGGCGCTGCTGTCACGCACGATCAGCCCGGATCGCGGACAGTTCACGACCCGCGGCGCCATTGCGCCGGTCATCGGGCAATATGCCGGGCTCGGCGAGACGGCGACGTTGGAGCGCGATCTCGGCCTGCGCGCGGCGGCACATGGCCTGGACACGCGCCAATATGTCGACGAGGTCGCCCGCATCATCGGCAACCCGGCGGCCATCAGAAAACCGTTCGAGGCCGCCTCCGGGTCGGAGAAAGGGTTGATCGGCCGGGCGAGCGCGCTGCTGGTGCCCGCCTCGGTCTATATCTCCGACAACGCCGCCCTGACGGCCGGTGAGCCGGGGCCATTCAAACCGCTTTTCGCCCGTCGCAGGCGGGAGGCCGCGATGATCTGGATCTCGGGCGTCGCGGGCAGCGTGATGCAGGCGAAGGCCGACCGTTTCATGGTTCTGGGCGGCGGACGGCTGCATCATTGTGCGAGCGCGACTGAACTGCTCGATGTCTTCGAAGCCTATGGCGGGGCGGTCACAGCCGGCGTCAGGCGCGCGGTGGCGAACCAGAACGGCTGACGGGCAGGCATCGGCCCGGCCACGCCCCCACCTCGCGGTTATGGCGTGCGCAGACTCGCCATGAAAATCCGCAGGATCAGCCAGGTCGCGAAGGCGATCAGGCCGATGATCAGCACCTCCAGCCAAACCACCGGCTCGGTCGGGATCAAGGGCTTGTTGGGCGACACGAAAACC
>JBCBIS010000220.1:0-6371 GCA_038524325.1 Pseudomonadota bacterium
TCTACTACCTGCGCTCGACCGCGAAATTCAACGCAGCCGACTTCTTCGCCGTCTTCGACGAGCCGGAGGCGACCTTGGGGCCTGACCTCGCCTCGGTCGACGAATACCTGTTGGCGCCGGGGAAATCGGTGGCGGATGCAAAAAGCTTCGACGCCGCCCCCGTCGCCGTGGGCGTGGTCGCGGCGTTCCGCGAGATCGGCCAGCCGGGCTGGCGCAAGACGGCCCCTCTGGCGCCCAATGCCGACAACCCGGTGGCCGTAACGCTGGACGGCAATCAAGTGGGGATCGGCCAGTGACGCCAGCATATGCAGATGGGACCGCCTGATGTCCTGGGACAACAAAGTCATCTGGCGCGAGGGGCTGTTCCTTCAGCCCCACCATTTCCAGCAGCATGACCGCTATGTCGAGAGCCTGGTGGCTGGGGTTGCCAGCGGCGTGACCCCCTATGCCTGGGGCGTGCGCGAGCTGACCCTGGACGAGGAACTGCTGAAACTGGGCAAGATCGCGGTGAAATCCTGCACCGGGCTGACACCGGATGGCGCAATCTTTCGCGTGCCGCAATCGGATGACCACCCGCCTGCGCTGGTCGCACCGGAGAGTGCCAAGAACACGGTGGTTTATCTGGCGGTGCCGACCCGGCGGCAGGGCGCGGTCGAGGTCGATATGACCGGCGCACCGCAATCCGCCGCGCGGTTTCTGCCCTCGGAGGTCGAGATCACCGACACGATGGGCCGCGACCGGCGCCCGGTGCAGGTGGATGTGGGCAAGATGCGCCTGCAATTCGCGCTGGATCTGGATGATCTGGCGGATCAGCTGGTCATCCCGATCGCCAGGATCATCGAGGTGCGGCCGGACAAAGAGGTCGTGCTGGACAAGGCCTTCATCCCCACCTGCACCGATGCGCGGGCGGCGCCCACGCTGCACGGGTTCCTGCGTGAGTTGGAGGGGCTGCTCAGCCACCGGGCCGAGGCTTTGGCCGGGCGCCTCTCCCAAAGCGGCGCGACCAAGGGGGTGGCCGAGATCTCGGATTTTCTGCTGCTGATCTCGGTCAACCGCGCGCTGCCGCAGATCCGGCATCTGCTGTCGATCGAGAACGCCCATCCGGCGGCGATCTTCCAGCTCTGCACCGCGCTGGCGGGGGAGCTGGCGACCTATATGACACCCGAGAAACTGGCGCCAGAATTCCCGCTCTACCGCCATGATGACCTGACCAACGTCTTCCAGCCGGTGATCCGCAGCCTGCGCCAGTTCCTGAGCGCGGTTCTGGAGCAGAATGCGATCTCGATCCCGCTGGAAGCGCGGAAATACGGGATCTCGGTGGCCCTGGTGGCGGACAAGCGGCTGCTGACCAGTGCGACCTTCGTGCTGGCCGCCAAGGCGGATGTGCAGGCCGAGAGCGTCCGGCGCCACTTCCCGACCCAGGCAAAGCTTGGCCCGGTCGAGGAGATCCGCCAGCTCGTGAATTCCGCCCTGCCCGGCATCGGCCTGCGCCCGTTGCCGGTGGCGCCCCGGCAGATCCCCTATCACGCAGGCGTGGTCTATTTCGAACTGGATCGCGACAGCGCCTATTGGAAGCAGATGAACACCTCGGGCGGCATGGCCGTTCATGTCTCGGGCGACTTCCCGGGGCTGGAAATGGAACTTTGGGCGATCCGCCAGGGCTGACCGGCCCCGGATCAAGGAGTGAGGCATGAACCGCGACGACCCCTTCGCCGAGCCGACCGACACGGACAAGACCGTCATTCGCCCCAATCCGGGCGGCAGGCGGCCCGCGACACCGCAGCCCATGCCGGCGCCCGGGGCGGCGCCTGCCCCTCAGGCCGCCTCTCCCGCCGGCGCGGATGTGGCCGTGGGGTCGGCCGCGACGGGGATGAATCCGCTCAACGCCGCGGCCTCGACCCTATTCTCGCTGGTCGGGCGGGTCCGCAACCGCGCACAGCATGCCAATCCGGAGGCGTTGCGCGAAAGCGTGGTGGCCGAGATCCGCGCTTTCGAGAGCAAGGCGCTGCAATCGGGCGTCTCGTCCCAGAACGTCAAGATCGCCCGCTATGCGATCTGCGCGACCGTGGATGACGTGGTGCTCAACACCCCCTGGGGCGGGCAAAGCATCTGGGCGCAGCAGAGCATGGTCGGCACCTTCCACAAGGAGACCCATGGCGGCGACCGGATGTACGACCTGCTCGCCCGGTTGGAGCAGGAGCCGGGCAAGAACCGCGACCTGCTGGAATTCCTCTATATGTGCCTCAGCCTGGGCTTCGAGGGCCGGCTGAGGGTCGAGAACCGGGGGACCGAGAAACATATCTCGATCCGCGACGGCCTCTCGCGTCTGATCCGGGCACAGCGCGGCCCGGTGGAGCCCGATCTGGCGCCCCGCTGGAAGGGGTTGGACGTAGCGCATCGACCGCTTTCAGCCTGGGCGCCGGTCTGGCTGATCTCGGGCGCCACGGTTGCGCTGATCGGGCTGACATTCTTCGGCTTCTCCTATGCGCTTTCAGGCGATACTGAGCGCTTACAGGGTCAGCTCTCCGCCCTCCAAGTCGACGGCCCGGTGGCGCTGGACCGCGCCGCGCCTCCGCCGCCCCCGCCCCCTCCGACGCAAGATGTCGAGAAGGTGAAGAAGTTCCTCGAACCCGAGATCAACGAGGGGCTCGTCACCGTCTTCGCCAAAGGCAACACGCTGACGGTCCGGATCACCGGCAAGGGGATGTTCGGCTCGGGTTCGGACAATCTCGAACCACGGTTCCAGCCGGTGGTCGACCGCGTGGCCGAGGCAATGAATGACGAGCCCGGCAACATCATCGTGCAGGGTCATTCCGACAATGTGCCAATCCGCACGGCACGGTTCCCCTCGAACCTCCACCTCTCGCTGGCCCGGGCCAAATCGGTGATGGAGCGGGTCTCGGCCAAGCTGAGCGATCCCAGCCGGATCTCCGCCGAAGGCCGGGCCGAGAAGGAACCCATCGCCCCCAACGACACGGCCGAGGGGCGTGCCAAGAACCGCCGTATCGAAGTCGTCCTTGTGAAGGCAGGCTAAACCCATGTTCTCGAGATTCATCACTCCGATCTTCACAACGACCATCGGGATCCTGATCCTGGCCAGTCTGATGGTGGCCTTCACCATCTGGTATGTAGGGCCCGTGCTGGAGGTCGCCGGGTTCCGGCCCTTCGACACCGTTTTCAACCGGATCGTCTCGCTGGGCATTCTGGCAGCGCTGACCGTCATCACCATCCTGATCATCCTGCTCCGCCGCCGCTCGCGCGACAAGGAGATGACCGAGACGATCACGGCGGTGGCCGAGGAGGATCCGACCGACGCCGCGGTGCAGGCCGAACTGCGCGAGGTCAAGGACCGGATGACCGAGGCGCTGGGCTTCCTGCGCAAGTCAAAGCTGGGCGGACGGTTTGGCTCGCGTCATCTCTATCAGCTCCCCTGGTATGTGATCATCGGCCCGCCGGGGGCGGGCAAGACCACGGCCATCGTCAATTCCGGCCTGAATTTCCCGCTGGCCGAGCGGATGGGCAAAGGCTCGATCGGCGGGGTCGGCGGCACGCGGAACTGCGATTGGTGGTTCACCAATGACGCGGTGCTGCTGGACACGGCGGGGCGCTATACCACCCAGGACAGCGATGCCCAGGCGGATGCGGCGGCCTGGACGGGTTTCCTCGACATGCTGAAGAAGCACCGCAAGCGCCAGCCGATCAACGGGGCCCTGATCGCGATCAGCCTGTCGGACCTGTCATTGCAGGACGAACAGACCCGCCGCGGCCATGCCCGCGCCATCCGCACCCGCCTGCACGAGTTGCGCGAACAGCTGGGCGTGCGGTTTCCCGTCTATGTTCTCTTTACCAAGGCCGATCTGATCGCCGGGTTCCAGGAGTTTTTCGACAATCTGGGCAGCGAGGAGCGCGAGCAGGTCTGGGGCTTTACCCTGCCCTTCGAGAAGGGCGGCGACACCCCGCCGATGCAGTCCTTCAATTCCGAGTTCGACGCGCTGCTGGACCAGCTCGCGAACCGCTCGCTGGAGCGGATGCAGTCCGAGGTCGACTACCAGCGCCGCAGCCTGATTTCGGGGTTTCCCTCGCAGATGGCTTCGCTGCGCGGCGTGGCCGAGGGGTTCCTGGGCGAGGTCTTCCAGGACAGCCGGTTCGAGGACAAGCAGCTTCTCCGCGGGGTCTATTTCACCTCCGGCACGCAGGAGGGCACGCCGATCGACCGTCTGATGATGGGCATGGCGCGCACATTCGGGATCGGGCGCCAGGCCATCGGCTCGGGCCAGGGGCAGGGGCGGAGCTTTTTCCTCACCCGGCTGCTGAACGGCGTGATTTTTCGCGAAGCCGGGCTGGTCTCGGCCGATGACGCCGTCGAGCGGCGCTATCGCTGGATCCTGCGTGGCTCGGTCGCGGCGGGGGTGGTGGCGCTGGGCGGCATGGCAGCGGTCTGGACCAATTCCTTTCTCGGCAATTCTGACCTGATCGCGGATGCGCGCGGCAAGGTCACCGAGTATCAGCAACTCGTCGCCCAGATCCCCGGCAGCCCGATTGCGGATTCGGACATCCCGCAGGTCGTCCCGCCGCTCAACATCTTGCGCGATCTGCCCGGCAACCCAGCGGCGGGCGACCCGGAACCGCCGACCGAGCTGACCTGGGGCCTCTATCAGGGCGATGCCGTGGGCACCGAGTCGGCCCAGACCTATCGCGGCGCGTTGAATTCGCTGCTGTTGCCCCGCCTGCTCTACCGGCTCGAGGAGCAGATGCAGGCGAATATGAACAATGCCGACCTGCTCTATGAGGCGCTGAAGATCTATCTGATGCTGGGCCTCCAGGGGCCGATGGACGAGGGGCTGGTCAAGCAATGGATGCAGATCGACTGGGCTCTGACCTATGCCGGCGACGAGCAAATGCAGGCCGATCTGGTCGGTCATCTGGAGGAAATGCTCAACCAACCGATGCGCGAGATTGCACTGAACGGCCCCTTGGTGGACCAGATCCAGGGGCTGCTCTCGGAAAAACCCCTGTCCGAGCGGATCTATCAGAGCATCGTCAAAGGCCCCATCGCCCGGGATCTGCCGCAGTTCCGGCTGACCGAGGTGGGCGGGCCCGCAACCTCGCGCGTGCTGGTGCGCCCCTCGGGCAGACCGCTGTCGGAGGGGGTCGAGGGGATCTTCACCTATGACGGGTTCCACGACACGTTCCTGCCCGAAGCGCTGGAGGTTGCTGAGCGGATCCAGAATGAAAGCTGGGTCCTGGGCCCCCGCGGCGAGGTCGAGACGACGCCTGCCGCCCTGGCCCGGCTCAGCCGCGATGTGCTGAACCTCTATTACAACGACTATGTGGCGCGGTATGACCAGCTCCTCGGCGATATCGACATCGTGCCGATGGAGAGCCTGAGCCATGCGACCGAGGTGACCAATGTCCTCTCGGGCCCGACGTCACCCATCGTGAACATCATGAGAGCGGTCTCGGAGGAGACCAAGCTGACCCAGGCGCGGCAGGAGGCGATCTCGGCCGAGAACGCCGCCGAGGGGGCCACCGATTTCGTGCGGAGCGAGGCGCTCTCGGCGCTCGATGCCCGCACCCAGGCGCTGGTCGAGGCCCTGGGGTCCGCCGCCCCCACCGGGGTGCAGGGCGAGGAGCCGGAGAAACCCGGGCAATATGTCGAGGACCGGTTCTCCTGGTTGCATGATCTGGTGGACGGGGTCGAGGGCGCGCCCTCGCAACTTGACGAAGTGGTTGGCACGATGACTGAGGTCTATCGCGAACTGAACCGCCTGACATTGGGTCAAAGCTCTGGCGCCGCGATCGTCAGCCAGGGCGGCGCCGGCGCGGCGGCCCGGCTCGAGGCTGCGACCGGGCGGCTGGAGGGCCCGATGCAACGCTGGGCGAAACAGGTGGCCGCGGGATCCTCCGGCATTGCCGTTGGCGGTGCGCGCACCGGGCTGAACGCGCAATGGCAGGCGAATGTCTATCCGTTCTGCCAACGCGCGCTGAACGGGCGCTATCCCTTCAACCGGGGCGCAAGGGCAGATGTCACCTTGCAGGATTTCGGCAAACTGTTCGGCCCCAACGGGCTGATCGACGCGTTTTTCAACGAGAATCTGATCGCCTTTGTCGACACCACGTCGAATCCCTGGCGGTGGAAACGGGTGAACAACACCGATCTCGGCATCTCGAACGCTGTGCTGGCACAGTTCCAGAGGGCGGCCGAGATCCGCGACAGCTTCTTCCTCGCCCCCGGCCTGCCCTCGGTCACCTTCGACATGACCCCCGTTGCGCTGGACCCGAATGCCGAGCAGGTGATCGTCGAGGTCGAGGGCCAGTCGATTTCCTATGCCCACGGGCCGCCACAGGTGACGCCGCTGACCTGGCCCGGC
>JBCBIS010000221.1:0-6304 GCA_038524325.1 Pseudomonadota bacterium
CGGTGATGGCGTTGGCGCGAACGGCGGGTGTCATGCCCAGCGGCGTATCTGCCGGGCCAAGCTGAACGATATACATCTGGCTGTCTCCCCTCGAACGGGCGCGCGATTGCGGCCCCATGCGTCGTCTCGGCTCGGATGAGCCAAGTCCCTGTGGCGATGATCACACACGCAAACGGCACCGAATCGTCTTAACGCACCGTTGATGGGGCGACTGGTCTCGGCTCACAGATGGGTAAAATACGCGTTAACGTCGATCACACGCCTGCCACGGAGAAAACCGTCGCGTGGATACCCCAGATACAGCCGATTGAGTGCCCCCATTCAACGACCCTTGCGCGTCGAGCTCCAAACCCTCGCAAACGGATTGCTCGACCGCTCTGAAGATGAGGCAAGAATGCGGCTTCAGCATGGCGGATCCGTCCCATTTTGGGGCTGTCCCTAAGGCAACTCCCACCTTTGACACCCAGACATGCGCGCGCCGCAACCAATCGGCGGCGCGTCGACCCACCAGACACGCACAGGCTGTGTGCTCGTTGCCCCAACAAAAACCCGAAAGACCAAAAATATACCAAATTAAAAAAGTATTTGGCCCATTTCAGGACCTGTGGTCTCCTGCCGCAGTGCGGCATAGCCGCGGAAAAAAGGGGGCGGCTGCCCAGGGTGGTCGCTCTATCGCAGCAGGTATCACGAACCGAGAGGTGAGGGGAATGGAAGAACAAGTCGCCGAGTTGATGGCCAAGGTGGCCGCGCTCGAAGCGCAGGGGGCAGGTGCGAACAACACAGCCTTTGCGGAGCTTTACTACTATCTGACCATCCCGCTTATGGTCATCATCCATGCCGGGTTCCTGGCCTATGAGATGGGTGCCTCGCGGCTGAAGAACGTGCTGGCCTCGGGGATCAAGAACATCCTCGCCTTCGCCTTCATGGTGCCGACCTTCTATTACTTCGGCTGGTTCTTCTATTGGGCTTTCCAGCCTGGCATCCTGCCGACGGCCGAGAGCTGGCAGGTCGGGATCGACTTCGCCAATCCTGTGGGCGAGGTGATGGGTCCGAACCTGGCCGATCAGGCGACGGGCGTGTTCTGGGGCGCCTTCACGCTGTTCGCGGCGACCACGGCCTCGATCTTCTCGGGCGCTGTGATCGAGCGGATCCAAGTGGTCGGCTTCATCATCCTGGCCATCGTGCTCGGCTCGGTCGCCTGGATCATCGGCGCAGCCTGGGGCTGGTCCGCCGCGGGCTGGCTGGTCACGGATTGGGGCTATCACGACTTCGGCGCTGCAGGCGTCGTGCACATGGTCGCCGGCTTCTTCGCACTTGGGGTTCTGATCAATCTCGGACCCAGAATCGGCAAGTTCAATCCGGATGGCACGTCGAACGACCTGTCGGGTCACAACATGCCGCTGACCTGTATCGGCCTGATGCTGATCATCGTCGGCTTCTGGGGCTTTTTGATGGGCTGTGTGATCATCCCGGGTGAGGGCTGGTCCTGGTACGAGGACAAATGGGCGACGATTTATGGGACGCCGATGACCCTCTCGGCCATGACCTTCAACATCCTGATGGGCTTTGCCGGCGGGATCATCGGGGCCTGGATGGTGACCCGCGATCCGTTCTGGATGATGTCGGGCGCTCTGGGCGGGATCATCTCCTGTGCCTCGGGGCTGGACTTCTTCGAGCCGACCCAGGCCTTCGTGATCGGCTTCATCGGCGGCTGTGCCCTGAAACCGGCGGCGGTGGCGCTAGAACGGATGGGGATCGACGATGCGGTGGGAGCGGTCACGGTCCACGGCACCATCGGCTTCTGGGGCGTGATGGCGGCCGGGATCTTCGGCATGGGGTATCCCGCCCTGGGCACGGCGCCCGAGGGCGCGGATATGCCGACGATCTCGATCGTGGGGCAGCTTGTCGGCGGGGTGACCATGTTCCTCCTTGGCTTCGTGCCCGGCTATGTGGTCTCGATGATCCTGAAGATGGTTGGCTTGCTGCGCGTGGGCGAGGCGGCCGAGATCAACGGGCTCGACCCGACCAAGGTGCCGCTGCGCGCCTATCCCGAAGGCATCATCCCCTCGGCCACGGCGGCCGAGTGAGTGTAACGGAAAAGGAGAGACATCATGGGTTGGGCATTTGACACTGCCTCCTGGGAGGGCGTCGAGGGCGCTTACTATTCGGCGATGGGGGCGGAGTGGCTCTGGCTGCTCGTCTCGGTCGGTTGTTGCGTGGCGGCTCTGGTCGTCGGTGCGATGCATGAACTGGACGCGTATCGCAAAGCCGAGCGCTGATCTTTGCTGAGGCTGACCTTTACCGAGAATGTGGCGGCCGCCGTGGAGACCCGGCGGCCGTTTTCTTGCGGCAAGGCGACCTGAACGGCGTGAGCGCCAAAGGCGCTCACACGACATGCCCTGCCCCTGCGGCTTGCGCCGCCGGGGCAGGTGTGGGGATGGGTGTCAGCCGTAGGTCCCGCGCACCCGCTGTTTCGTCGGGTCGAAATGGGGGAAGGGGACGATGGTCGCCGGCAGGCGTTTCTGGCCATCGATCTGGCCGATTTCCAGCGCGGTGCCTTCGGCGGCATGGGTGGTATCGATCCGGGCGAGGGCAATCGTTTTGTCGAGGATCGGAGATTTCATGGCCGAGGTGATCTCGCCCACCTGGGCCCGGCCAATCATCAGCGGATCGCCATTGCCGGGGATTGTCCCGCTGTCGATCTCGAGTCCGACCAGTTTGCGCCGGGGATGGGCCTTGCGCTCCTCGAGCGCGGCGCGGCCGATGAAATCCGCGTTGTTGGATTTAAGCGGCACGGTAAAGCCGATGCCCGCCTCGAACGGGTCGGTCTGGTCGCAGAATTCATAGCCGGCAAAAACCAGCCCCGCCTCTATCCTGACGAGGTCCAGGGCGGCGAGGCCGAAGGGGGTGAGGCCATGGGGCTCCCCCGCCTCCCATATTGCGTCGAACACCGTCTCGGCGTCTTTCGGGTGGCAGAAGACCTCGTAGCCGAGCTCTCCGGTATAGCCGGTGCGCGAGACCACCACGGGCGCGCCTTGGAAATCGCCGATCCGGGCGGGGGTGAAGCGGAACCAGGCGAGCTCCTCCAGCGTGGGATTGGTGGGCGCGGTCCAGATCATCGCGGCGAGGATCTCGCGGGAGAGCGGGCCCTGGACGGCGACATTGCAGAGCTGGTCGGTCGAGGTCTTCACCCAGGCATGCAACCCCTCGCGCTCGGCCACCTCGCGGAGATGGAGCCCGGAGAGATCGCTGCCGCCGATCCAGCGGAAATTGTGCTCGCCCAGGCGGAAGATCGTGCCGTCATCGATCATCCCGCCATGTTCGTAGCAGATCGCGGTGTAGCTCACCTGCCCGACCGCCAGTTTCGCGATGTTGCGCGGGAAACAGCGGGCCATCAGTTCCGCGGCATCGGGGCCGAGGATCTCGTATTTCCGCAAGGGCGAGAGATCCATGATCACGGCCTTCTCGCGGCACGCCCAATACTCGCCGATCGTCCCGTGATTGGGAAAGCTGTTCGGCAGCCAATACCCGTTATACTCGACGAAATCGCGTGTATGGCAGGCGAAACAGGCGTGGAAGCCGGTCTGCTTCGTCGGCTCCACCGGGCTCTCGGGCGTCATGCGGAAGCCTTTCGATCTTTGGAAGTCTTCGGTCGCGGCATAGGTGCGGACCTGGATGTCGGTCGGGTTCCAGCCATTCGCAGGATCGATATCGCAGGGGCAGGCGGTGGAGACGCAGACCAGATCGGTCAGCGCGCGGAGCAGCACATAGTCTCCCGGCCGGCTCCACGGGTCGTCCATGCCAATCGCGTTGGTCTGGTCGAGCAGGGTGTTGAAGAAGAAGTTGATCGCCGGCCAGCCCCCGCGGGGCCGCACATTGAAGCGGGCGAGATCCTTGTTCATGTTGTCGGTGCAATTCACATGGCCGGGATAGCCCATATCGTCGTAATATCGCGCGGTGCAGGCCAGCCCGAAGGTGTCATGGCGCCCACAAGTGTCCTGCACGATCTCAACCAGAGGCTGCTGATCCATGCTCCAATATTTCGCGAAAATCCCCGGTTCGGGGTAGAGGCTGCCCATCAGGGAGCGTGTGGTGGTTGGATCGATATCCCGCTCCTGCCCGCAGTCGAGGGCGCGCAGGTCCAACGCCTGGAAGTCGGAACATTCGCGGCCCTGGACATCCAGGATCTGGATGAACTCCCCCGCCTTGACTTCATAGGCTTTGGCATCACCCGGCTGGATGTTTAGGTCTTGCAGCGGGTCAGCCAGCGGATCGGGGGGGGCGCGCCCGCCCTTTTCCGCACCCGGATCGGCGCGGCGGATATAGAGGGTAAGCTCCGTCGGCGGGGTTTGCGCGTCGGCCTGCATCGGACCACCCGGGGCGCAGACGATCAGCAATCCATCGGTGGCGGAGTGCAGCGTCTCGCTGTCTCCCGCGCGGGAGCCTTCGGCGAAGAGGGTCAGCGCCTCGGCCCGGCCGATATCAAAGCCAGACACCGCCAGGGCTTTGAGAACATGGCGGCCTGAAGGGTGCCCGGTCAGCGCCTGTTGCAGCCCGCCCGGCACGCCCTGCCCCGCCCGGCCCAGCATTCCGGCATCCGACCGGCCATCGGGGGCAAAGACAGTCAGTTCCGCCGGTTGCAACCCCTCGCGGTCGACCACGCAGATCTCGTCGCCCGCATGAATCGGCACGGCGCGCGAGCCGCCGCCGGGGATCGGGTGCCGCTCGACCCCGTGGGGCAAGAGCGGCATTCCCGGAACCAGCACTTTGCCGAGGGTCTGGGGCCGTTCGAATGCCGCCAGCGAGGCCATGTCTATTCCGCCGGTTCCGTCGCAGTCTCGGTCTGGAGATAGCTCTCGAGACTGTCATCCAGCGCGTCCTTCCAGGGGGTGTGATGCGGCGGCGCCTTGGTGCCGGTCATCGGGCTGGTATAGCCATTGTCGCGGAAGGTCATGATGTTTTGCTTCTTGTGCTTCTTCCACTCGAAGAAGGCCTGATTGGCCGCCTCGATATCAAAGCTGGGGTAGTCCGTCTCGTCGATCAGCTCTTTGGTATAAGCGCCCTGATAGCGGATGCAGCCGTAATCATCCTCCAGCGCATCCTCGGCATCCTCGCGGGCCTTCACATCGGCCAGCATCGCTGCCTTGTCCGGAATCGGGAGCTTGCCAGCAATCGCGTCGCGCACCCACCAGGCCTGGGCGTCGAACATGTTGAAGGTGAACCACTGGTCCTGCATGCCCAAATAGAAGAGCGCCGGGTTATGGACATAGGCAACGCCTTTGTAGAGGTCCGCGCTCGCCAGCCGGTTCGCGGTTTGCAAGCGCAGCTCGTCCGGCATGAAAGGGAAGTGGTGCTGATAGCCGGTGCAGAGGATCACCGCGTCGACTTTCTTCGTGGTGCCGTCCTTGAAGGTCGCGGTGTTTTTCTCGACCTTCACCAGCGCTGGCACTTCCTGCCAATTGTCGGGCCAGTCATAGCCCATCGGTGCGGTGCGATGCGCGACCGTGATCGACTTGGCTCCGTATTTCCAGCATTGCGAGCCGATATCCTCGGCGGAGTAGGAGGTGCCGAGGATCAGGATATCCTGGCCTGCGAACTCCATCGCGTCGCGGAAATCATGGGCGTGCAGCACCCGGCCGTTGAACGTGTCGAAACCCGGGTAATACGGCACATTCGGGGTCGAGAAATGGCCGGTCGCCACGATCACATGGTCGAATTCTTCCGCATAACTGTGCCGCTCCGGCAGGTGCTCGACCGTAACCGTGAACTTCGACCCATCCCACGAGACATTGCGGCAGACGGTGGAGAAGCGGATCTTGTCGCGCACCCCGGCTTTTGTCACCCGCCCCTCGATGTAGTCGAACAGGACGGCGCGAGGGGGATAGCTGGCGATCGGTTTGCCGAAATGCTCCTCGAAGGTGTAGTCGGCGAATTCCAGCCCCTCTTTCGGGCCGTTTGACCAGAGATAGCGGTACATCGACCCGTGGACCGGCTCGCCATACTCGTCCACGCCGGTGCGCCAAGTGTATTTCCACAAGCCTCCCCAGTCGTCCTGCTTCTCAAAACAGACGACTTCGGGCACCGCCTCGCCCTTGGCCTCGGCGGATTGGAAGGCGCGCAGTTGGGCGAGGCCCGAGGGGCCCGCTCCGATGATGGCGACGCGTTTGGTCATGGGTGCTCTCCTGTCGTTAGACGCCCTCGACTATGGTCAGCGCACCTTTGGAGGCGCTCTGCCGGAGCGGGACGATTTTTTGATAGTCTTCGCTGTTATACCAGTTCTCCGCCGCCTCAACGGACGGGAAAC
>JBCBIS010000222.1:0-6163 GCA_038524325.1 Pseudomonadota bacterium
GGTCGACGCGCAGGCCCGGCAGCGCCTCGATCACGGCAGTGCGCCCGGCCCTGCCGACGAGATCTCCGAGGAACAACAGCTTCATCCTGCGGTGGTAGCGGAGAGCGGAGGTCAAGACAACGATGCAGATCGTGCCGCGCGCCTCGATTGCGCGCGGGACTATGGAGCGGGTGAGGCGCCGCTCGGACATGGCGCCGGCCCTCTTCAATCCAAGCAGAGCGCGAACCTGGGCCGGCGCGCGAGCAGCTCTTTCGGCTGTACTCCGGCAGCTATCAGGGACGCCCCCCCAGCACCGTGGATTTGGCTGGCCTTTCCGCCCCCGATCCTGTATCGCCGCGCGCAAGTGCCCGCGTTTTTGTGCAACTGCAGCATCGGACAAGCCATGGAACTTCGAAACATCGCCATCATTGCGCACGTCGACCACGGCAAGACCACTCTGGTGGACACGCTGCTGGCCCAATCCGGCGCGTTTCGCGAGAACCAGGCCGTGGCCGAACGGGCAATGGACTCGAACGATCTGGAGCGTGAGCGGGGCATCACCATCCTCGCCAAATGCACCAGCGTCGAGTGGAAGGACACGCGGATCAACATCGTCGACACACCGGGCCACGCTGATTTCGGCGGCGAGGTGGAGCGGATCCTGAGCATGGTCGACGGAGTCGTGCTGCTGGTGGATGCGGCTGAGGGGCCGATGCCGCAGACGAAATTCGTCACCTCGAAGGCGCTGGCGCGGGGCCTGCGCCCCATCGTGGTCCTCAACAAGATCGACAAGCCCGATGCCGAGCCTGACCGGGCGCTGGACGAGGTGTTCGACCTCTTCGCCAATCTGGGCGCGGATGACGAGCAGTTGGATTTCCCCTCGGTCTATGCCTCGGGCCGCTCCGGCTGGGCGGATCTGGAGATCGACGGGCCGCGCAAGGATCTCTCGGCGCTGTTCGACCTGATTGTCCGCCACGTGCCTGCACCGGAGCAGGTTGCGGCGCGAGCAGAGCCCTTCCGGATGCTGGCCACCACCCTCTCGGCCGATCCGTTCCTGGGCCGGATCCTGACCGGGCGGGTCGAGAGCGGAACGTTGAAAGCGGGCGAGACGGTCAAAGCGCTCAGCCGCGACGGCACGCAGATTGAAAGCTTCCGGGCCACCAAGATCCTCGCGTTCCGCGGCCTTGCGCAATCGCCGATCGATCTGGCCGAGGCGGGGGATATCGTGGCGCTGGCCGGCATGGCCAAGGCGACGGTTGCGGATACGATCTGCGCCCCCAGCGTGTCGGAGCCGATCGCGGCGCAGCCGATCGACCCACCCACCATCTCGGTCATGTTCGGCATCAATGACAGCCCGCTGGCCGGGCGCGATGGCTCGAAGGTGCAGTCCCGGGTGATCCGCGACCGACTGATGAAAGAGGCGGAGTCCAACGTCGCCATCCGCGTCACCGACACGCCGGGCGGCGAGGCATTCGACGTGGCGGGCCGGGGTGAACTCCAACTCGGCGTGTTGATCGAGAACATGCGCCGCGAGGGGTTCGAGCTGAGCATCTCGCGCCCGCAGGTCCTGTTCAAAGACGTTGACGGCCAGCAGATGGAGCCCGTGGAAGAGGTCACCATCGACGTGGATGACGAATACTCGGGCGCTGTGATCGAGAAGCTCACCGGACCCCGCCGCGGCGACCTTGTCGAGATGAAGGCGGCTGGCGCGGGCAAGACCCGGATTGTCGCCCGTGTGCCCTCGCGCGGGCTGATCGGCTATCACGGCGAATTTC
This sequence comes from Pseudomonadota bacterium, assembly GCA_038524325.1. Taxonomy (GTDB): domain Bacteria; phylum Pseudomonadota; class Alphaproteobacteria; order Rhodobacterales; family Rhodobacteraceae; genus Thermohalobaculum. The sequence continues at coordinate 1,755 of JBCBIS010000222.1, forward strand.
TGACCGATACCCGCGGAACCGGCGTGCTGAACCGCGTGTTCCACGACTGGACCCCGCATAAAGGTCCGATCCCGGGTCGGCGCGCCGGGGTGCTGATCTCGATGGAGACCGGGCAGTCGGTCGCCTATGCGCTGTTCAATCTCGAGGACCGGGGCCGGATGTTCATCGGCGCGCAGGAGGCGATCTATCAGGGCATGATCATCGGCGAGCATTCGCGCGACAACGATCTGGAAGTGAACCCGCTCAAAGGCAAGCAGCTGACCAATGTTCGCGCCGCGGGCAAGGACGATGCGGTGAAGTTGACCCCACCCACGATCATGTCGCTGGAGCAAGCCATCGCCTATATCAATGATGACGAGCTGGTCGAGGTGACCCCCAGCGCCATTCGCCTGCGCAAACGCTATCTCGACCCGCATGAGCGTAAACGTCAGGCGCGCGCAGCGGGATAAGATCCTTCAGGAAGACGCAATCCTAATGTAAACTCTTCACGCATTATGGGGGAGATTATGGATCTCGACGTCTTTATCGAGCTTGTCAATCTGTGGTTGAAATGGGCAGCCGGGCCTTTGGACCGCGAAACCACTCAGCTATTCGACATCCCGCTCTATTGGTGGGCAAGACTGGCGGTGCTGCTCCAGGTTCTGACCATTGCCGGCCTGGTTGCTGAGTATATCGGCTGGAAAAGGCTCGAGAAATATGGCGAGCGGCTGAACGCCGACGCTACGATCCAGGTCTCGATCAAACGCTATTTCGGGGAACCAGCCACCAAGCCGTCAGGGTTGGAGGCCGCGGTGACCTGGACGGCGTTTATCGTCTATGTCGTGTTTATAACCGCCGCGGCCATGTTCATGTTTGCTGTGATCGCGGCGATTGGGTTCTTCATTCTGAATACGGTTCTGAGCTCTTCGGGAACCAAGGGCGCTGGCTATGTGCTAGGCGGCTTGATCCTAGTGGGGATCCTCTGGTGGCCCACATATTATCTTGGTCGGGCATGGCTGCGGTCCTGGTTCGCAATTCTGGCCATGGCCGTCGTCTCGGTCGCGAAGATCCTCAAGGACCCGCTGACCAAGCGGATCCTCGATCGGAGCATTCTGGCGGCTGCCCTGATCAGCCTGCATTTCGCGCTCTTGACCAGCTAGCTCAGTCCCAATCAACGCCGAAGGTTTCGACCACGTCGCGGATTTCGGCCTCGGAAAGGGGTATTGGGCTATGGCCCCGGGTGAGGATGGCCAGCTTTGCGGTCTCCTCCAACTCCTCCATCGCATAGACTGCCGCTTCGAGATCCTTGCCAGCCACCACAGGCCATCGCCTATATCAATGATCACGAGTTGGTCGAGGTCACTCCCAGCGCCATCCGCCTGCGCAAACGCTATCTCGACCCGCATGAGCGTAAACGCCAGGCGCGCGCCGCCGGTTAACCACAGCGCGTGATCCAGTTCACAGCCCGAATCTCTCCGCCGCGCCAAACAAGTCTCACCAAGGGGGCGCTGCCCCATGACAGTGAGAAGCGGAGAGTAAAATGAAACTGACCACCTTTATCGCGGCCCTGACTGCAACCACCCTCGGCGCCGCTGCGCTGAGCGCGCCGGCCCAGGCTCAGGATTACAACAACTGGAGCACCATCAGCCCCTATGGCCTCGAGATGGTCGACCCCTATGGCAACGTCTATTATGTCGATCCCTACGCCTATGACAGCCAGGTGGATGCCTATGGCAATGTCACCTCGAGCTATGGCTACGACATGAGCCCGGGCGTCGGCATGTACGACCTGACCCCGAACACCGACCCCTATTACGACGCCAACCCCTATGCCGGGGCCACGACCACGCATGACAAGTTCCTGGAGATGATCTGGGAGTAAGATCTTTCCTTTTAACGAATGCGGCCCGGGTCAGGGATGGCCCGGGCCGCTTTCATTGTGAGGATTTGAGTGGCCCTGCCCCGCACTTCGGCCTAGTCTTCACTGATTATGTGTGTCGGGGGTGGATTATGTCGGACGAAATTGCAGACCTGCTCGGCGGGGCGGAGATCTTCGAAGGTTTTGCCGAGGATGCTTTGGCGGATCTGGCCGGGCTGGGCCGGCGCCGCAGCGTCACGCGCGGGGCGCATCTTTTCACGCTGGGTGATCCCGGGGATGCGCTGTTCGGGGTGCTCAGCGGCAGGGTACTGCTGACCCGGGTCACCAGTGAGGGCAAGGAGATCGCGCTGGCCGCCATGGAACAGGGCGATATCTTTGGCGAACTGGCACTGATCGACGGCGCACCGCGCTCGACCGATGCCGTGATGGCCGAGGCGGGCGAGCTCTTCGTGCTCGAACGGCGGATCTTTCAGACCGCGCTGCGCCAAAAGCCCGAGATGGCGCTGGCCCTGCTTTCCGTCCTGTCGCGGCGGCTGCGCGATACGAACCGGCTGGTCGAGAGCGTCTCCTTCCTCGAGCTCGGCCCCCGGATGGCCCGACTTCTGCTCTCGCTGGCCGATCGTGGCGAGGAAACCGAGGACGGTGAAATCCTGCTCGGCGCTCGCTATACCCAGACCGAGCTGGCCAAACGCATCGCCGCCAGCCGCGAGAGTGTCTCGAAGCAAATCGCCAAATGGACCCGCGGCGGAATCGTCGGCAGCGCGGATGGCCGCCTTGTGCTGCGAGATCTCGACGCCCTGAACGAATGGGCAGATGATCCGGATCTCGAGCGGTAAGCCGCCTTACCCATGTCGCCTTGCACGACACTTGAGCCGGGTGCGTGCCGGCCTGCGAGGTTATGCCTGGAACCGGGCCGCTCTTCAATCTGTGCCCGCAAAGCCCCTGTGTTATCGCCCTTGTGCAAAAGGCGAGCAACGGCGCAAACTCGTGGGCAGGCGTTTACCCGGCGCCCTCGGCTTGAGGCCATGTTGGGTTATCGGACCCTTCATGGCTCTGCGTGCCCATATTTCTTGGATGCGGGCATCCCCTCGGTATCCTTAACCACCCGTGAACCAGATCACATCGCTGGGACGCAGAATCAGGTTTTCTCTCCTCAACGCCGCAGAGTGCGGCGCGGATGACCCAGAGGAGAGAGATGATGAAAAAGATGCTTCGCACCGCCCTTACCGCCCTGACCATGGCGGCTTCGACCGGCGCCGCTGCCCAGCAGGGCGGCTGGAACCCCTATGCCCAGCAAGGCGGCTGGCCTCAGCAAGGGCAGATCCAGCAGCCCGGCATGCAGCAGCAGGGCCAGTGGGGCCAACAGGGCCAGTGGGGGCAGCAAGGCCAGTACCCGCAGCAGGGTCAGTTCGGCCAGCAAGGTCAGTTCGGCCAGCAGGGCGGCCAGCAGCAGCTCGCGCCGCATATCGCGCAGCTCTTCAACAACACCAAATGGGGCCTGAACAAGCGCGGCCAGATCACGGTGATCGACTATTTCCCGAACGGCCAGTGCCGCGGATCGGCGGGCCATCTGAACAATCCCGGCCAGATGACCCCGTTCACCTGCACCTATCAGGTCCGCCAAATCGGCCCGAACCGGATTGCCCTGTCGGTCAGCCCGGTTCTGAACGGCCAGGCGCTCGGCACTGAGACCAATGTGCTCTCGATCCGCTCGGACGGGAACATGCTGAACGAAACGATCTATGCGATCGCCCATCGCCTGCGCCCGAACGGCACGCCGGTCCGCCCGGTCAAAGGCAGCACCCAGATGTGAGTGGTTTCGGGGCAGCCCGCCAAGAGGCTGCCCCGCGTTTGCGTACAAGGAGAGAGACAATGAACTGGATTGGTACCTTCGTCGGCGGCACCGGAAACCTGATCGAGGACGGCTCGCCCTTCACCCTGACTGGCATCGAAGGCTATTTCGGCGTCACGGATATCTCGCAGCGCGTCAACATCTCGACCCCGCAGATCATCAGCGCCAATCCCGGCCGGATCGTGCTGCGCCACCCTGAGAGCCTCGCGCAGATCGAGTTTGTCGGCCAGGGCCTGACGGTGCAGAACCTGTCGCTGCCCAACGGGTTGGGCCTGTTCCCGGTCCTGACCGGCGGGACGATCACGCGGATCGACTACTTCTTTAACGCTCCGCTGGAGAAAGCGCTGATCGATGGCGCCACCCCGGGCCTCAGCCAGGCCGAACAGGATTTCCTGGCCCAGCAAGCAGCTGGCTTTCGCACGCCCGAGTTGCTGGCCCTGAACGCACAGGTCAGCCTGCCGAATGTCGACGCGGCGCAATGGGGGGCTGCGGTCGTGCAATCCTATGGCGCGGGGAACTTCCAGCCGCTGCAGAATTTCCTCGACCAGTTCAGCTTTATCTTCACCACCGGCGATGGCATCGCCAACCTGAACGGCAGCAACAACAACGATCAGCTGTTTGGAGGCGCCGGCCCCAACGCGCTGAATGGCGGTCCGGGCAACGACCTGCTCAGCGGCGGCGCGGGCCTGAACCAGCTGA
>JBCBIS010000223.1:0-6101 GCA_038524325.1 Pseudomonadota bacterium
CCAAGCTCGAAGTAAGCATTGGCGCGAAGATAGAGGATTTCGAGTTGGATCTCCGGGGTGAGGCGATGGCTGGCCAGATAGGTGCTGCAAATCTCGACCGCCTGCTCTGGGCTCTTCGCCGCCTTGCAGAGCGCGATCGCATCAGCCCGCGCTGTAACCGCCGTTAGCAAAAAGGCACAGATCAAAATCGCATGGCGCATGGTGTCCTCGTCCCTATGCGGGCAAGCTAGCACGCGGGCCCGGTTCTCGGAAGGGACAGGCTTGGTTCATTCGTACAAGTCACCTTGATGGCGGTGCAAATGTACGATATCTATCCGGCACAGCGGGATTTCTGGAGGATGTGATGCTGCCAAGTCACGCAAGGGTTGTGATCATCGGGGGTGGGGTGATGGGCTGCGGCCTTGCCTATCATCTGGCGCATGAGGGCTGGACCGATGTGGTGCTGTTGGAGAAAGCGGAGCTGACGTCGGGTTCGACATGGCACGCGGCGGGGCAGATCACGCATTCCACCTCCTCTTTCGCGCTCGGCAAATGCGTGGGCTACAACATCGATCTCTATTCCAAGGTTTTGGAGGAGGAGACGGGCCAAGGGGTGACCTGGCATGGTTGCGGCTCGTTTCGGCTGGCCTATGACGATGACGAGGTGGATTGGCTGAAGCACACCATCTCGGTCGGCGCGGCGCTGGGCTTCCCGATGGAGATCGTGGGGCCGGAGCGGATCAGCGAGCTGCATCCTTTCTATAATCTCGAGGGCGTCAAGGCGGCCCTCCACACCCCCGATGACGGCCATGTCGACCCAGCGGGGGCGACCTTTGCCCTGGCGGCTGGGGCGCGTCAGAAGGGTGCCAAGATCATCCGCCGCTGCCGTGCCACCAATGTTGAGATGCTGCCGAGCGGCGAGTGGAAGGTCTCGACCGATCAAGGCGAGATCACCTGCGAACATGTGGTCAACGCCGGCGGCACCTATGCCAAACAAGTCGGCGCGTGGAGCGGGCTGAACATCCCCACCACCTCGATGACCCACCATTACCTGGTGACCGACACGGTGCCAGAGTTCCGCGATCTCGAGACCGAACTCCCCGTGGTGCGCGACGACAAACTCGTCTCCGGCTATATCCGGATGGAGCAGAAATCAGGGCTGATCGGTATCTATGAGAAAGCCAATCCCAACACCGTTTGGCTCGACGGCTGCCCGTGGGAGGCGGAGAACGAGCTGTTCGACCCCGATTACGACCGCATCATGCCCTGGCTGGAGAACGCCATGGACCGAATGCCGATCCTCGCCGAGCTTGGCATCAAGCGCGAGGTCCACGGGGCCATCTCCCACCCGCCTGACGGCAACCCGCTGATCGGGCCTGCGCCTGGGCTGCAGAACTACTGGCTCGACTGCGGCTGTCAGATTGGCATCGGCTGGGGCCCCGGTCTGACGCGAGAGCTTGCCCGCTGGATGGTGCATGGCGCCGCCGAGATCAACATGCGCGACTTCGACCCCCGCCGGTATGGGGAGTTCGCCGATGACCGCTATCAGGTAACCAAGGCGCGCGAAGACTATCTGCTGCGCCATGAAATTCCGTTCCCCCATCTCAACCGGCCCGAGGGGCGTCCGGTGAAACCCTCCGCCCTCTATGACCGCCTTCACGCCAAGGGCGCGGTCTTTGAGGAGGTCTTCGGCTGGGAACGCCCCCGCTTCTTTGCGAAAGAGATCGCGCAGCGCGACCACTACAGCTTCAACCGCGCCCCCTGGCACGACACAGTCGGCGCCGAATGCCGCGCTGTGGCCGAGGCTGCTGGGATCATGGACATCTCGGCCTTCACCAAAGTCGAGGTTTCCGGGCCCGGAGCCGCTGCGCTGTTGGACCGGCTGATCCCGAACCGCCTCCCATCGGCCCCGGGGCGGATCGCGCTGACCCATTTTTGTCACGAGAACGGTCGGATCGAGCTCGAGGCCACCATCGTCCGCCTTGCCGAGGACCGGTTCTACCTTGTCTGCGCTGCCTTCTTCGAGCAGCGCCTGGTCGACCATCTCCGCACCCGCATGAATGGCGGGGTCGAGATCACCAACCGCTCCTCCGAGTGGGGCGCCCTCGCCCTCAACGGCCCCCATGCCCGCAAGATCCTGGCCACCTGCACCGACGCCCCGCTGGACAATCAGAGCTTCCCCTGGCTCCGCGCGCAGCAGATCACCGTCGCTGGTCAGCAGATATGGGCGTTCCGCATGTCCTATGCGGGAGAGCTCGGCTGGGAATTCCACATGCCGCAGAGCGCCCTGCTCCCCGTCTACGATGCCCTGACCGAGGCCGGCGCCCCCCTGGGCCTCACCGATTACGGCTCCTTCGCCATGAATGCCATGCGGATGGAGAAAGGCTTCAAAGGCGCGGGTGAACTCACCAATGAAGTCACCCTGCCCGAAGCCGATGTCATGCGGTTTGTGAAACTGGACAAAGAGTTTATCGGCAAGCAATCAACCGAACGCACCCTCCAGCAGGGCAACCGCTTCACCTGCGCCTATCTTGAGATCGAGGACAACGGCGCCCAGGACGGCCATGGCGGCGAAGCAGTCTTCCTTCAGGACAACCAGATCGGGCTGACATCTTCAATCGCCTACGGTCATCGCAGCCAGAAACTGCTCGCCTTCGCCTATCTCGCCCCGGAGGCGACCGATCCCGGCACCCAGCTCGATGTCATGATCATGGGGCAGCGACGCGCAGCGAAGATTCTCGTCGATCCGGTCTACGATCCCGGCAACACGCGCCCCCGTACGGCCTGATTGAAAACCTCACCCGCTGGCGCCCCTCCCCCTTGGGGGAGGCCGGGAGGGGGACGAGCGGCTGCGGAGCAGCCGCGCAACAAAAGCCGTGTGAGCGCTTGCGCGAACGCCGTTTGGCTCAGACGACACGCCCTTGGGACCAGACTTGGCGAAGCACCGGCAACCGCTCCGCCACCCGGAACCGAACAAGATCCGCCCGCGCGCCCACTTCCAGTCGCCCCCGGTCGCGCAGACCCGCCGCATCTGCGGGCGCCGAGGTCACCCGAGCCATCCCCGCCGCCATATCGCCGCTCTCCACCCCCAGGCGCACCGCCGACATCAGCAATGAAGACGGCGCGTAATCGCTGCTCAAGATATCCAACAGCCCCGCGTCCGCCAGATCGGAGGCCGCGACATTCCCCGAATGCGAGCCTCCGCGCAGCAGGTTGGGCGCCCCCATGATCACCGCAATACCGTGGTCGTGACAGGCCCGCGCCGCCTCGATCGTCGTCGGAAATTCGGCAAAGCCGACGCCGTGGCGGGCCGATGTCTCCACATCCTCGACCCGCGTGTCGTCATGGCTGGCCAGCACCGCGCCCAATCTGCGCCCATGCGCGACCGCCGCCGCCTCGTGAGCCTCGCCATATTTTTCGCGCAGGTCGTAGAGCCCCTGGAAATGCGCATCCAGATCCGCCCGGCTCATCCCGTGCTTACCGGTGAGATACTCCTCCAGCTTGCTCAAATCGCGGAACTGCCGCTGCCCAGGCGTGTGGTCCATCAGGCTGACAATGCCGATCCGGTCTTCGGGGGCAAACTCCTCCAGTTCCTGGATGAGTGTCTCCGAACAAATCTCGGCGCGCAAATGCAGGAAATGGCTGATCCTGAGATGGCCGGCCGCCCGCTGGGCCAGGATGTGATCCGCCGTCTCGCGGGCATATTTGTCGTATTTCGCCTTGCGATCGCCTGGCACCGACCCGACGCGCAGCGCATCGAACACGGTGGTGATGCCCACGCTGGCAAGCTCGGCATCATGCGCCATGACGGCAGCCCCCAGCGGCCATTTCACGCCCGGACGCGGCTGCATATGCCGCTCCAGATTGTCGGTATGGAGCTCGACCAGGCCGGGGCAGAGGTAATCGCCCGCCAGATCCTCGGCCCCGTCCGCCACCGCCGCACCGGTCTCGATCGCCGCGATCTTTCCGTCCTCGACGACGAGACCGCCGCGGACGACCTCCTGCTCCAGCACCAGCATTGCATTCGCCAGACGGGTGACGGTCATTGTCCTGTTCCCTTCGCGGGCTTTGGTTTATGGGAGGGCGGTTTCGGAGTGGTCAGGAGTATGAGATGCCCCGGTTTCAACGCTATGCGCTCTATTACGCGCCGCCACCCGGCAGTGCGCTGGCGCAGTTTGGCGCAGCCTGGCTGGGATGGGACGCCGCCGCCGGAGGCATGGTCGCGCATCCCGATCTGCCGGGCCTGCCGCAGCCGGTCTCGACGCTCTCGGCGCGGCCCCGGAAATACGGTTTCCACGGGACCCTGAAGCCGCCTTTTGCCCTGGCCGAGGGCATCACCGCCGACGAACTCTTCGAGGCGGCGGCGGCGCTCGCCAGCGGGATGCCGGCCTTCGAGATCCCGCGTCTGGAGGTAAAATCGATCGGATCCTTCCTCGCAATCGTGCCAGCCGGGCCGGTCCCGCCCATCGCAGCCCTCGCCGCCTCTTGCGTGCAGGAACTCGACCGTTTCCGCGCAGCGCCGACCCTGGAGGAGACCGCAAAACGCCGTGCGCTGCCGCTGACACCGCGCCAGGAGGCCCTGTTGCAGGCCTGGGGGTATCCCTATGTCCTCGATGAATTCCGCTTTCACTTGACCCTGACGGGGCCGCTGGATCCCTCGGACCTGGCGGCGGTGGAGGCGGCCCTCACACCAAAGCTTGCCGATATCCTTTCCCCTCCGCAGCCGGTCCAGGACATCTGCGTGTTCGGTGAGGCAGAAGACGATGGCCGTTTTCATGTCATCACCCGCCTTCCCCTGACAGGGTGAGCGCGGCGAGAAACCGGGCCACCCCCTCGTCCACGCTCCCGTCATTGACCACCACGCGGGCACCGGGCGGCGCATCGAGATCGGCCCGGTCCAGCCGTCTCTCAACCTCGTCGGCTGTCTCGCGCCCGCGCGCCGCCAGCCGGGCGGCCAAAACGTCGCGCGGCGCGGTGATCAGGATCACCTCCACTTGCGGACAGACTTCGCGGATCCGGGGAAGCGCGCCGCGGGAGCCGTTGAAAATCACCATCCGGCCCTGCTCCAGCGCCGGGAGGATCTCGACCGGAATGCCATAGCACAGCCCATGCGCCGGCCATGTGAAAGCGAAGGCGCCCGCGGCATCACGCGCGGCGAACTCTTCCTCCGACACCGGCTCGAAGCCCTCGGTGCCCGGGCTGGCCGCGCGGGTGATCACCCGCTGGACGAACAGCGCATCTCGCAGCGAGTCACGGGCCGCGTCGAGGAGTGTGTCCTTCCCGGCGCCCGAAGGTCCGACCACGGCGATCAGCCGGCCCATCCGTCAGGCAGCCGCACCGTCGGAGGCGGCCATGCCGGGCCGCTCCGCCGGGGCCTCGTCGGCCTGATCAACCGGGGTGAATCGGGCGACATCAACCTCGCGGTCGCAGACGCGCTCGCGGGCCGCCAAGTCGTGGAAGATGCCCAAAATCGCTGCCCCGCGCTGTTTCGCGTCCTCGATAAGCTGCAGCACCTGATCGCGATTGCCGCCATCCAGGCTCGCCGTCGGTTCGTCCAGCAGCAGCGCCGGGTAGGGATGTGCAAACCCGCGAGCGATATTCACCCGCTGCTGCTCTCCACCTGAGAAGGTCAGGGGCGAGAGGGGCCAGAGCCGCTCGGGAATGTTGAGCCGGGTCAACAATTCCCTGGCGCGCGCAGCGGCCTCGTCAGGATCCGTTCCGACGCGCAGAAGGGGCTCGGCCACCACCTCGATCGCAGGGACCCGCGGCACGACCCGCAGAAATTGGCTGACATAGCCGAGCGTGCTGCGCCTCAGTTCCAGAATCTCCCGCGGCTCGGCCCGGACCACGTCCAGATCGCCGACCATGATCCGGCCGGAGGCAGCGAGGTAATTGCCATAAATCATCCGCATCAGGGTCGATTTTCCAGAGCCGGACACCCCGGTCAGCGCGACGCATTCGCCCGGTGCCACACTCAGTGAGGCCTCCGCCATCACCGGGATCTCCACCCCGCCCTGATGGTGCAGGGTGAAGTATTTCGAGATGCGTTCGACACGGATCATCATGGCCTCCTTGCCTGCACGATTGCCACCGCGCTGCGCGGCCGGGCCTTCGGTCCGGCG
>JBCBIS010000224.1:0-6081 GCA_038524325.1 Pseudomonadota bacterium
AAACCATCCGCCCTCCCCCAAGGCGGTCGAAAATGCATGCGCGTGCCGCGCATACCAGCTTGCTGCGCCGCTCCGCGGCGGTGTGGGTGGCTGCCGGGCGGTCACGGAAAGCGAGGGCAGCATGTGTGGCAAGCAGACGAATCTTTTGTCGATGCCGCGCCCCGCTTTTGGCGGTGGAGAGTCCCCAAGGCCGGATCATCGGCTACGGCCGCAGCAGGCCTGCCTCGGTGACAATGGCGTCAAGCGTCTGATCGGTCGGCTCGGCGGGCAGGTTCGGCACTTCCTGGGCCGCATAGGCGAAGCCAATCGCCCGCACCGGCGCATCGGCGCGCAAGACCTCCAGCGAGCGGTCATAGAACCCGCCGCCATAACCCAGCCGCCGCCCCCGGCGATCAAAGGCCACGAGTGGCGCGATCACAAGATCGGGCGTGAGCCAAACCGGATCCGCCGGCACCTCGGCTCCGAACGCGCCTTCGGTCATGGCACATCCCGGCGCCCAGGCAGCGAATTTCAACGCCAACCCGGCCCCCTGGATGACCGGGACCGCGACCCGATGCCCGGCCACATGCAGCGTCTCCATCAACGGCGTCGGGTCGAGCTCACTCCGGATCGGCCGATAGCCTGCAATCACCCCCGCCCCGGTGAGAAGCCGCGAGGCCAGCAGATGATCCCGCGCTGCCTCGGCCGCGCCGCTCCCGGACAGATGCGCCGCCTTGCGGGCCGCCAGAGCAGTCTTGCGCAGCCGCGCCTTGGCCTCGGCCAGATCCTGCGCAGCCTTTGGCTCGGTCATGCCCCACCCTTTCGTCATTGCCCGCCGGTCCCAGCAGCCTCCCGCCCGGCGGCCACCCACACCGCCGCGGAGCGGCGCAGCGGGCTCATATGCGCGGCACGCGCATGCATTTTGCCTCACCCTGGCTCAAAAGGCACCAAGGGCGGGGTGACGGGCCCGTCGTGACCGTGGCGGTTTCAGATCCTCGCGAGCCTGGTAAACCAGGTGGGCGCCAGGTGCGTAAGCCCACGAGCGAACGCAGAGCCAGCTCCCGCGAGTGAAATTAGGCCACCAGGAAACTGTCCGCTACACGAGAAAGACAGCACCCGTCACCGCGGATATAGACCCGGCACAAGCGAAACACAAAGCCCGGCGCACGGGATCTCAGAGATCGCCCCCCTGCGCCTGCCGGATCGCCCGCAGCGCCTCGACCAGAAACGCCGTCGAGATCCCGAAAATCAGCAGCCCGTTCGCCGCCGCGAGACCCGAGAGCAGGCGCCATTCCCGCCCGACCAGAACATCGCCGAAACCCAGCGTCGTGAATGCCACGCCCGAGAAGTACAGCGCCGGCTCCAGCCCCTCGAAGACGCCGACGGCCAGAAAAGTCACCGCCCAGAGCCAGACCCCCACCGTATGCGCCAGCATCAGCCACAGCGTGACGGCGGCAAGGCCCAGGGTCGAGCGCAGCAGATGGGGCGGGCGCGCCAGCCAGGCTTCCCGCCGCCTCAGCCAGCTCTCTGCCATGGCGATAAACAGGACCTGCACGATGACACTGCCGGCGATCACGACCGAGCCGAGCGCGAGCTGTGCGACCATCGCCGTCAGGCGGCCTTGTGCCCAGAGTCCGGCCCCCGAGGGCCGGTCACACCATCTTCTCGGTCAGGTTCTCGATCCGGGCCGCGATCGCGTCGAGCCGCGCGGCCATATCCGCCTCGACCTCGGCATTGAAGAGATCGTCCGGCGCCGCGCGGCTGTCGGCCAGTTTGCGCGCCTCGGCCGCCTTGCGTTCGGCCTCGGCGGTCTTGCGCTGCATCTCGGCCATCTGATCGGCCAGCATCATGCCTACCATCACCAGCAGCCGCCCTTCGGGCACCGGCTGGGGCAGGCTGCGCTGGATGTCCTCGGCGATCTGGTCCATCGCCTTGCCATAGCCGGTCAGTGCGGCCTCCTCGCCCTCGCCGCAGCCGAGCCGATAGACGCGCCCGCCGATCCGGACCGAAACTTCAGCCATGCATGCCTCCTACCTGCCCGGCCTGGGCCGCCATGGCGCGCAGATCGCTGAGCGCCGCGCGCACCGCCTCGGCCGCTTCGCCGCGCAGCTGGGCTTCCTCGGCACTGCGGGCCTGCAGGCGCGCCACTTTGGCGGCCAGCACATCGCGCTCGGCCTTCAGCACCTGATCATGGGCCGCATCTGCGGCTGCCACCTCCGACGGCACCCCCGCCTCGGCGGCCGCGGCCTGGGTCGTGATCTTCTCTTCCAGCCGGCTCAAGGCCCGGTCGAGCCGTTGGAAGGCTTTTTCTACTCTGCTCATCTGCCCCTCCGTGTCGCTTCCCGCCGATGGGACGGGTTCGTTTTTTGTGAGAGGCAGACGCCCGGCAACCACCGCTGCGCGAATCAACCGCCCCGGGACAGTATGCCAAAAATCGGTCCCGCTGCGGGAGGCCCGGCCCTGCCTCTTGCATGGCCCCGGCCCGGCGGCCCTTCATCGCAGGGCAATCCGCGGCGGGGAGGCTTGACCCTGTGTGCAGCGCCTGCGCATTGTCCGCTCGCCAGAACCCACAGCATCCAAGGGGGCCAGACCGTGGAAATCGACCAGATGAAAGCCAACGACCCGCGCCGTTTCGCCATGGCGAACGCGCTCCGCGTGCTGGCGCTCGACGCGGTGAAGGCCGCCAATTCCGGGCATTCCGGCATGCCGATGGGCATGGCCGATGTGGCGACCGTGCTCTACGACACGCAGATGCGGTTCGACCCGCAGGCGCCGGACTGGGCCGATCGCGACCGCTTCGTGCTGAGCGCGGGCCATGGCTCGATGCTGCTCTATGGTCTGCTTTACCTGACCGGCTATCCCTCGATGCCGCTGGAGCAGGTGAAGAACTTCCGCCAACTGGGCGCGGCCACCGCAGGCCACCCGGAATACGGCCATGCCGCGGGGATCGAGACCACCACCGGCCCGCTCGGCCAGGGCATCGCAACCGCGGTCGGCATGGCCATCGCCGAGGAAAACCTGCGCGCCCGCTTCGGCAAAAAACTGGTCAACCACAAGACCTGGGTCATCGCTGGCGATGGCTGTCTGATGGAGGGGGTGAGCCAGGAGGCGATCACCCTGGCCGGGCGCCAGCAGCTCTCGAACCTGATCGTGCTCTGGGACGACAACGGCATCTCGATCGACGGCAAGGTGGATATCTCGGACCGCACCGATCAGATCGCCCGGTTCGAGAGCTGCGGCTGGGTCACCCGCGCCATCGACGGCCATGACACCGCGGAAATCGAAGCCGCGCTGGACTGGGCGGGCAAGCAGAAATCGCCGGTCATGATCGCCTGCAAGACCCATATCGGCTTTGGCGCGCCGACCCAGCAGGACACCAACAAGGCCCATGGCGCGATCACCAAGGACGAGGAAATCGCCGGCGCCCGCGCGGCCTACAGCTGGACCAACGGCCCGTTCGACATCCCCGCCAATATCAAGGCGGAGTGGGAGAAAACCGGGGAACGCGGCGCCGCCGCCCATGCCGAATGGCGCGAGACGCTGGCCGGCCTCTCCTCCGCGCGTCAGGCCGAGTTCGCCCGGGTGATGGGCCGCGAGGCGCCCAAGCGCCTGCCCGCCGCCATCCGCAAGGTGAAAAAGACCTTCGCCGAGGACGCGCCGAAACTCGCCACCCGCGCGGCCAGCCAGAAGGTGCTGGAGGCGGTGAACCCGGTGATGCCGGAGACCATGGGCGGCTCGGCCGACCTGACCGGCTCGAACAACACGCTGACGGCGGATCTGGGCATTTTCGACACGGATCATCGCGGCGGGCGCTATCTCTATTACGGCATCCGCGAGCATGGCATGGCCGCCGCGATGAACGGCATGGCGCTGCATGGCGGGGTGCAACCCTATGGCGGGACGTTCATGGTCTTCACCGACTATGCCCGTGCCGCGATGCGGCTGAGCGCGCTGATGAAACAGCGGGTGGTCTATGTGATGACCCATGATTCGATCGGGTTGGGCGAGGATGGCCCCACCCACCAGCCGGTCGAGCATCTGGCGATGCTGCGTGCCACCCCGGACCTGCTGGTGTTCCGCCCCGCCGACGGGGTCGAGACGGCCGAGGCCTGGGAACTGGCGCTGCAGGCCGACATCCCCTCGGTGATCGCGCTGACCCGTCAGGGCGTGCCGACCCACCGGCTGAAACACACCCCGCGCAACATGACCGCGCTGGGCGGCTATGTGCTGGCCGAGGCGGAGGCGAAGCGCCAGGCGATCCTGCTCGCCACCGGATCTGAGGTCTCCGTCGCGATGGCCGCCAAGGCGCTGCTCGAGGCCGAGGGCATCGGCACCCGCATTGTCTCGATGCCCTGCTGGGAGCTGTTCGAGGAGCAGGACGACACCTATCGCCGCCGCGTCCTGCCCGCGGGCCCGGTCCGCGTGGCGGTCGAGGCCGCGATCCGCTTTGGCTGGGACCGTTGGCTCTATGGCGAGCGGGGCAAGCGCGAGAAGGGCGAATTCGTCGGCATGCATGGCTTTGGCGCCTCCGCCCCCGCCGGCGACCTGTTCAAACATTTCGGGATCACGGCCGAGGCGGTGGCCGCCAAGGTCAAGGCCATGCTCTGAGCCGGCTCAGAGCCCCGGCATGATCCCGATCACATAGCCGCTGGCGGCCCAGAGGACGCCAGCCCCGATCATCGCCACCAGCGACCGCCGCCAAACACCATAGGCCAATGCCGCCAGCACCGGGGCGATGATCAGCGCGATGCGGCTCGCGGCGCCCAGAACCACCTCCAACGGATAGTGGATCACGCCGATCGGGCCGATGATGATCGCGGTCATCCCCTCATAGAAATCGAACCCCGGGGTCGGCAGCAGGAAACAGGCCAGCAAACCGCTGGCCGCCGCCGAGACCGCGAACCCCTCCCACAGGTGCTCCCATGTCCACATCGCGCCCCTCCCCCGATCGCGGCTGAGAACCCGCCGCGAGGACGTGATACACAGCCCCAGCCCCCGCGCCCATCCCGGAGTGCCGCATGACCGACCGCCCCGATATCGAGACACTCTCGCAAGAAATCGCCTATGAGAGCCGCTGGATCCGCCTGCGTGAGGACCGGATCCGGCGCCGCGACGGGGCGCTCGGCAGCTATAACGTGGTTGAGAAACCCGATTTCGCCGTGGTCGCGGCCATCGGCGACGGGCAGATCCACATGGTCGAGCAGTTCCGCTATCCCATCGGACGCCGGGTCTGGGAGCTGCCGATGGGCGCCGCCGAACCCGGCGTCACCGACCTGACCGACACGGCGCATCGCGAGTTGGAGGAGGAGACCGGCCTCCGCGCCGCCGCGATGGAGCGGATCGGCCGCCTCCACCCCGCCTATGGCTATTCGACCCATGCGTTCGAGCTCTTCCTCGCCTCCGGCCTGACCGCAGGCGCCCCGAAGCGCGATGCCGAGGAGCAGGACATGATCTCCCGCGCCTTTCCCCTGGCCGAAATGCTGGCGATGGCCCGCGACGGCACCATCGTCGACGCGCCGACCGTGGCTGCCCTGGCCCTTCTGGCGCTGCACGGAAAGCTGTCCCTCGACCCGGTGTGACCCTCCGAGCGGTCGGCCGGCGCGCCCCCCGGTCCGACGCGCCGCCCCCCTGCCCGCCCGGCCAGAGCCGCCCACGGCCCCCCACCACCCAGATCCACAGCTCCGCCCGGCGTCTCTACGCCAATCAGGCTCAACGGGGTCGTTTGCGGGAGGGGACGAAACCCCACGCCAAGCCACGCGCCTTTGAGCAGCACAGACTTCGACACGAGACACGAAACGAATTCTTCGCCCCAGACCGAGCCACGCGGCACCCCCTCGCAACCCCTAATCTGAGAAAATCGCAAATGTCTGGTTCGAGCCCAAAGTGACGCTGCCGATTTCTCCTATCTACTTTCCATCACAAATATCTCACCCTCCACCCAATTATCAGTCGCCAAATCTAGACTAAAAATCTGTAACTCAACGTATTCCACGAAAATCTGTACTATATCTATTGACTTATTTCAAATTTTAATCCTTGTCCTTGGTCTGGCATATTGATTGAAAGGCCGCAGTATTCTATTGCTCCGCCTAATCTTACCGT
>JBCBIS010000225.1:0-6074 GCA_038524325.1 Pseudomonadota bacterium
GGCGAGGGCGCTGTGCCCTCCTACCAGGCCGCGATCACTCCCAGGGGATGCCGCCCCGGGCCATCTGCTCGCCCACGTCATAGAGGGCGCGCATATAGTTCACGTCGAACAGCTCCTCCGACGGGGCGTCGAAGCTGTTGGGCACGGCGATCACCTTCACGTCGAAATCGGCGTCCCGGGCCTGGCTGCGCAGCACCGCGATGTCCGAGATCCCGCCGGCCTTGAGCAGGGTCTGCACCGAGCGTGCCGCGATCTGGACGATGCCGGGCTCGGTCTCGGCATATTCGGGGCCGAGTTTCGAGTTGCGGATGGTGTAGACCGTGCCGGTCCGGACCGCCTCGTTGGTCGGGGCCTTGACGACGACCCTGGTGTCCACGGGGAACAGGAAAAGCTGCCGGGTGACGCCGCCATCGACATGCATCTCGGAGAAACGGGTCCCCACGGCCTCGACCTGGAAGATCACCGGCGGGAAGGCGCCGGGGATCGAGGCGGAGGCGAGCAGGATCTCGCGGATCAGCCGGGGCGCTTCGGGCCGGCCAGTTGCAGCGATGGCGCCGATATCCCAGATCACCGGGCGCTGGCTGTCGAGATTGGTGGTCCCGACCCAGAGGCGCCGGCCCTTGAGATGCTCGGCCCCCAGGCGCTCCACGAAATCCGCCGTGATCTCGCGTTCCAGGATCGCGCGGATCGGGGTGGTGTCGGTCAGCCCGGCGGCCCCAAGAATGCCCTTGAAGATGGCAAAGGCCACCAGATCCTCGGTCCGCGTCTCGGTATAGAAGCGTTTCAGGGCCGCGTCATATTCCGGCCCCAGAAAGGCGAAGGGCGCGATCAGCGCGCCGGTCGAGATGCCGGTGACAAGGCCGAATTCCGGCCGGTCCCCCGCCTGGGTCCAGCCGTTCAGCAGCCCCGCGCCGAACGCCCCGTCCGGGCCGCCACCCGAGAGGACCAGCACGTCATAGACCCCGCCATTGGGCACTGCGCCCTCGGCCGCGATCCGGGCGCCGTATTGCTGGCGGATCAGGGCGAGCTGGGCATCCATCTCCTCCTGCTTGTCCAGGCTGTGAAAGCGCATATTGGGAAAGCCGGGCGGGTCGGCGGCCTCGCTCAGCCCCGGGGCGGGGGCGGGAAAGGGGCGGACGCCGACACAGGCCACGAGGGTCAGGAGCAGGAACGCGGAGACCAGTTTCGACATCATTCCTCCGGGGTGGCGGCAGGCCGGGAACGGCGCAGCGCGGCAGTCAGCTCGGCAGGCCGGAAGGCGCCCAGCAGCACCGCCGCCGCGCCATAGCCCGCGCCCCCCATGATGAGGAGCAGGGCCAGCACTGTCCAGGGGGCAAGGCCCAATCCGGCGCCCAGATGCGCCCAGCCCAGGATCAAGGCCCCCATGGCCAGCGCCGCCAGCAGACAGCGCGGCGCCCGCCGGGCCAGCCGCGCATCCACCGCGATCCGGGTCGAGAGCCGCCCCGCGCCCATCCACAGCATGGCCAGCATCGCCCAGCCCGCCAGGGTGGTGCCGATGGCGGCGCCCAGCCAGCCCGCCACGGGCACCAGCGCCAGGGCCGCTGCCACATTGATCGCCATCGACCAGACCGCATAGCGCAGCGGGGTCCGCGTGTCCTCGCGTGCAAAGAAGGCCGGTTGCAGCACCTTTTGCAGGACGAAAGCGGGCAGGCCCAGCGCATAGATCCAGAGGGCGGTGGCCGTGGCCGCCGTGTCCTCGGCGCCAAAGGCCCCGCGCTGGAACAGCACTTCGGTGATCAGCCCGGGCACCGCCACCAGGGCCACGGTGGCGGGCAAGGTCAGGATCAGCGCGAACTCGGCCGCGCGGTTCATCTGGGCGGCGGCGGCACCCTCCTCGCCCGCGCGAACCAGGCGGCTGAGTTCGGGCAACAGCACCACGCCAATGGCCACCCCGACGATGCCAAGGGGAAGCTGATAGACCCGGTCGGCATACCAGAGCCAGCCGATCGCCCCGTCGAACCAACTCGCGATCTGCGTGCCGACCAGCAGGTTGATCTGCATCACCCCGCCCGCCAGCGCCGCGGGGATCCCCAGCGCCACCAGCCGGCGCATATCGGGGCTCAACCGGGGCCGGCGCAGCCGCAGCACCACGCCCAGATGCCGCGCGGCGAGGGCGACCAGCAGCGCCTGCGCCACCCCGCCGGCAAAGACCGCCCAGGCCAGGACCCAGCCGATCTCCCATCCCAGCGCCCAGCCCAGCGCCATGGCGCCGATCAGCACCACATTCAGCAAGACCGGCGCGGCGGCCGCGGCGGCGAACCGGCCGAAGGCGTTCAAAATGCCCGAGAACAGGGCCGCCAGCGAGATGAAGACGATATACGGAAAACACACCCGGCTGAACGCGATGGCCAGATCGGTGCGGTCGCTGCCCGGCTCGAACCCGCTGGCCAGCGCCCAGACGAACCAGGGCATCGCCAGTTGCGCCACCAGGGTCAGCCCGATCAAGGCGGTGGCCAGCAGCGCCTGCGCCTCCTCGGCAAACCGGGTGGCGGCTTCCTGCCCCTCGCCCGCCAGCCGCTTGGCGAAGAGCGGGATGAAGGCCATGTTGAACGCGCCCTCGGCAAAGAAACGGCGGAACATATTGGGCAGACGGAAGGCGACGAAGAACGCCTCGGCCACCGGCCCGGCCCCCAGAAGCGCCGCGATCATCACATCGCGCAGAAACCCCAGCACCCGGCTGGCCATGGTCCAGCCGCCCACGGTCGCGAAACTGCGGAGCAGGCGGATCGGCGCGGCGCTCACGGCAAGGGG
The DNA here is from genome assembly GCA_038524325.1 of Pseudomonadota bacterium. GTDB lineage: Bacteria > Pseudomonadota > Alphaproteobacteria > Rhodobacterales > Rhodobacteraceae > Thermohalobaculum. Next base: position 2,773 of record JBCBIS010000225.1, read on the forward strand.
CCGCCGCCCATGCCGCCGTTCTCCCTCCCCGAGCGCGACGGAGCCGCTGCCCACCGGGGGGTGGGTGGGGGTGGGCGGTGGCTGCGTCGCGCTCGGGGAGGGGTCATCCCTGCAGGCCCGCGGGCGGGGCCTTGCCCTCGATCGCATCGGTCAGCCGGCGCTCGATCTGGCGCTGTTTCGACTGCGCGCGGATCTTCAGCCCGAACAGATCGCGGACATAGAACACGTCCACCGCCTGCTCGCCATAGGTCGCGATGATCGCCGAGAAGATGTTGATATTCATCGCCGTCAGCGTCCGGGTCAGATCATGCAACAGCCCCAGCCGGTCGCGGGTATCGACCTCGATCACCGTGTAAAGCTCCGAGACCTCGTTGTCGAACTTGATCCGGGTCGGCAGGGTAAAGGGTTTCGCGGTGCGGTTCTTGGCCTTCTCGGCCAGCCGCTCGCGCACGATCACCTCACCCTTCAATGTGCGCGAGATGGTGCGGCGCAGCCGGTCCAGCCGGCTCTCCTCAAAGGCCTGTCCCTCCGCATCCTGCAGGAAGAACGCCGAGCAGGCCATGCCATCGGTCGTCGTATAGGTCCGCGCATCCACCACCGAGGTACCGGCCAGCGCGAATGCCCCCGCCATCCGGCTGAAGATCCCGGGATGGTCCTGCATATAGAGCAGGGCCGCCGTCGCATCCCGGCCGGGATCGTGCAAGAAGCGGCTGGTCACACCCTCGGCCGGGCGCCGCGCCATTTCGGCGAATTTCACATGCAGATCGGTCTCGAGTCCCAGCCAGTAATGCGGATAGTGCCGGGTCAGCTCGCGCGCCCGCTCCGCCTCGGGCCATTTCGCCAGCGCGTCCGAGAGCGCGCCGCGCGCCCGGTCGATCCGGTGGCTGCGCGATTGCTCGGCCCCCCCGGTCAGCGTGTCGCGCGTGTCCCAATAGAGATTGCGCAACAGCTGCGCCTTCCAATTGTTCCACACCCCGGGCCCCACCCCCCGGATATCGCAGACGGTCAGGACCAGCAGCAGCCTGAGCCGCTCGGGTATCTGCACCTGCCGGGCGAAATCGCGCACCGTGGCGGGGTCCGAGATATCGCGTTTCTGCGCCACATCGCTCATCAGCAGGTGATGGCGCACCAGCCAGACGACCATCTCGGTCTCGGCCGCGCTCAGGCCCAGGCGCGGGCAGACCCGCTCGGCAATCCCCGCGCCGATCTCGGAATGATCCCCGCCCTGCCCCTTGCCCACATCGTGGAGCAGGAGCGCCACATAGAGCACAAGCCGGTTCAGCCCGGATTTCACGATATCCGAGGAGACCGGAAGATCCTCGATCGCCTCCTGCCGCTCGATCTCGTTGAGCATGTTGATCGTCTGGATCGTGTGCTCGTCGACCGTATAGTGGTGATACATGTTGAACTGCATCATTGCCACGATGCGCCCGAACTCGGGAACGAAACGGCCCAGCACATCGGTCTCGTTCATCCGGCGCAGCAGCCAGGCGCCGCTTTCCTTGTGCAGCAGCATCTCCAGGAACAGCCGGTTCGCCGCCGGGTCCCGGCGCATCCGGTCATCGATCAGATCCAGCGATTGGGTGACCAGGCGCAGCGCCTCGGGGTGGATCATCGCATCCATCTTAGCCGCCTGATGGAACAGGCGCAGGATATTCACCGGGTCCTCGGCAAAGACCCGGTCGTCGCGCACGGTCAGCCGGCTGTCCTGCACCTGAAAGGCGCCCAGATCCGCCGGCCCCTCGCCAAAGCTGAAGGCGCGCAGCAGCATAGAGAAGCGTGGCTGCGGCTTGGCATGTTCCGCCTCCAGCGCCGCCGCGAAGATCCGCGTCAGGTCGCCCACATTCTTGGCATGGCGAAAATAGGTCTGCATGAAGCGTTCCACCCCGCGCCGCCCGTCGAGGTCCTGAAACCCCATGCGCTCGGCAATCTCGATCTGGCGGTCAAAGCTCAGGACCTCCTGCGCCCGGCCGTTCAGATCGTGCAGATGGCAGCGCACCGCCCAGATGAACTTCGCCGCATCGGCGAATTTCTGCACCTCGTCATGGCGATAGATGCCGCGGGCCACCAGATCCCAGGCGGTGTTGCAGACATAGATGTATTTCGAGACCCAATGCAGGGTCTGCAGGTCGCGCAGGCCGCCCTTGCCCTCCTTGATATTGGGTTCGAGCAGATAGCGCGAGCCGCCATGGCGATCGTGCCGGCGGTCGCGCTCGGACAGTTTCGCCTCGACGAATTCGGGGCCGGTCTGGACGAACAGATCCTCCCACAGCCGCGCGTCCAGCTTGTCGAACGCCTCCCGGTCGCCGCAGAGGAACCGCTTCTCCAACAGCGCGGTGCGGATCGTGATGTCGGATTTCGCATAGCGCAGGCAATCGGCGATCGAGCGCACCGAATGGCCCAGTTTCAGCTTCAGATCCCACAGGAGATAGCACATCTCCTCGATCACCGTCTCGCCCCAGGCGGTCTGCTTGTAGGGGGTCAGGAACAACAGATCGACATCCGAGAACGGCGCCATCTCGCCCCGTCCGTAACCGCCGACCGCGATCACCGCCAATTGCTCGCCCTTGGTGCGGATCGGGCGGGGGTGGAGGTGCTGGGTCACATAGTGGAACACCGCGGCCACCACGGCATCGGTCACATGGGCCAGGCTGCGGGCGGTGCGCAGCCCGGCATGGGGGGCCTCGAGCAGGCGGTGCATCACCCGCGCCCGCCCCTCGGCCAGCGCCTGGGCCAAGAGGGCGGTGACATCGCCGCGCGACTCGGCGGCATTGGCGAAGGGCCGGACGGCGGTGCTGACCGCGCCTTGCAACGCAGAGCCGTCCAGGATCGCCTCTGGCCGGTCGACGAGGTGGAGGAGGCCGGCGAAACTGGCCCCCTCGGTGGTGCGGCGGAGCGGCGGGGCGGCTGTCAGCAGAAGCCTCCTTACGACCCGGCGCCGAAGGCGGCGGGGGCCGGGTCGACCGTGCGGAACCGGCGGTTTTGCACCTCCAGCACCGCCAGCGCGCGCTGGCTCAGCCCGTCCGGTGTGAAGCGGATCGCGCCGATGCCGCCCTGGAACCCGGTGGGCCGGGTCAGGGCCGCGGTCGGGAAGGGATCGGTCCCGCCGCCCGCCTTGGCCTGGGCGAACACCGCGCCCGCGACCCGCACGGCGTCATAGCCGAGCACGGCCACCAGCCGCGCCTGCGTGCCATCCTTGGCGCCAAACACAAACAGCTCCAGCCGGTCGCTGGGCGCGGTGGAGCGGCGCAGCAGCATTTCATCAGGCGCCGCTCCGGTGTTGACGCTGACCACCGGGCTGC
>JBCBIS010000226.1:0-6060 GCA_038524325.1 Pseudomonadota bacterium
AACGGATCATAGGCGATCACCTTCATCTTCAGCCCGATCGCCCGGCTGGCGACCACCGAGCCGATATTGCCACAGCCGATCACGCCCAGGGTCTTGCCGGTGATCTCGGTGCCCATGAAGCGCGACTTCTCCCATTTGCCCGCATGGGTTGAGGCATTTGCCTCGGGGATCTGCCGGGCCACGGCGAACATCATGGCGATGGCATGTTCGGCCGTGGTGATCGAGTTGCCAAACGGCGTGTTCATCACCACCACGCCTTTGGCCGAGGCCGCCGCGATGTCGATATTGTCGACCCCGATCCCGGCGCGGCCGATGACCTTCAGGTTCTCCGCCGCCGCCAGGATCTCCGCCGTCGCCTTGGTGGCCGAGCGCACCGCCAGACCGTCATACTGGCCGATCAGGGATGTCAGCCGCGCCGGGTCCTTGCCCAGATCCGGCTCGAAATCCACATCCACGCCGCGGTCGCGGAAAATCGCCACGGCTTGCTCCGAGAGTTTGTCCGAAATCAGTACCTTGGGCATCTGCCCCTCCATGCGATCAGAAGGCAAAGCCACCACCGACCCGCGGGTGGGTGGGTGGAGGGTCGGTGGTGGCTTTGCCGAAAAAAGAAACCTGCTCAGGCGGCGGCCATCTCGGCACGCACGGTGCCATAGGCCCAGTCCAACCACGCCGTCAGGGCCGCGATATCCGCCGTCTCGACCGTCGCACCGCACCAGATCCGCAGACCCGGCGGCGCATCGCGATAGCCGTTGATGTCGAAGGCGACCGCCTCGGCCTCCAGCAACTTGACCATCGGCTTGACCAGATCGGCATCCGCCAGCGTCAGACAGACCGAGGTGTTCGAGCGGGCGGCCGGCTCCGCCACCAGGTTTTCGACCCAATCGCGGCCATCGACCCAGCCCTGCAGCGCCGCGAAATTCGCATCGGCACGGGCATGCAGGCCGGCAAGGCCGCCGACACTCTCCGCCCAATCCAGCGCATCGATCAGATCGGCGACGCACCACATCGAGGGCGTGTTGATCGTGGCGCCCGAGAACACCCCGTCGATCAGCGCTCCCCCCTTGGTCAAGCGGAAGATCTTTGGCAGCGGCCGGTCGGGCACAAAGCTTTCCAACCGCTCCACGGCCCGCGGGCTGAGGATCAAGACGCCATGCGCCGCCTCGCCCCCCAGCACTTTCTGCCAGGAGAACGTGGTCACATCCAATTTCGGCCAATCCAGCGGCTGTGCGAAGGCCGCCGAGGTCGCGTCGCAAAAGGTCAGCCCGGCGCGATCCGCCGCGATCCAGTCGGCATCCGCCACCCGCGCGCCCGAGGTGGTGCCGTTCCAGGTAAAGCAGATATCCGCCTCGGCCCGCACCGCGCTCAAATCCGGCAAGGTGCCGTAATCGGCCTCGATCACCCGGCAGTCGGGCAATTTCAGCTGCTTGACCGCATCGGTTGCCCAGCCCTTGCCGAAACTCTCCCAGACCAGCATGTCGACGGGGCGGGCGCCAAGCATCAACCACATCGCCATCTCATAGGCGCCGGTGTCCGAGGCCGGGACGATGCCGACGCGATAATCCTCCGGCACGCCCAGCATCGCGGCCATCCGGTCGATGGCGGCTTTCAACTGCGCCTTGGGCCCCGCCGCCCGGTGCGAGCGGCCAAGCCAGGCCTTGGCCGCTACCGCCTCAGCGGACCAGCCGGGGCGTTTGGGACAGGGGCCTGAAGAAAACGAAGGGTTCTGGGGCCGCGTAGGCGGCTTGTCGGGGAACGTCATCGGACGCGCTCCATCGTCAGGGCGAGATCGCTGAGCCGGCCGCCGCTCGCCCATACCCGGCGACTGACCCGTGTCTCGGATACGCTCCGCCCGGCCCGCCCGTCAATCCGGGTTTTGTCGCCCGCAGCGATTAAAATGCCGCAAATGGGACGGGACGGGAAACCGCGTTTCCGATCCGGTGCGCCCGGGCCGCATCGGGACACGCGCGCGCTTGCGAGGGTCGCCAATCCATGCGAGGGCCGGTCGGAAACCGATGAGGGCTGGATGAAAGCGACCCCAAGAGACTGGATGATGTTGGCGGCGCTGGGCCTGATCTGGGGAGCGGCCTTTCCGGTGACCGGCGTCGCGACCGAGGATTTCGGGACCCTGACGCTGTCGGCCACGCGGCTGTTGATCGGCGCGCTGGCTTTGCTGGCGGTGCTGGTGATCCGGCGGGTGTCCCTGCCCGCGCTCTCCGAGCGGCGGTTCTGGGCCTTTGCGCTGGCCGCCGGGATTGTGACCAACGCGCTGCCGTTTACGCTGTTGAGCTGGGCGCAGCGCCATGTCGATGCCGGGTTCGCCGGTGTGGCCGTGGCCACTGTGCCGCTGTTCGTCCTGCCGCTGGCCCATGTCTTTGTCGAGGGCGAGCGGATGACCTGGCGCAAGGTGATGGGCTTCGGCCTGGGCTTTGTCGGGATCGTGGTGCTGATCGGCCCGCAGGTATTGGCAGGGCTGGGCGGGTCGGTGGTGCTGATCCTGGCGCAACTGGCCTGCCTCGGCACCGCGTTTTGCTATGCCTCCGGCTCGATCATCGCGAAACGGGCGCCGCAATTGGGTCTTTTGCAATTCGGGGCGGCGGGTTTGCTGCTGGGGGCGGCGATCGCGCTGCCGCTGGCCCTGATGGCCGAGGGAATGCCAGCCCTGCCCTCGGCCCGGGGGGCTGTGGCGATGCTTTATCTGGGGCTGGTCCCGACCGGGGTGGCGACGATCCTGCTGCTCGCGGTGATCGCCTCGGCGGGGCCGAGTTTCCTGAGCCTGGTGAATTATCAGGTGCCGGTCTGGGCGGTCTTGCTGAGTGTGGTTTTTCTGGGCGAGGCGCCGAGTGCGCGGCTCGGGTTGGCGCTGGTGATCATCTTCCTGGGCCTCGCCGTCAGCCAGGGCATGGTCGGGCTGCGCCGCGGTGGTCATGCGCGGGGCTAGACCCCCATTCCCGGTCAAGCACGGCGGAGCCCCCGCCCGCCCCCACCCACCCCCCGGCGCGCGGCGGCTCCGCCGTGCTTGACCGGGAATGGGGGCGGGTTGGCGGCGGGTATCTTTTGTGATCCTCCGTCCCCCCTGGCAAGGCCCAGTCCGTCGGACGCTCTCCCGCGGGGCTTGCGCCCCGCGTATCGCCCGCCCGCCGGCCCGGCGGTTCAGCGATCGCGGCGGGTTGGGTTGGGGCGAGCCGCGCTTGAAAGTGAGATAGTTGGGCTGGGGCGCGGCGCGGTGAGCAGGAGGGCTCGCGGTCACGCCCTGCGGTCTTAGCCGGAGGCGGCGGCGACGGCGGCGCAGATCTCGTCGACCACCTGTTCCAGCCGGGCGGCGTCTTCGGCCTCTCCCATCACCCGGATCAGCGGCTCGGTGCCGGAGGGACGGATGACCAGCCGGCCGGAGCCCTGCAGCGCCGCCTCGCCCGCCGCGATGGCCTGTTTCACCGCGGCATCCTCGAGCGGGCGGAGTGCCTTGTCGAAGCGCACATTCTTCAGAAGCTGGGGATAGGGCTCGAACATCGCGCAGAGATCGGAGGCGCGGCGCCCGGTCTCGACCATCGCCTCGAGCACCTGGAGCGCGGCGAGCAGCCCGTCGCCCGTGGTCACATGGTCGGCGAGGATGATATGGCCCGATTGTTCACCGCCCAGGGCATAACCGCCGGCGCGCATCGCCTCGACCACATAGCGGTCGCCGACCTTGGTGCGGGCCAGCGTCAGCCCGCGCGCCGCCATCAGGCGTTCGAGCCCCAAATTGGACATCACCGTGGCCACCAGCGTGTTGCCGCGCAGCTTGCCCGCCTCGGCCCAGCGGGTGGCGATCAGCGCCATGATCTGGTCGCCATCGACCACCCGCCCGCGCTCGTCGATCACATGGACCCGGTCGGCATCGCCGTCGAGCGCGATGCCGAGATCGGCCCCCTCGGCCAGAACGGCGGCCTGGGCCGCGGTCGGGTCGGTCGAGCCGCAGCCGACATTGATGTTCTCGCCATTCGGGGCGGTGCCGATGCGGATCACCTCGGCCCCCAGCTCCCACAGAACCTCGGGCGCGGTGCGATAGGCGGCGCCATTGGCGCAATCGACCACGATTTTCAGCCCCGCAAGGCCCCGGCGCCGCGAAAAGGTGGATTTCGCGAATTCGATATAGCGGCCGCGGCTGTCTTCGATCTTGCGGGCCTGGCCGATCCGGCTGGGGCCCGCGAGGGTGGGCTCGGTCTCCATCAGCCGCTCGATCTCGGCTTCGACCTCGTCCGAGAGTTTATAGCCGTCCGGGCCGAACAGCTTGATGCCATTGTCTTCGAACGGGTTGTGGCTGGCCGAGATCATCACGCCCAGGTCCGCCCGCACCGACTGGGTGAGCATGCCGACGGCGGGGGTGGGCACCGGGCCGAGCAACTCGACATCCATCCCCACCGAGAGAAACCCGGCCGAGAGCGCGTGCTCCAGCATATAGCCCGAGCGCCGCGTGTCCTTGCCGATCACGACCGAGTGGCGGTGATCGCCCCGGGTGAAATAGCTGCCCGCCGCCTTGCCGAGGCTGAGGGCGACCGAGGCCGTCATCGGATGGGTGTTGGCGCGGCCCCGGATGCCGTCAGTGCCGAAGAGTTTGCGGCTCATGCTCGTCCTCCACTTCTTGCCAGATGGTCAGCGCCTGGCGGGTCTCGGCCACGTCATGGACGCGCAGGATCTGTGCCCCTTGCGCCACGCCCCAAAGGGCGGCGGCGATCGAGCCCGGGGCCCGCCGGTCGGCCACGGCCTCGCCGGTCAGCTTGCCGATAAAGCCCTTGCGCGAGACACCCAGCAGCACCGGCACGCCCAACGCATGAAACAGCGACAGCCTGCGGATCAGCGCCAGATTATGCGCCACGGTCTTGCCGAACCCGATACCGGGATCGGCGATCAACCGGTCGCGGGGCAGACCCGAGGCGGTGATCCGCGCCTCCAGCGCCGCAAAGACATCGAGGAGCGCGTTTTCATAGCGCGGGTTCGTCTGCATCGTCTCGGGCGTGCCCTGTGCGTGCATCAGGCAATAGGCCTCGGCCGCGACCGAGGCACTGTCCGGGTCATGGGTGAGGGCCGAGACATCGTTGAACAGCCGCGCACCCGCCGCGATGGCGGCCCGCGCCGTCGCCGCGTTCCGTGTATCGATCGAGATCGGCACCGCGCATCCAGCGGCCACAATCCCCTCGATCACCGGCAGCACCCGGGCGCATTCTTCCTCGATCGAGACCGGGATGGCCCCGGGCCGGGTCGACTCGCCACCGATATCGAGGATGTCGGCCCCGTCCTCGGCCAATTGCAACGCATGGTCCACGGCCGCTTCGGGGCCCGCGAGCCGGCCTCCGTCAGAGAAACTGTCGGGCGTGACATTGACCACGACCATCAGCCGGGGCCGCTCCAGGCTTAGCCCGCACCGCACCGGCGCAGGACTGTCCAACCGATCCAGGAGATGCGGGTCATGGATATGGGCGGCGGCGGCGGCGGGCAAGATCTCAGCCGGGTGGCCGGCCTGCAGCACCTCGATCTCGGCAAAACCCAGCCAACCGCCGGCCAGCCGCCGGGCGCCCGGACGGGTCAAGGGACAGGGGATCGGGCGGAGGCGCGGCTGCTCGGTCATTGCCGGCGGGATAGCCTGCCCCTCGGGCCGCGGCAACGGGAAAAAAACACATAAATATGGTGGTATATTATTAATACTCACAAATATGATGTGATATATTGTAATCCACAAAGGATTGGCCTACCTTCCTGGCCAGACGCCGCTTTGCCCGGCATTTCGGATCAGGAGGCCCGCCATGGCCAAGACCTTCACCGCCGCCGTCGTCACCGCCAATGATCTGGTCGAGGGCCATTCGGTCTTCCTCGGGCCCGAGGGTTGGACCCGCCGGATCGATCGGGCCATGGTCGCCCTGACCGAGGACCAGGCCGCCGAGTTCGATGCGCTGGCCCAGCGCCATGTGGTCGAGAACCGCGTGGTCGGCCCCTATCGCGTCGATGTCACGTTGGAGGCGGGCGCGCCCGTCCCCGTCGCGCGCCGTGCGCAGATCCGTGCGGCGGGCGCGCCCACCATCGCCGTCG
>JBCBIS010000227.1:0-6052 GCA_038524325.1 Pseudomonadota bacterium
GATTGTGCTCTCGCCAGTGCCGTATCACGCGCAACGGCTGCCGATTGCGGGGGTGCGGCGGATCATCCGGCATTGCGGGGCGGGTGGATAGGTTCTGCTCTCGCTTCTGCCGGATCACGCGCGGCGACTGCCCGTCGCCGAAGCGGGGCGGGTCATCCGGCATTGCAGGCGGGGTGGATCAGCGCGATCGGGGTTGCTCTCGCCCCTGCTGGATCTGCGGCAAAGGCGGCGAGGACCTGGGGGTAGAGGCGATGCTCCATCTCCAGCACCCGGGCGGCGAGGCTGGCGGGGCTGTCGCCGGGGCGGACCGGGACGGCGGCCTGGCCGAGGATCCGGCCGGAATCGAGCTCGGCGCTGACCTCATGCACCGTGCAGCCGTGCCAGGCGCACCCGGCCTCGAGCGCTCTTGCATGGGTGTCGAGCCCCTTGAACGCGGGCAGCAGCGAGGGGTGGATGTTGACCATCCGCCCGGCCCAGCGGGTCACCATCTCGTCCGACAGGATCCGCATGAACCCGGCACAGGCGACCAGATCGACCTCGGCGCGGGTGAGCGCCGCATCGATCGCCCGGCTGAAGCCGCCGCGATCCCCGGCATGGGCGGTGTGATCGACCGATGCGGTGGCGATGCCGGCGGCTTCGGCCTTGGCGAGCCCGGGCGCTTCGGGCCGGTTCGAGAGGACCAGCACGGGCTCTGCCGCGATCTCGCCCGCCTGACAGGCCCGAAGCAGCGCCACCATGTTCGAGCCGCCGCCCGAAATCAGGATGCCGAGCCGCGGCATCCTCACATCAATTTGCCGGAGAAATGGACGCCCTCGCCCTCGATCACTTCGCCGATGCGGATCACCGTCTCGCCATTCTCGGCCATCAGCCGGGCCAGGGCGTTGACCTGATTGCGGTCGACCGCGGCCACCATCCCGATGCCGCAATTGAAGGTTTTCAGCGCCTCGGCCTCGGAGACGCCCGAGATGCCGAACAGCCAGCGATAGAAGGTCCCGATGCGCCAGGTGTTCAGATTGATCTCGGCCGCCAGACCACCGGGCAGCATGCGGGGCACATTCTCCAGCAGGCCGCCGCCGGTGATATGCGCGAACCCGTGCACCGCCCCGGTGCGGATCGCGGCCATCGCCGGGGTGACATAGATCTTGGTCGGCCGCAGGCACAGCCGCCCCAGGCTGACATCGTTGAACGGCGCCGATTTGTTCCAGTCGAGCCCCTCGTCCTTGACGATCTTGCGCACCAGCGAGAAGCCGTTGGAATGCAGGCCCGAGGAGGTGAAGCCCAGCAGCACATCCCCCGCCACCACGTCGCGCGGCAGGGCGCGTCCGCGCTCCATCGCGCCCATGGCAAAGCCGGCCAGGTCGAAATCGCCCTCGGCATACATGCCGGGCATCTCGGCGGTCTCACCCCCGATCAGGGCGCAGCGGGCTTGGCGGCAGCCCTCGGCGATCCCTGTGACGATCTCGGCTCCCTGCTCGACATCCAGCGCGCCGGTGGCGAAATAGTCGAGGAAGAACAAGGGCTCGGCCCCTTGGCAGATCAGATCGTTGACGCACATGGCAACCAGGTCGATGCCGACCCCATCGAACTGCCCGGTCTCGATCGCCACCCGCAATTTGGTTCCGACCCCATCGGTGGCGGCGACGAGGATCGGGTCGGTAAAGCCCGCGGCCTTCAGATCGAAGAGGCCGCCGAACCCGCCCAGGCCGGACATCACCCCGGCCCGATTGGTCGAGACCGCCATGGGTTTGATCCGCTCGACCAGCTCGGCGCCGGCATCGATATCGACCCCGGCATCGCGATATGTCGGGCTGTTCGAGCGGTCGTTCATGCGACTCATCCTGTGGCGGCGGCGACAATTCGCGATGGTGTAGCGCCCCGGCGCAGCCCATGCAAACCCGCGATGGTTGACCACCCGCCGGCGCGTCAGTATGCAACGCCTTCGCTGACAGCGACGGGCCTGTAGCTCAATTGGTTAGAGCAGACCGCTCATAACGGTTTGGTTGGGGGTTCAAGTCCCTCCGGGCCTACCAACCCTTTCGATGCGACCGATGGGCCGGGGTTGCCCGCGGCGGCGCTATCTGAAGCGGCTCAGCAGCGGATAGACGCTGGTGGTGACGCGAAGGGTCGCGAGCAGGACCAGGGCGCAGAGGGCGAGTTTCGAGAGCCATTCCATCGTGCCGTCGATCAGCACGGCATGGACGATGGTGCCGATCACGGTGACGACCACCAGTGCCGTGTGGCCCAGGCGCCAGACCTGCGGCCTCAGGCGCAGGCGGCGGCGGAAGGCGGCCAGCAGGGCGGCGGCAAACACCGCCCACATCGCGATCACGCCCCAGGCGGAGAACGGGGTTGGCGACCGGAACAGCAGGGCATCGACCACATCGGGGGGGCTGGTGATCCACAGCCCGCCCACATGGAGCACCACCGCCGCCACCAGACCCGCGCCGACCCAGCTGTGGAGCTTGCGGCTCTGCCGCCGCGCCAGGTCGGGCAGATAGGCACCCGCAAGCAGGGGTTGGACCAGCAAAAGGCCCATCGCCGCGATCCCGGCGAGCCCCGAGGCGATATAGACCGGGTCGCGCCAGGCCAGCAGCGGGCTGGAGGCCGCAATCGCCAGGGGCAGGCCGACAGCGAGGGCCAGCGCCGCCCAGATCAGGACGGAGCGGGTACGGCGCATTGGGGTGTCCTCTGGCTCAGGCCGGTTGGAGCACGAAATGCGCGCTCAGCGTCTTGTCGCGGGCGCTCGACATCACGGGGCGCAGGAAAACGGTCTGGAACCCGTTCCCGTCGAACTCGGCATCATAGGCGAGATGGCCATGGGCTTGGCCGAAGGCGGGCACGATCTGCGGCATGTCCATCTGGAACGTGCCGTTTTCGTCGGTGAGGGTGGCACCATGGCTTTCGGGGTCGCGCTCATGACCTTCGGTGGTGTGCGCCCAGATCTGGATGCGGGCGCCGGAGATCGGGGCGCCATCGCCCGCGCGCCGGACCGAGCCGGTCATTAGAAACCCTCCGCCGCCGATGCGCGACACCAGGGCGGCGCCCGGGCGATAGTTGTTGGCGCCGCCTCGCATTGTCGGGGTGGGCGCAAGTCCGGCCGCCTGCGCCGGCAGCAACAGGCCCGAAGCCCCGACGGTCAGCGCGGTGCCTGCAGTGGCGGCACCGGCCAGGAGGAGGCTGCGGCGGTTCTGTGGCAGTGTCGGCATCAAGATCTCTCCTCTTCTCCGCGCGAGGGCCGTGACATCAGGTGGTCAAGCTCATCCCGCGCTGGGTCCCATCTACTCCTCGTAGAAGTAGGATTTGGCGGGGCGCATTAAAGCTCTTGCGCGCGCAGGGTGGGAAGGTTTTCCGCATAGGCCTGTGGGCGCCGGATCGCTGCATGCTGTGCTGCCTGCCACCACCGCCCCGGTGTCGCCGACAGCCGGAGGGAGACCGTGGAAGCCGATACGCCAATACAATTACGACCTGGATAGGGCCATTTTTACGCACAAGCCTTTCAAATAGTATCATGTCTGGACAAGAATATACTAGCGCCCCCGGGCCAAGATCGGATCCTAGATGGCATCAAACAAAAAACCGGGCCGAGCCCGCGGGAGGATCGAATGACTATGCTAGGCCGTGCCCTCACGGGTATCGCTGCGGGGGCGCTGAGCGCCTCCCTTGCCATCGCCGGCGAGTTGACCATCGCCACGGTGAACAATGGCCACATGATCGAGATGCAAAAGCTGACGCCGGACTTCGAGGCCGCCAATCCGGGCATCACCCTGAAATGGGTCGTGCTGGAGGAAGGCACGTTGCGCAGCCGCGTCACCACCGATATCGCGACCAAGGGCGGTCAGTTCGACGTGATGACCATCGGCATGTACGAAGCGCCGATCTGGGGCCGGCTGAATTGGCTGGTCCCGCTGGAGTTCAGCGCCGCCTATGATGTCGACGATCTGCTGCCGGCGATGCGCGGCGGACTGAGCTATGACGGCCAACTCTACGCCGCCCCGTTTTATGGCGAAAGCTCGATGATCATGTATCGCGAGGATCTGGTCCAAGCTGCCGGCATGACCATCGAGGACAACCCGACCTGGAGCCATGTCCGCGACGTGGCGGCCAAGCTGCACGATCCGGACAATGGCGTCTATGGCATCTGCCTGCGCGGCAAGCCGGGCTGGGGCGACAACATGGCCCTCATCACCACCATGGCCAACAGCTTCGGCGCGCAATGGTTCAACATGGACTGGACGCCTGCGCTGGACAGCCCGGAATGGCAGGCGGCGGTCAGCCTCTATGTCGATCTGCTCACCAGTTACGGCCCGCCGGGGTCCGAGGGCAACTCGTTCAACGAGATCCTGGCGCTGATCAACGAGGGCAAATGCGGCATGTGGATCGACGCGACCATCGCGGCGAGTTTTGTGACCGATCCCGGCCAGTCCAAGGTCGCCGACAAGATGGCCTTCGCTCAGGCGCCGGTGATGGCGACGAACAAAGGGGCCAACTGGCTCTGGGCCTGGGCGCTGGCGATCCCGGCAGGGACCAAGCAGGCCGAGGACGCCAAGACCTTCATCGAATGGGCGACCTCGAAATCCTATATCGAGCTGGTCGCAGGCAAAAACGGTTGGGGCAATGTGCCGACCGGGACGCGGCAATCGACCTATGACAATCCGGAGTTCCAGCAGGCGGCAACCTTTGAGGAGGCCGAGCTGAAGGCGATCCTGTCGGCCAATCCCGAGGACTCGACCCTGAACCCCTCGCCCTATGTCGGTGTGCAGTTCGCCGCGATCCCCGAGTTCCAGGCGATCGGCATCGCCGTCGGGCAGCAGATGACAGCCGCTCTGGCCGGTGACATCTCGGTCGAGCAGGCCCTGGCCAACGCACAGGCGGCGGCCGATCGCGAGATGCGCAAGGCCGGTTATTACTGAGCGACGCGGGCGGGTGCGGACCTCGGTACCCGTCCCCTTGCCCTGGGGATCGTCATGAACGCCACTCTGATCAGGCTGCTGCAGGCGCCCAGTATCCTCGTGCTGCTGCTGTGGATGGTGGTGCCCTTGGGGATGACGATCTATTTTTCGACCATCCGTTACAACCTGCTCTATCCCGACCGAAGCGGCTGGAACAACTGGTCGAATTACGAGTTCTTCTATACCGATCCGGCGTTCTGGCCCGCCATCTTCAACACGCTGACCCTGGTCGGCTCGGTGCTCGCCATCTCGGTGGTGCTGGGCCTGGCCATCGCGGTGCTGATCGACCGGCCGTTCCGCGGGCGCGGGATCGTGCGGGTCCTGATAATCTCGCCCTTCTTCATCATGCCCACGGTCAACGCGCTGTTGTGGAAGAATATGATGATGAACCCGATCTATGGGCTCTTCGCGGTTGCGGCCCAGGCGGTGGGGGCCGAGCCGATCAGCTGGATGTCGGATCTGCCGCTGCTCAGCATCATCATCATCGTCAGCTGGCAATGGACCCCGTTTGCCGTCCTGATCTTCATGACCTCGCTGATGAGCATGGATCGCGAGCAGAAGGAGGCAGCGCTGTTGGACGGCGCGGGGTTCTGGGCGCGGTTCTGGAACCTGACGCTGCCGCATCTGGCCCGGCCCATCGCGATTGTGGTGATGATCCAGATGATCTTCCACCTCTCGATCTTCGCCGAGATCTACATCACCACAGTGGGCGGCCCGGGGACCGAGTCGACCAATCTGGCCTTTCTGATCTTTGCACAGGCAATCCAGGGCTCGGATATCGGCGTGGCTTCGGCCGGTGGCGTGATTGCGATCATCCTGGCAAACATCGTGGCGCTGTTTCTGGTGCGCATGATCGGCAAAAGCCTGACGGTGTCCTGATGAGCGATGCACATCGGGCCCGGCTGACCAAGCAGATCGCCATCGTCGCGGCGTGGATCGTGGCGCTGGTGATGTTCTTCCCGATCTTCTGGATGGTCCTGACCAGCTTCAAGACCGAGCTTCAGGCCATCTCGGTGCCGCCGAAACTGGTCTTCACGCCGACGCTGGAGAACTATGGCCTGGTCGAGGAGCGAACCGATTACCTGCGCTATGCCTGGTCCTCG
>JBCBIS010000228.1:0-6007 GCA_038524325.1 Pseudomonadota bacterium
AAGCGCGCCATCGATCGCATCGCGCCGCGCCTCATGCGTGACGATCACCACCGGCACATCCGCCGCGCCCTGGCCATACTGCCGCATCCGGTGGATCGAGACGCCGGCCTCGCCCAGCGCTGAGGTGATCTGCGCCAGCGCACCGGGCCGGTCCTCGAGCATGAAGCGCAGGTAATAGGCCGCCATCTCATCGCCATGGGCCAGGCGCGCTGCGGGGCGGAGGCTGCCCACAGGCCGGCCAAAGACCGGGCGGCAGTGACCCGCGGCGATGTCGAGAATGTCGGCCACCACCGCGCTGGCCGTCGGCCCCTCGCCCGCGCCGGGGCCAAAATAGGCCGTCTGACCAACGAAATCGCCCTCGGCCACCATGCAATTCGTGACCCCTGGCAGCGCCCCGACCGCGGTCGAGGCCGGGACCATGCAGGGCCGAACGCGCTGCTCCAACCCGCCTTCGTGCAGCCGGGCAAGGCCGAGTTGTTTGATCGCGAAGCCCATATCGCGGGCCATCTCGATATCGGTGAGGGTGATGCGCTCGATCCCCTCGGTCACCACGCCCTCGAAATCCAGCTCGGTCCCGAAGGCGATGGCGGCCAGAATGGCCAGCTTATGCGCCGCATCGATGCCGCCCACATCGAAGGTCGGATCGGCCTCGGCATAGCCGAGCCGCTGAGCCTCGGCCAAGACATCGGCGTAATCGGCCTTGGTGCTGGCCATCTCGGTCAGGATGTAATTGCAGGTGCCGTTGAGCACGCCAAAGATGCGGTCCATGCGGTTGGCGGCCAAACCCTCGCCGAGCGCTTTGACGACCGGAATACCCCCGGCCACGCCTGCCTCGACGCGCAGAGCCGCCCCCTCCGCTTCGGCGGTTCGGGCCAGAGCGAGGCCGTGATGCGCGACCAGCGCCTTGTTCGCGGTGACGACATGTTTGCCGCCGGCCAGAGCTGCCTCGACCATGTCTTTCGCCGGCCCCTCGGAGCCGCCGATCATCTCGACCACGCAGTCGACATCGCCGCGGCTGGCCAGAGCGGTGGCGTCCTCCTCCCAGGCATAGCCGGTCAGATCAACCCCACGATCGGCGCCCCGGTCGCGGGCGCTGACGGCCGAGATCGCCAGCGGCCGCCCGGCCTTGGCCGTCAGCGTCTCGCCATGGGTCTGCAGGATTTTCACAACACCGCGGCCGACCGTGCCGAGCCCGGCGAGGCCGATGCGAAAGGGGGGGAGATCGCTCATGAGGGACACCTGATCTTCGAAAGGATGAACAGGGTCTTAAGCGAGACCGTAAGGATTGTCACATCCCAGCGAATCGGAATCGGGCAAAATCGCGGCACCGAACATGAAGGCCCCGTAAATGGTGGAGGAGAAAATGGACCGCGATGTGGATTCCCTGCTGGACGTGATTGACACCAGAACCTTCCTTCAGGATCAGGCCCATACGATGGGCATGGATCTGGAGAACGACACCTGGCTGCCGAACGATTTGGAGCCGGACGAACAAGACGCGTTGCGCCGCGCCGGGCTTTGAGCTCCGGTGCCGCAGCCCCTCAGATTTCCGAAGATGCCACGGCCCGCTCGCCCGCTGTCTCCCCCGGCTGGGCGAGCACCCGTTTGACCGCGCGGGCGGCCTGACGGATCCGCTGCTCGTTCTCGACCAGGCCGATCCGCACGAACCCCTCGCCATATTCCCCGAATCCGATGCCCGGCGAAACCGCGACCCCCGCCTCGGAGAGCAGCAGTTTCGAGAATTCCATCGAGCCCATGTTGTGGAACGCTTTGGGGATCGGTGCCCAGGCGAACATGGTGGCGGGCGGGGCCGGGATCTCCCACCCCGCGCGAGCCATCGCCTCGACCAGGGCGTCGCGGCGGCTCTGATAGACGGCGCGAATCTCTCTGATACAGTCCTGCGGGCCGTTCAGCGCCGCCGCGGCGGCCACTTGCACCGGGGTGAACGCGCCGTAATCGAGATAGGATTTGATCCGTGTCAGCGCCGCGATGAGACGCTCATTCCCCACGGCGAACCCCATCCGCCAGCCCGGCATCGAATAGGTCTTGGAGAGCGAGGTGAACTCGACCGAACATTCCATCGCGCCCGGCACCTGCAGGATCGAGGGCGGCGGATTGCCGTCGAAATAGATCTCGGCATAGGCGAGATCGCTGAGCAGCCAGATGTAATGCTTGCGGGCAAAAGCCACCAGCTCGGCATAGAAGTCCAGATCGCAGACTTGCGCCGTCGGGTTCGAGGGAAAGTTCACAACGATCGCCACCGGTTTGGGCACCGAGTGTTTCACGGCCCGGTCGAGCGCGCGGAAATATTCCTCGCGGTCGAAGCGCCCCTCATGCAGCGCCGGGATGTGGCGCAGCGTGCCGCCGGCGATCATGAATCCGTAGGGATGGATCGGATAGCTCGGGTTCGGCGCCAGGATCACATCGCCGGGGGCGGTGATCGCCATGGCGAGATTGGCCAGCCCCTCCTTCGAGCCGAGAGTCGCGATGACCTGGCTCTCGGGATCCAGCTCCACCCCGAAGCGGCGCGCGTAGTAGCCTGCCTGCGCGCGCCGCAGCCCAGGGATGCCGCGCGAGGCGCTGTAGCGATGGGTGCGCGGCTTTTGCACCGTCTCGACCAGTTTTTCGACGATATGGCTCGGCGTATCCATGTCGGGATTGCCCATGCCGAAATCGATGATGTCCACGCCCTCGGCCCGATACGCCGCCTTCAGCCGGTTGACCTCGGCAAAGACATAAGGAGGCAGGCGTTTGATGCGGTAGAACTCATCGTCTTGCATGATCGGGCACCGGGCTGCTGCGGGGTGCGGCAGGTCCTATACGGCGGACTGTCTCAGTGCAACGTTGCCGCAAGGGCTGCATGGCAATTGCTTAACGGATGTGCAGAATTCACGGGCGGGATGCACGTTTAGCGTAGAAGCCCCATACGGCGGCGCTGCTCGGCGCTCAGCACCGGGCCCGCCACGCGGTCTGCCCGGTCGCCCGCATCCGTCGCGGCGGCGCGCAAATCCGCCTCGGTCGCGATGCCCTGCGCGGGATCGGGGATCGCATCGGTATAGGTTCCGGGCGCGGGCGCTTCGGGCACATCGACCAGGCGGGGCCAGGGGGCTGTGGCGACATCCTCGCTCTCCGGCAGATCGTAAGAGCCGAACAGCCCGACCGTTCCGCAGCCGGTCAGCAGGACGGCACCCATCGTCGCGACGCTCCACCTAACCACTCTCATTTGATCCCTGTCATTTGCGACCTTGCGTCCTGTTGTATGCTAGGGTCGGATAACAGAAGCGCACGCGCGAGACCAGCGCCATACCAGAACGGGCAGGCGGCCCGCAGCACCGAGGGAGAGGAGCCGAAGATGACCACACCCGCTCAGAAGGATGAGGGAGAGGCGCTGGCAGACCGCATCTCGCAATTGATCGAACGCAGCCAGAAAGTCTGGGTGGAAAATTTGGACCGCCGGGTGGCTGATGCCGGTCTGATGCGCCCCGATCCGTTGCACGCGCTGCCCGCGATGCAACACTGGTGGCAATACACGCTGGACCATCCGCAGCAGGCGATGCAGGCGGGCATGGCGCTCTGGGCTGCGCAGGCGGAGCTGTGGACGAACACGCTGAAACGCATGGCGGGCGAGGAGGTGGACCCGATCATCGAACCCGCGCGCGGCGACAAACGCTTCAAGGACGAGGCCTGGGACAGCAACCCGATCTTCTCCTATATGAAGGAATCCTATCTGCTTGCCGGGCGCTGGTTGCGCGATCAGCTCGACCATGCCGAACTGAGCCCGGCGGACCGCAAGAAGCTGGAACTGATCACCCGCAATTACATCGAGGCGATGTCGCCCTCGAATTTCCCTGGCACCAACCCCGAGGTCGTGAAGACGACCATCGAGGAACGTGGCGAGAACCTGATCCGCGGCCTCGAACACCTGATCCGCGATATGGAGCGCGGCCACGGGCATCTCTTGATCCAGCAGACCGATCTGGAGGCGTTCAAGGTCGGCGAGAACATGGCCATCTCGCCCGGCGCGGTCGTGTTTCAGAACAACGTGATGCAACTCGTTCAATTCTCGCCGGTCACCGAGGAAGTCCACGAACGCCCGCTGGTCATCATCAGCCCCTGGATCAACAAGTTCTATATCCTCGACCTCAACAAGAAGAAGTCGATGATCAAATGGCTGGTCGAGCAGGGGCATACCGTATTCATCACCTCCTGGGTCAATCCCGGACCCGAGCAGGCGGGCGAGACCTGGCAATCCTATATGGAACAGGGCGTCATTACTGCGATCTACAAGGCGCTGGAGGAGACCGGGGCCGACAAGGCCAATGTGGTCGGCTATTGCATCGGCGGCACGATCACCGGCTGCTCGCTGGCGCATATGGCGAACAAGGGGCATGATCGGGTCGCCTCCTGCACCTTCTTCACGGCGCAGCTCGATTTCTCGGATGCGGGCGAATTGCAGGCCTTTGTCGACGAGGAGGTGATCGACACGCTGGAGGAGGCGGTCGAGCAACAGGGCTATCTGGCTGCCGAGAACATGTTCGGCGCGTTCAACGCGCTGCGCTCCTCGGATCTGATCTGGTCTTTCGTCATCAACAATTACCTGATGGGGAAAGAGAACTTTCCCTTCGATCTGCTCTACTGGAACTCGGACAGCACGGCGATGCCCGGGCAGGTGCATGTCTATTACCTCGACACGTTCTACAACAAGAACGCGCTGGCCAAGGGTGCGTTGGTGGTCGATGGCGAGGTGCTGGACATGAAAAATGTCAAGGTGCCCTGCTTCCATGTCGCTACGATCGAGGATCATATCGCCCCGGCCCCCAGCGCCTTTCGGGCGGCCAAGATGATGGGCGGGCGCAGCCAGAAATTCATCCTTGGCGGCTCGGGCCATATCGCGGGGGTGGTCAACCACCCAGATCTGGGGAAGTACCACTATTGGACCAAGACGGGGCTGAAGGGCGACACGCTGGACGACTGGCAGAAGGATGCCAAACGGACCGAGGGCTCGTGGTGGCCGGAATGGGACCGCTGGCTGGCGAAACAGTCCAAGACGATGGTTCCTGCGCGCGCTCCCGGGGCGACCCTGGGTGCAATCGAGCCTGCGCCGGGGTCCTATGTGAAAAAACGTGCCGACGAACGCTGAGCGCGCCTAGGACCTATTCTGCAACTAAAGGCCTGCGCCGGTTCCCGCTGGTCGCCTCAACGTCTACCTTGCGCTGCATCATTAACGCGGGTCTTTGGGAGGAGTCGGGCATGTGGCCGTTTCGTATCTTCGGAGTCCTCACTTCGGGGCTGATCGCCGCCCTCGTGGCGTCCGGTGCGCTGGCGCAGGGCGGGCCGATGCCCGTGGATGTGGCGCCGCCGCTGGTCGAGACCATCGTTGATTGGGACGAATACACGGGCCGGTTCGAAGCGGTCGAGCGGGTCGATCTGCGCGCCCGTGTCTCGGGTTATCTGCAGCAGAAGCTGTTCCGAGATGGCCAGAGGGTTGCGCGGGGCGATGTTCTCTACGTGATCGATCCCCGCCCATTCGAGGCCGAATACGCCAGCGCCGCCGCCGAGCTCGAAGCGGCCAAGGCCGAACAGACCCGCGCCAGGACCGAGCTGGAGCGTAACGAGCAGCTGGTGCGCAACCGCACAATCTCGGAATCGGCGCTGGACGACTCGACAGCCGCCAAACTCAGCGCGGATGCCCAGGTCGCGGTGGCCGAAGCGGCGCTGCGCTCGGCCGGGCTGAACCTCGAATTCACCGAGGTGAAGGCGCCCTTCGACGGGCGGATCTCGGACAGCCGGGTCGATATCGGCAATCTGGTCACGACCGGGGAGACGGTGCTTGCCACCATCGTCACGACCGACCCGATCCAT
Source organism: Pseudomonadota bacterium (assembly GCA_038524325.1). Taxonomy (GTDB): domain Bacteria; phylum Pseudomonadota; class Alphaproteobacteria; order Rhodobacterales; family Rhodobacteraceae; genus Thermohalobaculum. Next base: position 5,863 of record JBCBIS010000228.1, read on the forward strand.
CTGGTCTTCACCGCCTCCGAGGCCGATTTCCTGAAATATGCCCGTCTGTCGATCGAAGGGGTCCGCCCCAGCTCGCGCAACGAACCCAACGAAGTGCAGGCCAAGCTGATCGACGAGGACACCTGGTCCCATAAGGGCAAGATGG
>JBCBIS010000229.1:0-5980 GCA_038524325.1 Pseudomonadota bacterium
GAGCCCCATCCTCACACCCGCAAGTTGCAGGCCAAACCTTTCTGGTACGGGGCGACAATCGTCTGATGGCGCTTAATATTAGGTTAGTCAGTGAAGACTATCACTCAGGCCGTTCCTTAATGAGCGGGTGAGACGAGAATGTCCGAGACTGCGACCGCCGACGACGCCATCGCGCAAGGCGAGGACGAGGCTCCAAAGAAGAAAAGCAAGATAGGGCTGATCCTAGGCCTGGTTGCCTTGCTGGCGACCGGGGGAGGGGGATTCTTCGCGACCTATTCCGGCATGCTCGCGCTACCCTTTGGTGGCGACAAAGAGATGAAGGAGGAGGAGAAAAAGGCGCCGAAGAAAGACCTCGCCCCAGTGGCCTTCTTCTCGACCGGCGAGATGATCATCTCGCTCGGCTCGCGGGCGCAATCGAGCCATCTGCTGCTCGAGGCCGAACTCGAAGTCGCGCCTGAATATCTCGCGGACGTGGAATTGCTGCGGCCGCGCGTGCTGGATGTCTTCAATACCTATCTACGCGCCGTCGAGGAACGGGATCTCGAAGATCCCGGCTCGATGCCACGCATTCGGGCGCAGTTGCTGCGTCGGGTGAAGATCGTGACCGGACCCGACATGGTCCGCGATCTTCTGATCACCCGCTTCGTGCTGAAGTGAGGGGGGCAGGGCGATGGAACTGATAGCGGATGGACTGCTGATCCTCGCGGCGATGGTCGCCTCGATCTATTGCCTGGTTCTGTCGCGGCGTCTGCGCCGGCTCAACCGACTGGACAATGGATTGGGCGGGGCGATTGCCTCGCTTTCGGTGCAGGTCGACGAGATGCGCAATGCGCTTTCGGAAGCGAAACAGGCGACGGAACGGTCGAAACGCGAGTTGGACGCCAGGACGAAACGCGCGGAAAAAGCGGCGGGCCGGTTGGAACTTCTCCTCGCCGCGGTGCGGACCACAGGCGAAGGCAAGACCCTCGTTTCAGAAGATGATGATGCCGCGGAGGACGAAGCCGAGGGGTCGATAGACCCGCCGGCACGCCAATCCAGCACCAAGCCGGATGCGGTGGCGGCCGCTGTCGAGGATCCAGAAGATGCTCCGCGCCAGACAAATCCAAGCGCGTTCGAGGACATGGACGAGATCGGACCTGCGCAAACGCATCCCGATCTTGCCAAGGAAGACGATCTGGAACCGACCGAAGTCGAGCAGGAGAATGAGCTGCGATTGGCGGATGCACTGGCCGATCCCTCTCAACTGAAGCGGGCCGATGGCGGTGGGATCTCGTCCGATCTCCTCGCAGCGTTGAGCAAGGTAGCTGGGGGTAAAAACGGATGACCAGAATGCTGAAAGGGCGGGAACGCCCGGCGATGATCCTGCTCGCAACATGTTTCCTGGTCTCCGCCGCTTTGCGCCTAATCGATCCGGGCAGCGCGGTGGCGACCGAATTGGCTGGCCTCAACCTGGGAGAGGACGACGCGAGCCGTGTCGAGTCGACGGAAAACATCGACCTCTCCGCTCTGCTGCAAAAGCTCCGCGAGCGCGAGGCGCAGCTTGACCGGCGCGAGGAACGGCTGGCGGAGAAATCCCGGATCATTGAAGCCTCCGAAGCGAAGCTGCGCGACCAGCTCGCCCGGTTAGAGGAGGCGGAAAACCGCCTCGCCAACACGCTGCGGATTGCGGATCAGGCGGCCGAGAAAGACGTGGAGAAACTCGTTTCCGCTTTCGAGACGATGAATCCCAAGCGTGCTGCACCGATCTTCGAGAACATGGACATCGCCTTTGCGGCCGGCCTGATCTCTCGCATGAAGGGGCCCGCGGCGGCGGAGGTCCTGGCCGGGCTGACGGCCGAGAAAGCTTATGCCATCTCGGTCTTCATCGCTGGGCAGAACGCACGTGCACCTCGCGAATAAACCGCTCACGGGCCCTCGGGATCCTCTCGGGTTCGCCGTTTTTTAACTGCGATTCCGGCAAGATGGTGCCGAGCCCAGACGCCTCTCCGAGCGCCTCAAAGAACTTGATCGAGTGGAGCCTCTATGATTGCAATTGTGGGAATTGTTATCACTTTTGTGATGGTGTTCGGCGGCTACCTGATTGCGGGTGGCAAGTTCGGGATCATCCTCGGCTCCCTGCCCTTTGAGATGATGATGATCGGTGGCGCGGCCCTTGGCGCCTTTGTTCTGTCCAATGCGATGGACGACATCAAGCACACGGTCAAAGACATCGGCAAAGTGTTCAAGGGTGAGCACTGGAAGCCGCAGGATTACCAGGATCTTCTCTGCCTCCTCTTTGCGCTGATCCGCGTGGCCCGGAACAACCCCATGGATGTGGAGGCTCATATCGAGGAGCCGGCAGAGAGCGCGATCTTTCAGAAATATCCAAAGATCCTGTCGAACAAGACCGCGGTGGATCTGATCTGCGACACGATGCGGGCCGGGATCATGAATTATGATGACCCACATCAGGTCGAGGAAGTGCTCGAGAAACGGCTCGAGGCGATCCATCACCATAACGAGCATTCGAGCCACGCTTTGCAGCAGATGGCAGATGGCCTACCGGCTCTCGGCATCGTCGCCGCCGTTCTGGGGGTGATCAAGACGATGGGCTCGATCGATCAACCGCCGGAGGTGCTCGGAAAACTTATCGGTGGCGCCTTGGTCGGGACGTTTCTTGGCGTTTTCCTCGCCTATGGGATTGTTGGGCCAATGGCGACCAAGGTGAAGACTGTCGTCAACAACGACCATCATTTCTACCTGCTGATCCGCGAGGTTCTGGTCGCCAATCTGCACAACCACGCGCCCGATATCTGTGTCGAGGTTGGCCGTCAGAACACGCCTGGCGGCATGCGGCCCAGCTTTGGCGATTTGAGCGAAGCGCTGCGGGAGGTGAAAGCCGCAGGATGAGAACCTGGCCGCTCATCCTAGCAGCCGTCCTGGCCGTGCCGGTCGAGATCGCCGCGGCGGACCGGCTGAGCCTCGCTGCCAGTGATCGCTCCGGCTATAGCCGCATTCGCATCGTGACCGACGGTCGCGCCTTTTCGTTGGAGGAGGTATCGCCGCGGCAATATGATCTGGTCTTCCCTGAAGCGGATCTCGATTTCGACACCGGGCAGATTTTCCCGGGCCGCCGCGCCACCCGGGTCGTCGGTGCCCGTGAAGTGGTCGATCCGGCCGGGAGCCGTCTTCGTCTGTCGCTCTCTTGCGATTGCCGCGCGCAGCTGACGACCGATGATGGCGAGGTCCTGATCGATTTCCACGATCCAGATGAGAACGCATTGGAGATCGAGCAGGGCGCGGCGGCCCCCGCATCACAGCCCCTGGCGGTCATCGCACCGCCTTCGCCGGAACCCCCTGCCCCTTATCGACGGCCCGAGGCGTTGGGCCCGGCCATTGCTCCGCCGCCCCCGGCAAAGCAACCGCAACGCCGCGCGGCGGCCCCGCGGGATGTGGAGGAAACGCCGGTCGATGCCCCCCTTTCCCCGGCCGACCTGACCGAGATCGAGATTGCCCAGCAGCGTCTTCTCGAACAGCTCACGCGCGCGGCAGAGCAGGGCCTGGTCGAGTTTCGTGATCCGGCCGAACAAGACCCGGCGCAGCAGAAGTCGGCCCCGCCCGAACCGGTGAGAACCGTCACCCCCAGCCCGCCTGAACCCAGGCGGCCCCTGCGGGAGGAGCCGGGCGCGCCCGTCGGACCGGTCGAGTTGCCGGTTCGGGCGCGGACGGCGATCGATCGCGAGTTCCGTAGCGACCGCTCGGACACTGTCGCTAACCAGAACAGCTGTGTCGATGATGACGATCTGGCGATCTCCGAATGGGGTGCGCCGGGGCCGCTGAACGAGAACATCGCTGCCTATCGGCGAAACCTGCTGGAGGAGTTCGACCGACCCGACCCGGGGGCGGTGCTCGGTCTCACCCGGCTCTATGCACATAATGCGCTGGGCGCGGAGGCGCGGCAGATCCTTCGCCTCTATGGCGCGGAGCTCGAGCAAGCCGAGCTTCTCTATGAAATGGCCGCCGTGCTGGATGGCGAGCGGCCCCCGATCGATGGTGTGCTTGGCATGGCCGGGCCTTGCTCGGGGCGGGCCGCCCTGTGGCACGGCGCGGCACGCCTCCCGATCTTGCCTTCCGCCACTGAGTTGAAGGACGATGCGGCGCTGCTCGATGCCTTTGCCGAGCTGCCCATCGGCCTGCGCCGCATCCTCGGTCCGCCGTTGATCCTGAACGCATTGGACCGGAATGACCTTGCCCTCGCGATGAAACTTGGCCTGTTGCTACAGCGCGTTCCCGGCGATCATGGTCAAGCCTATCGTCTTGTGAAAGCGCGGCTCAAACATGCTCGCGGCCTGATCGATGAAGCCGAGGAGATGCTGGCGCAACTGGCGCTCGAGGACGGGCCGGAGGGGGCGGAGGCTCTGCTGCTGCTCCACAAAAGCAAGATGTCGCGCGGGGTCGAGCCAACCGCTGACATGACCGAATTGCTTGCCATGGCCGCCTTCATGCAACGGGACCGCCCGCTCGGCAGGCGCCTGAAGATCGCCGAGTTTGCCTCACGCGCGGGCAGCGACGGCCTCCCGGCCGTGCTGGAGCAGATTGCGGAGTCGATTGTCCTGGAGGAGGGCGACGACACCGAAATCCGCGATGCAGGTCACGCGATCCTCGAGACGTCGAGTGCGGCCGAGACCGGTCCCGTGGTCTATGCGCGCTCGGTCCTCGAATACGAGCCGTTCATTGCCCGCGATGCTTCAGGCGACAATGCACGGGTGGTCATCGCCGGGCAGTTGGTCGAGATCGGACTGGCGAATGCCGCGCTCGACGTGCTCGCTCCCGCCTTTGGACGGCGCGGTGCCCCGGCCCGGAAATCGGCGGCCCGGGCGTTCCTGGCGGTCGACGATCCGCAATCCGCGCTGGAAGCGCTTGATGGGCTGCAGGATGCCGAGGCGATCCGCCTGCGCGCGCAAGCGCTCGAGAAATCCGGCGCGCCGGAGGCGGCCCTGGAGGTGCTCGGCGCCCTGTCTGATGCGCCGGCCGAACAGCGAGCCGACCTCTCGTGGCAGGCCGGCGCCTGGGAAGGGGCGACGGAGGCCGGGCCCGAGGATCGCCGCATTCTTGCAGGCTTCATGGCCGGACAAACCGCCGAGGCGACCCTAGGTGCACCGGCTGAACCGGGAACGGGGGCCGAGGCGTTCCTCGACCCGCCAACGGTCGCCGAGGACCTGACCCTGCGCGACGCAAAATCGGTGATGGAGGCCTCGGAGGCCGTCCGCACCCTGATCGAAGAAGCGCTCAACGATGGATAAGCACCATGGATAATCCAGGCTATGTCACCCTGACCCGGCAATCGGGGCTGCTCAAAGAAATGCAGCTCATCGCGAACAACATCGCCAACATGTCGACCACTGGCTTCCGGCGCGAGGGGACAATCTTCGCCGAGGTCATCGACCGGTTGGATGTCGAGGGCGGCACCATCGCCCTGACCGACGCCCGGGTCCGAACCACGGATTTCACCCAGGGCGGGCTCGACTCGACCGGTGGTCAATTCGACTTCGCGATTGAAGGCGAGGGGTTTTTCCGGATTGAGACCGAGGAGGGCGAGGCGCTGACCCGCGCAGGCTCCTTCGCCTTGAACCAGGCCGGGGAGCTGGTCACACAGGATGGCCGCCGTGTGCTCGATGCCGCCGGCGCCCCTCTCTTCTTCCCGGCTGAAGCCCGCTCGATCTCGGTGGCCACGGATGGGACCATCTCGGCCGATGGCGAACCGATCGGGCAGATGGGCGTCGTGCGCGCCGAGGAGCCATCCACCCTCACGCGCCGCTCGGCGACCTTGTTCGAGACCACCGGCGATGTCGTCGCAAACGAGGAAGCCTCGATCTTCCACGGCTTTGTCGAGATGAGCAACGTCGACCCGATTCTCGAGGTCAGCCGGATGATCGAGGTGCAGCGTGCCTATGAGATGGGCGCCTCGTTCCTGGAGAGCGAGGATGAACGTATGCGTCAG
>JBCBIS010000230.1:0-5943 GCA_038524325.1 Pseudomonadota bacterium
CAAATGCGCGCGAACCCGCCCAATTCCACCGATTTTCTACGGGCTTTCCGGTTGTAGGCGCCCTGACCCCTGACTATATCACACCGCAGCCAATCGAGACTGGGATGCAGCCTCGGGTGCCGTTCGCGGGCCCCGGCTGAACCATCGCCAAAAGGAGTGACCATGTCCAAAGTGATCGGAATCGACCTCGGCACCACGAATTCCTGCGTGGCCATCATGGATGGCGCGACGCCGAAAGTGGTGGAGAATGCGGAAGGTGCGCGTACCACGCCCTCGATGGTGGCGTTTACCGAGGATGGCGAGCGGCTGGTCGGCCAGCCCGCGAAACGCCAGGCGGTAACCAACCCGGAAAACACCCTCTTTGCCGTCAAGCGTCTCATCGGGCGCCCTTACAAGGACAAGACGGTCGAGAAGGACAAGGGCATGGTCCCTTACAAGATCGTCGAAGGGAAAAACGGCGATGCCTGGGTCGAGGCGCGCGGCGAGAAATACTCGCCCAGCCAGATCTCGGCCTTCATCCTGCAGAAGATGAAGGAGACCGCTGAGAGCTATCTGGGCGAGACGGTCGGCCAGGCCGTCATCACAGTCCCCGCCTATTTCAACGACGCCCAGCGTCAGGCGACGAAGGATGCCGGCAAGATCGCCGGGCTGGACGTCCTGCGGATCATCAACGAGCCGACCGCGGCGGCGCTGGCCTATGGGCTGGACAAGGACACCACCAAGACGATCGCGGTCTATGACCTCGGCGGCGGCACCTTCGACATCTCGGTCCTCGAGATCGACGAGGGCTATTTCGAGGTGAAGGCCACCAATGGTGACACCTTCCTGGGCGGAGAGGATTTTGACCTCCGCCTTGTCGAGTTCCTCGTCGACGAGTTCAAAAAAGACCAGGGCATGGACCTGCGCAATGACAAGCTCGCGCTGCAGCGCCTGAAAGAGGCCGCCGAGAAAGCGAAGATCGAGCTGAGTTCGAGCGCACAGACCGAGATCAACCTGCCCTATATCACCGCCGATGCCTCGGGCCCGAAACACCTGACGCTGAAGCTGACCCGGGCAAAGCTGGAAAGCCTTGTCGAGGATCTGATCAAGCGCACGCTCGACCCCTGCAAGAAGGCGCTGAAGGATGCCGGTGTCTCGGCCAGCGAGATCGACGAGGTGGTCCTGGTCGGCGGTATGACCCGCATGCCCAAGGTCATCGACACGGTGAAAGACTTCTTCGGCAAAGAGCCGCATAAAGGCGTGAACCCGGACGAGGTGGTCGCCATGGGCGCCGCCATCCAGGGCGGCGTGCTGCAAGGCGACGTCAAGGACGTGGTGCTGCTGGACGTCACGCCGCTGTCGCTGGGGATCGAGACGCTGGGCGGTGTTTTCACCCGGCTGATCGACCGCAACTCGGCGATCCCGACGGAGAAGTCTCAGGTCTTCTCGACGGCGGAAGACAACCAGAACGCCGTGACCATCCGGGTCTTCCAAGGCGAGCGCGAGATGGCGGCAGACAACAAGCTGCTCGGCCAGTTCAATCTGGAAGATATCCCGCCCGCCCCGCGCGGCATGCCGCAGATCGAGGTCACCTTCGACATCGACGTGAACGGCATTGTCAGCGTCCAGGCCAAAGACAAGGGCACCAACAAGGAGCACCGGATCACCATCCAGGCCTCTGGCGGACTGTCGGATGACGATATCGACAAGATGGTCAAGGAGGCCGAGGAGAACGCGGAAGAGGACAAAAAGCGCCGCGCTCTGGTCGAGGCCAAGAACCAGGGCGAAAGCCTTGTGCACCAGACCGAGAAGCAACTGGCCGAGCATGGCGACAAAGTCGACCAATCGGTTCGCGACGACATCGCCGCGGCGCTGGAAGCTCTGAAATCCGAGCTGGAAGGCGAGGACCCAGACGCGATCACCGAGAAGTCGCAGGCGCTCGCCGAAGCCGCCATGAAGATGGGCGAGGCGATCTACAAGGCCGAGATGGAAAAGGCCGAGACCGCCGAAGCCGAGGCGCAGGCCGAAGCCGACGCTCCCCGCGAGCAGCCCGATGACGTGGTCGATGCCGAGTTCGAGGAAGTCGACGACGACAAGAAGAAAGCCTCCTAAAGGGGGCTTTCCATGGCGGCTGTGCTCGAGCCCCCTTTCGGAACCCATGCCCTGCCGGCCTGGGCGGAGACGCTGCGGCGTGCCGCCCAACGCGCGGGCACTGGCCCCCTGGCCCGCCGAGCGGCGTCGCTGATCCGGCGCATCTGCCTGGTAGGCCGGTCCGACCCGGTGGATGTGGAGCCGTTCCCCGGCCAGCGGGCACGGCTCTATCCTCGCGACAATCTCTCCGAGAAGCGGGTATTCGGCGGGGTGCAGTTCTGGGACGCGGCGGAACGCGCGGCCCTGCAGGCGGCGATGGCGGACGCTCCGCGGCCCTTCTGCTTTGTCGATGCGGGCGCCAATGCGGGCCTCTATTCGCTGGCCGTTCGCAGCTTCGGCCCCGCGCTGATCGTCGCGGTGGAGCCGGATGCCGAGAATCTCCGCCGCCTGCGCGATAATTTGGAGGCCTCGGGCGCCACCGAGGTCACCGTTGCGCCGGTTGCCCTCTCCGACCGCCCCGGCTTTGTCCGGATCGCGGCGGCGACCGGCAATCGCGGCGAGACTTCGGTCACCGCGGCGGAGGACGGCATCCCGGCCCGTCCCCTGCTCGAGGTGGTGCGCGCGGCGGGCCTGCCCCGGATCGACGCGCTGAAAATCGATATCGAGGGGGCGGAACTCCCCGTCCTCCGCGCCTTCTTCGAGACCGCGCCCCCCACGCTCCACCCCGCGCTGATCCTGATCGAGGCGCGCCGGGGCGAGGAGACCGAGGCTCTGGCGCATCTGCGCGCAACAGGCTACAGCGAGGCCGCGCGGACCAAGATGAACGCGATCATTCAGGCCGGGCCCTCCCGGCAATCAACAGGCGGACAGAATGGCCAAGCGTGATTTCTACGAAACCCTGGGCGTGGGCCGCAGCGCCTCCGAGGCCGATATCAAGAAGGCCTTCCGGCAAAAGGCGCGCAAGCTCCACCCCGACCAGAACCCGGACGACCCAAAGGCGGCGGCGGAGTTCAAACAGGTCAACGAGGCCTATGAGATCCTGAAGGACAAGGAGAAGAAGGCCGCCTATGACCAGTTCGGCCATGCCGCCTTCGAAGGCGGTGCGGGCGGCGGGCGCGGCGGCCCGGGCCAGGGCGATTTCGGCTCGGCCTTCTCGGATGTGTTCGAGGATCTGTTCGGTGATTTCATGGGTGGGCGTGGCGGTGGCCGCGGGCGCGGCGGCGTGCAGCGCGGCTCGGACCTGCGCTACAACCTCCGCATCTCGCTGGAGGAAGCCTATAACGGCAAGAAATCCACCATCCAGGTGCCGGGCACCGTGAGCTGCACCGCCTGCAGCGGCACCGGGGCCGAGGGCGGCTCCCAGCCGCAGACCTGCCCGACCTGCGGCGGCCATGGCAAGGTGCGCGCCCAACAGGGGTTTTTCACCATCGAGCGGACCTGCCCCACCTGCCAGGGCCGCGGTCAGATCATCAAGAACCCCTGCCGGGTCTGCAGTGGCGCGGGCACGATCCGCAAGGAGCGCTCGCTCAACGTCAACATCCCCGCGGGCGTCGACACCGGCACGCGCATCCGGCTGGAGGGCGAGGGCGAGGCCGGCCCGCGCGGTGGCCCGCCGGGCGATCTCTACATCTTCATCAATATCGAGGATCACCCGATCTTCGAGCGTGACGGTGCCAATCTCTATTGCCGCATCCCGGTGCCGATGACCACGGCGGCCTTGGGCGGCGAACTCGAAGCCCCGCTCCTCGATGGCGGCCGCAGCCGGGTGAAGGTGCCCGAAGGCGTCCAGACCGGCAAGCGCCTGCGCCTGCGCGGCAAGGGCATGCCGGTCCTGCAACGCCAGGGGCAAACCGGCGATCTCTATATCGAACTCTCGGTCGAAACCCCGGTGAACCTGACGGCCCGCCAACGCGAGCTGTTGCAGGAATTCGAGAAGGAAGCCGGCACCAACAGCCCGGCATCGGAAGATTTCTTCAGCCAGGTCAAAGACTTCTGGAAAAAGATGAAGGGCTGACCGGCGCGCCCGGGTGGCAGGAGAACACTCTGTGCCGGTCGCGCCGACACCGCTTCTGACCGCCTGCGAAAGCCGCTCGACGCGCCTGGGTAGTGTTGCGCTGCCGCCTCTGCCGGTGATTGGCGAAGGCCCTCGGTCGAGCGAAATCCACTCCCTTCAGCCGACCTGCCGGCATTGATCCTGCCCGGTGATCTCCGCCAGCCCTGCCATGCACAAAACCTGGAACACGAACGGCGCGAACGACCTTCCCAACAGGTATCACCGTCCCGATCGTATCGCAGTCCATGGACCAAGCGAAGCCGCCCGAGCCGCCAACCCAAGGCGAACGATCCGTGTCCCGGGCCGAGCCGTCCTTGCCCGGGCCACCGCTCCCGCAAACCGCTGCTCCAGATGCTGTATCTCACCGCTGGACGGCGCGCGGTTTCGGGACGAAACCGCAGATTTCGTATGTGCGCCTCAAGGCGCACGCAATTTAAGCTATCCTCCCGGCTTCCACCGCCCCGGCTTTTCCTCTACTCAAACCGTCGAGACCGGAGGAATCATGACCAACTTCACCGTCACCGGCGTCTCAGGCCGCATGGGCCGGATGCTGGCTGCTGCTGTGATCGAGCGCGCCGATTGCACCCTCACAGGCGCCACGGAACGCCCTGGCCATGCCTGGATCGGCCAGGATCTCGGCACCGTCCTCGGCGGCCCACCCCTCGGCGTCACGGTCGAGGACGATCCGCTGGAGCCGTTTGCCCGCGCGCAGGCGGTGCTCGACTTCACCGCCCCCGCGGCCACCGTGGCCCATAGCGTGCTGGCCGCCCAGGCCCGGCTGGCCCATGTGATCGGCACCACCGGCCTCGCACCGGCGGATCAGGCCAGTCTCGATGCTGCCGCTCGCCATGCCGTTGTCATCGAGGCAGGCAATTTCTCCCTCGGCGTCAATCTCCTCACCGTGCTCACCCGCAAAGTTGCCCAGGCGCTGGATATCGAGTTCGACATCGAGGTGGTTGAGAGCCATCACAACCAGAAGGTCGACGCCCCCTCCGGCACTGCGCTGATGCTGGCCGAGGCCGCTGCCGAGGGGCGCGGGGTCGACCTCGATGCCGTGGCCGACCGCGGCCGCGATGGCATGACCGGCGCGCGGGCCCCGGGCGCCATCGGCCTCCACGCCATCCGCGGCGGCGATGTGGTCGGCGAGCATGACGTGATCTTCGCCGGGCCGGGCGAGCGCGTGGTGCTGCGCCATCTCGCCACCGACCGGATGATTTTCGCCCGTGGCGCCGTGAAGGCTGCGCTCTGGGGCCAGGCGCAAAAACCCGGGCGCTACAGCATGATCGACGTGCTGGGGCTCGGCTGATGGCGAAACTGCACCTGATCAAGCTGAGCGTCGGCTCGGACAGTATCGAGAGCCTCAGCGATTGGCAAACCGGCCGCAGCGCTTGGCGCCGCGCGCAAGGCCTCGACCCCCGCCCCCGCCACGTCACCCGCATGTGGCCGCGCCGCGAGGCGGAACTGCTCGAGGGCGGCTCGATCTTCTGGGTCGTCGCCGGCATTGTCCTGGTCCGCCAGCGGATCGAAGCGCTTGAGGAGGTGATCGGCGAAGACGGCATCCGCCGCTGCGCCATCGTCCTGAACCCCGAGCTGATCCGCGTCGTGCCGCGCCCGAAAAAACCTTTCCAGGGCTGGCGCTATCTGACCCCCGCCGATGCCCCGCCGGATCTGACCGGCGCCGCGGTCGAGGAGGCCGACCTCCCCCCGGGCCTGCGCGAGGAACTCACCGCCTTCGGCGTCATCGGCCGCGGCTGATCCAGGGCGCGATCGGAACCGGTCCTGATCCGCGGCAAGACCGGAACCGGTCCAGGTCTGGGGCG
>JBCBIS010000231.1:0-5862 GCA_038524325.1 Pseudomonadota bacterium
GTGCAGATCCGCGACCCCGAGCGGGTGGCGCGGCTGTTCCCGCACGAGGTCTCGGGCGGCATGGGTCAGCGGATCATGATCGCGATGATGCTGGCGCCGGACCCCGACCTGCTGATCGCCGACGAGCCGACCTCGGCCCTGGATGTCACGGTGCGCACCCGGGTGCTCGAGATCATCGATGGGCTGGTACGCGAGCGTGGCATGGGGCTGATCTTCATCAGCCACGACCTGAACCTCGTGGCCAATTTCTGCGACCGGATCCTGATCATGTATGCCGGACGGATCGTCGAGACCTGCCAGGCCGACCGGCTACATGCGGCGCAGCACCCCTACACGCAGGGCCTGCTCAACGCACTGCCCGATCTCGCTCAGCCGAAACCCGCGCTCGAGGCCTTGACCCGCGACCCGGCCTGGACGGAGGCGCCCAGTGTCGACGCCTTCGCCTGACGCGCTGGAGATCGCGGACCTCACCGTTCGCTTCGGCACAGCCACCGCCGTCGATGCCGCCAGCCTGTCGGTCCCCCGGGGCAGCGCCTTCGGCCTGGTCGGCGAGTCAGGTTCGGGCAAATCCACCATCCTGCGCGCCATCGCCGGTCTGGTCGGCGGTTGGCAAGGCACGATCCGTCTGAACGGCCAGCCCCTGACCCGGCGGCGCGAGGCGGCGTTCTTCCGCCAGGTGCAGATGGTGTTCCAGGACCCCTACGCCTCGCTCCACCCGCGCCACACGGTCGATCGCTGCCTCAGCGAGCCTTTGATCCTGCACCGGATCGGCGATGTGGAACGTCGCGTCGAGACGGCGCTGGAGCAGGTCGGCCTCGGCCCTGCCTTTCGCTTTCGCTATCCGCACCAGCTCTCGGGCGGGCAGCGCCAGCGGGTCGCCATCGCCCGCGCCCTGATGCTCGAACCGGCGGTGCTGCTGCTGGATGAGCCGACCTCGGCACTGGATGTCTCGGTCCAGGCCGAGGTGCTGAACCTGCTGAGCGATCTGCGCCGCGCGCGCGGGCTGACCTATCTGCTCGTCAGCCACGATCTCGCCGTGGTGGCCCATATGTGCGATCGTCTGGCGGTGATGCGCGAGGGGCGGATCGTCGAGACGCTGGAGGTGGCACAGCTCCGCGAGAACCGCGCCACAGACCCGTATACCCAAAGCCTGATCGCCGCCAGCCTCGGCCCGGTCCAGCGCGAGGAGGCGTGAATGACCGACCCGGTCCCCGTGTTCGACGGCCATAACGACACGATCCTGAAGCTGGAAATTGCCGCCCGCCTGGGGGAGCCGGAGGGGTTTGTCGAGGGCAACCCCGCCCTCGATATCGACCTGCCCCGGGCCCGCGCCGCGGGCTTTGCCGGCGGGCTGTTTGCCATGTACACCCCCTCGGCGCTGGATCGTCTGGCAGAGCGGCCGGAGCAGGACGACCCGGCCCGCTATGCTCCTGTCGCCCAGGAACCGGCGTTGAACTTCACCCTCGCCATGTTTGCTCGGCTGCGCCGGTTGGCGGCCGGGCATCCCGGCAAGATCACGCTCTGCGCCTCCGCCGCCGAGGCGCGCGCGGCCATGGCGGCCGGGCGGCTGGCCGTGGTTCCGCATATCGAAGGGGCCGAATGCATCGCCCCGGATCTCAGCACGCTGGAGGTGCTGCACGCCGCTGGGCTCCGCTCGCTCGGCCTTGTCTGGTCCCGACCCAACGCGTTCGGCCATGGCGCGCCGATGGAAGCGGATCCCGATCTCGATCCGGGCGAAGGGCTGACCGATGCCGGCAAAGCGCTGGTTGCGGCATGCAACCGGCTGCGGGTGCAGATCGACTGCTCGCATCTGACCGAGGCCGGGTTCTGGGATGTCGCCCGCCTCACCGACGCGCCGCTGATCGCGAGCCACTCGAATGTCCACGCGATCAGCCCCAGCGCACGCAACCTGACCGACAATCAACTTGCCGCAATCGGCGAGAGCGGCGGGCTGGTCGGGCTGAATTTCAATGTGGGCTTTCTGCGCGAGGATTGCGGCGAGGCGGATACGCCGATCACCCAGATGCTCCGCCATCTCGATCACCTGCTAGAGGTCCTGGGCGAGACCGGCGTGGCACTCGGCTCGGACTTCGACGGCTGCCAATTGCCCGAGGAAATCGGCGATGTCACCGGCCTGCCCCGCCTGATCGCGGCCATGCGCCAGGCAGGCTATGGCGAGGCGCTGATCGCCCGGATCTGCCGCGAGAACTGGCTCGACGCTTTGGACCGCGCGCAAATCGGCTGCTAACGCCCGCCGGTCCGGCGCCGGGGCAGCGCGTTCCGGGGGGTGGGTGGGGGAGGGCGGTGGCCCGGCGCCGGACCGGCGGCCTATCCCGCCGCTGGCCGCGCGAACAGCGACCCAATCCAGCGCACCAGCACATAGAAGACCGGGGTCAGCAACAGCCCAAACCCCGTGACCCCCAGCATCCCAAAGAACACCGCCGTCCCCAGCGCCTGCCGCATCTCGGCCCCGGCTCCGGTCGCAAGGACCAATGGCACCACGCCCAGGATGAAGGCGAAGGAGGTCATCAGGATCGGCCGCAAGCGCAGGCGCGCGGCCTCAACCGCCGCCTCGACCCGGCTGCGCCCCTCGACCTCCAATTGCCGGGCGAACTCCACGATCAGGATCGCGTTCTTCGCCGCCAGCCCAACCAGCACTACCAAGCCGATCTGCGTGAGGATGTTGTTGTCCATCCCCCGCCACAGCACGCCCGAAATGGCCGCCAACAGACACATCGGAACGATCAGGATCACCGCCAGCGGTAGCAACCAGCTCTCGTACTGCGCGGCCAGCACCAGGAAGACGCAGACGACCGCCAGGATGAAGACATAGATCGCCGTGTCGCCCTGCTGTTTCTCCTGCAGGGCGAGTTCGGTCCATTCATAGCCAAACCCGTCCGGCAGCACCTGCTCGGCCAGCGCCTCGATCTTGGCGATCGCCTCGCCGGTGGAGGTGCCAGGCAGGGTCGCCCCCTGCACCGCCGCCGCCGGATAGAGATTGTAGCGTGCCACGCGGTAAGGCCCGGTCACATCCTGGAACGTCGCCACCGTGCCAATCGGCATCATTGCGCCGGAATCGGTGCGGGTGCGGAGATTCTGAATATCTCTCGGCTCGTCCCGGAACGGCCCATCGGCCTGGGCCGTCACCCGATAGGTCCGGCCCAGAAAATTGAAATCATTTACGAAGGCCGATCCGAGATAGACCTCCAGCGCCTCGAAAATCCGGTCGGGCGTGACGCCCAGCTTCTCGGCCTTCACCCGGTCGATATCGGCATAGATCTTGGGCGTCGCCGTGTTGAAGAGAGTGAAGACCCGGGCCAAACCCTCCTCCTGATTGGCCGCGCCGACCAACGCGCCGGTGGCCTGCTCCAGCGCCTCGACCCCGCGGCCCCGCCGGTCCTGAACATAGAGTTTCCATCCCCCGCCCGTGCCGACCCCACGCACCGGTGGGGGAGCAATGACGAAGATGAAGGCTTCCTTAATCTGGAAGAGAGCGCCTTGAACCTCCTGCAGGATCTGCTCCTGCGTCAGACCCATCTCCAGCAGCGTTTCGAAATCCTTGAAGGTGAAAAAGATCGCCCCGCCATTGGGCGCATTAGTAAAGGTCGCGCCGTCGAACCCCGCGAACCCCGCGGTATGGGCGGTTCCGGGGTGGTCGAGGATGATCTTGGTCGCGCGCTGCACCACCGCGTCGGTCCGGCTGAGCGCCGCCCCCGGCGGCAGCTGGACCACCGTGATCAGATAGCCCTGGTTCTGCTCGGGAATGAACCCGGTCGGCGCGGATTGGAACTGCACCGCCGTCAGCCAGATCAGCGCGCCATAGCCAACCAGGACCAAGGCAGCCACCCGCACCAGATTGCGCACCAGCCAGGCATAGCCCGCGGTCAGCCGGTCGAAGACCCAGTTGAAGCCCTGCCCCAGCTTCGCAAAGGGCCAAGTCAGCACCGCCCAGATCCGGCGCAGGATGCCCTGTCCGCCCTGCCCCTTCGGTACCATCAAAAGCGCCGAAAGGGCGGGCGACAGGGTCAGCGAAACGATGGTCGAGATCGCCGTCGCGACCGCGATGGTCAGCGCGAACTGGCGAAAGAACTGCCCGGTGATCCCCTCGAGGAAACTGGCCGGGATGAACACCGCCATCATCACCAGCGAAGTGGCGATCAGCGCGCCAGAGACCTCGGTCATCGTCTTGCGCGTCGCCTCGCGCGGGCTGAGCCCTTCCGAGAGATAGCGCTCTACATTCTCCACCACCACGATGGCATCGTCGACCACGATCCCGATGGCCAACACCAGCCCGAACAGCGTCAGATTGTTCAGCGAGAACCCAAAAGCCGCCATCACCGCAAAGGTCCCGATCAGCGAGACCGGGATGGCGATGACCGGGATGATCGAGGTGCGCAGGCTCTGCAGGAACACCACGATGACCAGAACCACCAGGACCATTGCCTCGAACAGGGTCTGATAGACGGCGTTCACCGATTGCGCGATGAACTCGGTCGGGTTGTAGATGACGTCGAAGGCAACGCCGGAGGGGAACTCCTCGCCCATCTCCGCCATGGCGCTCAGCACCGCATCGGCCGTCTCCAGGGCGTTCGAGCCAGGGCGCTGGAAAATCAGGATCGGCAGGGCGGTGTTGTCGTCGAGATAGCCGATGGTCGCGTAATCCTGCGCCCCCAATTCCACCCGGGCGATGTCGCGGACCCGGACCTGTCCGCCATCCGGCGTGGTCTTGACCACGATATTCTCGAACTCCTCGGGCGCGGTCAGGCGGCCCTGGGTCTCGACCGCCAGTTCGAAATCGGCATTGGTCGGCACCGGCGGTTGGTTGAGGACGCCCGAGGCGACCTGGATATTGTTGGCCTGCAGCGCGGCGACAACCTCGCCCGCCGTCATCTCGAAGCTTTGCACCCGATTGGGGTCGAGCCAGACGCGCATCGAATAGGCGCGCTCGGCAAACAGCCGCGCCTGGCCGACCCCGTCGATCCGCGCTAACCGGTCGATCACCTGGGTCCGGGCATAGTTCGAGACGTAGAGCTGGTCGCGTGACCCGTCATCCGAGAACATGTGGATGACCATCATCAGGTCGGGCGAGCTTTTCTGCGTGGTGATCCCCAGCCGGCGGACAGGTTCTGGCAGGCGCGGCTCGGCAATCGCCACCCGGTTTTGCACTAGGACTTGCGCCTGATCGAGATCGGTGCCCAGCCGGAACACCACATTCATCGACAGCGCGCCATCACCGGTGTTCTGGGTCACCATATAGAGCATGCCGTCGACGCCGTTGATCTCCTGCTCGATCGGGGTCGCCACGGTGTCGGCGATGGTCTCGGCCGAGGCCCCGGGATAGGCGGCGGTGATCTGGATCGTCGGCGGCGCGATCTCGGGGTATTGCGCCACTGGAAGGCCGAAATAGGCGACCACGCCCAAAAGCGAGATCAGGATCGAGATGACCGCGGCAAAGATCGGGCGGTCGATGAAGAAATGCGCGAAATTCATGGCCCGGCCCTAGTTGAGCGCTTCGGGGAAGGCGATCTCGGCCTCCTCCGGCACCACCTGACCGCCAGGGCGGGCGCGCAGCACGCCGTTGATGATCACCCGGTCCTCGGCGGTCAGCCCCGCCCGGATCACCCGCAAGCCGCGATAGAGCGGGCCGGGCTTGACCACTTTGGGCACCACATTGCCCTCGCCATCCACGGTCATGACGATCTTACGCGCCTGATCCGAGAGGATGGCCGCATCGGGGATCAGCAACGCCTCGTATTCACCGGAGCCGATCAGCCGAAGCCGCGCGAACAGACCCGGGGTCAACAGCCCGTCCGGATTGTCCATGATCGCCCGCCCGGTAATCGTGCCGGCGTTGGGAGATCG
>JBCBIS010000232.1:0-5827 GCA_038524325.1 Pseudomonadota bacterium
TTCTCGGCCAGATAGGTGGCTGCGATGGCCGAGAAGCTGCCTGCCCTCTATGATCCCACCCGCTTCCAGGGGCTCGACCGCCACCGGCAGAGCTGCGAAGTACTGCCCGCCTTTGCCGCCGCCGCCTTCTCGCGCGTCGAGGCCCAGGCCACCGGTTGGCGGCCTGAAGGCGATCCGGCACGCTAGCCCCTTTCCCCGCTGCCCGCCCCCCGATAGAAGGCGCCCTGAAAGGAGACTCTCATGGCCCGCATACTGATCACTTCGGCCCTGCCCTATATCAACGGCATCAAGCATCTGGGGAACCTGGTCGGCAGCCAGCTGCCCTCGGACGCTTATGCGAGATATATGCGCGCGCGCGGCCACGAGGTGATGCTGATCTGCGCGACCGATGAGCATGGCACCCCGGCCGAACTGGCCGCCGCCAAGGCGGGCAAACCGGTGGCCGAGTATTGCGCCGAGATGTGGCAAGTGCAAAAGGACCTCGCCGATGGGTTTCGGCTGAGCTTCGACCATTTCGGCCGCTCCTCCAGCGCCCGCAACCACGCTCTGACCCAGCATTTCGCGGGCCGGCTGGCCGAGGCTGGGCTGATCGCCGAGGTGATGGAAAAACAGGTCTATTCCAACGCCGATGGCCGCTATCTGCCAGATCGCTATATCGAGGGGACCTGCCCCAATTGCGGCTATGATCGCGCCCGCGGCGACCAATGCGAGAACTGCACGAAACAGCTCGACCCGACCGATCTGATCAACCCACGCTCGGCAATCTCGGGCTCGACGGATCTGGAGGTGCGCGAAACCAAGCATCTCTATCTCCGCCAATCGCAGATGAAGGACGAGATCGCGCACTGGATCGACGGCAAGGCGGATTGGCCGATCCTGACCACCTCGATCGCCAAGAAGTGGCTGACAGATGGCGACGGATTGCAAGACCGCGGCATCACCCGCGATCTCGACTGGGGCATCCCCGTGCGCAAGGGCGCCGAGGACTGGCCGGGCATGGAGGGCAAAGTCTTTTATGTCTGGTTCGACGCGCCCATCGAATACATCGCCGCCACGGCGGAATGGGCCGACGCGAACGGCCATGACGACAGCGCGTGGGAGCGCTGGTGGCGCACCGATCGCGGGGCCGAGGATGTCCGCTATATCCAGATCATGGGCAAGGACAATGTGCCCTTCCACACGCTCAGCTTCCCGGCCACGATCATGGGCTCGGGCGAGCCGTGGAAGCTGGTGGACTTCATCAAATCGACCAATTGGCTGAACTACGAGGGTGGCAAGTTCTCGACCAGCCAGGGGCGCGGCATCTTCATGGATCAGGCGCTCGAGATCCTGGCGCCGGATTACTGGCGCTGGTGGCTCTTGGCCAATGCGCCCGAAACCTCGGACAGCGATTTTACCTGGGAGGGGTTCCAGGCCGGCGTGAACAAGGATCTCGCCGATGTGCTGGGCAATTTCGTCAGCCGGGTCACCAAATTCTGCCGCTCGAAATTCGGCGAGGCGGTGCCCGAGGGCGGAAACTATGAGCTCCCTGAGCAAGAGGCAATCCGCGCCATCTCGACCCGGCTCGACGCGCTGGAGGGGTATTGGGAGGCGATCGAGTTCCGCAAGGCCGCCGCCGAGACCCGCGCCATCTGGGTCATCGGCAACGAATACCTGCAGGAGCAAGCCCCTTGGTCGGTGGTCAAAACCGATCCGGCGCGGGCCGAGGCGATCATCCGCTTCGCGCTCAATCTCTGCCGGCTTTACGCGGTGATCTCGCGCCCCTTCATCCCCGATGCGTCGGACACGATCCTCAAGGCGCTGGGGATCGAGGCAGAGGCCATGGCCTGGCCGAAAGACCGGATCAAAAGCTTCAACATGCTCCCCAAAGGCCATGCCTTTCAGGTGCCCGAGAACCTGTTCGAGAAGATCACCGACGACGCCCGCACCGAAATGGCCGCTCGCTTCGCAGGCTCCTGAGCCAGCCAGCCGCGCAGGTCATGGCCTGCGCGCACCGGGATGTGAGCGTAGGCGGGCTCAGTCGCGATAGGCGCCGACCGGGTCGGTTCCGGTGAAGGGATGCACCTTGACGTCGCGGTTCAGGACCTGAGCGGTGGTGAGGGTCTGATACCACGCCGCCATATGGGGCGTCTTGAAATGGGCGCGCAGGGCCTCGCCGCTTTCCCAGATCTCGAAGATCCGGATCGTGTCCGGATCTTCGAGCAGCCTCGCATAGGTATAGACCTCACAGCCCGGCTCGGCCCGCGTCGCCGCGATCACCCGGTCCATCTCGGGCGCGAGGCGGTCGACCTCGCCGGCGGCGAAGGTGACATGGCCCGCGACGATGACCCCGCTCACGCGACCCGCTCGACCGCCAAGGCAATGCCCTGCCCGCCGCCGATGCACATGGTGATCAGCCCCTTGGACCCTTCGATCCGGTCAAGCTCGGCCAGGCATTTCAGCGTGATGATTGCCCCCGTCGCGCCGACCGGATGGCCGAGCGCGATGGCGCCGCCATTGGGGTTCACCTTTGCGGGGTCGAAGCCAAGCTCCTTGGTCACGGCACAGGCCTGGGCGGCGAAGGCTTCGTTCGATTCGATCACGTCGAAATCCGCGACGCTCAGCCCGGTCCGCTCGAGCAATTTGGTCACCGCCGGGATCGGGCCGATGCCCATCACCTCGGGCCGCACCCCGGCATGGGCATAGCCGAGGATCCGCGCGCGGGGTTTCAGGCCCCGGGCCTCGGCGGCGTCCGCGCTGGCCAGGACCATGGCGGCGGCCCCATCATTGATGCCCGAGGCATTGCCTGCGGTGACCGTGCCGTCCTTTTGGAAGACGGCGCGCAGACCGGCGAGATCCTCGGCCGTGGTGCTGGGTTTCGGATGCTCGTCTGTGTCGAGCACGATGTCGCCCTTTCGGGATTTGACGGTGAAGGGGGCGATCTGGCTGGCAAAGCGGCCCTCCTCGATAGCGACCCCGGCGCGCTTCTGGCTTTCGAGCGCAAAGCTGTCCTGATCCGCGCGGCTGATCTGATGCTCGGCGGCGACATTCTCGGCCGTCACGCCCATATGGCCGGTTCCGAAGGGGCAGTTCAGCGCACCGATCATAAAGTCGAGCATCTTCACATCGCCCATCTTCTGGCCAAAACGGGCGTTCTGCAGCCCGTGCGGGCTTTTCGACATATGCTCGGCCCCGCCGGCCAAGGCGTAATCGGCATCGCCCAGCATCACCGCCTGCGCCGCCGAGACGATCGCCTGCGTGCCCGAGCCGCAGAGACGGTTCACATTCATCGCCGGCGCGGTGTCGGGCACGCCCGCATCGATGGCGGCGACCCGGCTGAGATACATGTCCCGCGGCTCGGTGTTGATGACATGGCCAAAGACGACATGGCCGATCTGGGCCCCCTCAACGCCCGACCGCTCCAGCGCCGCCTTGGCAACATGGGCCGCGGTTTCGGCCGGGCGGGTATTGGCGAACATACCGCCAAACGTGCCGATGGCGGTGCGGGCTCCGTCGAGGATGACGACGTCACGGGTCATGGAAGGCCTCCCAGATATGGTTCGTTTTGGATCAACACCGGCTTACAAAAGAAACGGCCCCGCGCCTAGGGCCGGGGCCGTCTCGCGAGCCAGCGGGCTCTGATTACAGGTTGCGGACCCAGACCTCGACCCGGCGGTTGATCTGCCGCCCCTCGAACGTGTTGTTGCAGCCAACGGGGGCCAGCTCGCCATACCCGAGGGTGCGAACATTGAGCCGGCTGAAGGCCAGCGGCCCGACAATGCCGGCCAATTGCGCCCGCACCTGCTCGGCCCGCCGCAGCGCCAGCGACTGGTTCAGGTCGAACTGGCCGATCGAGTCGGTGAACCCGATCAGCATCACCTCCTGCCCGTCGAAGAACCCGTCCTGCATCTCTTTCGCCAGCTCTGCGACATCACGCGCCGAGCGCGCATCGAGCTGGGTCGAGCCCTGGTTGAAGCGGAACGTGGTGGTCAACCGCTCGGCATCTCGGAGCTCGAGCAGCATCTGGCGGAGCCCTTCGAACGAAACCTCGTCCTCTCCGGTGATCGCGTGGACCAGGCGGTTGCCCTGTTCGGCAATGGTCACCCGTTCCTCGCGCAGATTGATGAAACCGGCATCCGCGACCAGATCCTGCGCCTCGTCCGACAGCGCGAAGTCCAGCAGACGACGCGCATGGGCAGGTGCATCCTCCGGCGCCGAGTAGAGATAGAGCCGCCGCGAGAAGGGATATTCCTCGGTCTTCATCGTGAAGCTCGAGGGCGGCGAGACGATCCCGCAGGCCTGGCTGAGATTCAGCACCTTCGCCGCACGCGCAAAAGCCGCGCCTGAGAACCCGATGGCGCCCGGAGTCCGCGCAACCGCATCGGACAATTCGGTATTGCTCTCATAGCGCAGGGCGTTGGGTGTCAGGCTCTCACCAATCGGGTCGAGCACCAGCGACTCGAACGTGTCATAGGTGCCGGATTTTTCGTCTCGCGCGTGGACGATGATCTCCTGATCCACTCCGCCGACCTCGGACCAATTGGTGATCACGCCCGCGAAGATATCGGCGACATCGTCGATCTCGATCGCGCTGATCGGATTGTCCGGATGGGTCAGGATCAGCAGCCCGTCCAGCGCCAGGATATGCTCGAAATCCGACCCGCGCAGATCGAAGCCGGCATTCGCGGCGAGAAGATCCGCTTCCTCGTCCTTCATCCGACGCGACGACATTCCCAGCGAGGCCTGACCCTCGGCCAGGGCCGGGTAACCGGTGCCCGAGCCATGGGCGCGCAGGTCGATCTCTGCCACCTCACGCCCATTGGCGGCGGTCAGGCGGAAGACGCTCTCGTTCTCGACCGCAGACAATTCGCGCACGACCTGGGCGTCGAGCTGTTCGGCATAGCCATCGATCAGCATCGGCATCAGCTCGGCCCCGATGGTGTTCGATCCAAAGATCCCGAATTTCGCGCCATAGCGCAGGCTTTCCGGGCACGCTTCGCCTTCACACTCGACTTGCAACGCGTCGAGCGTGATCCGCCCCAAGCCGGTATCGATCACGAAATTCTTGCCATCGAAGCTGACGATATCACCCCGCAACTGGGTGAAACCGTCGAACGATCTCAAGATAACGGTCTTGTTGGTCTGCGCCTCAGAATACGCGGCGCTCATGAACAGCAAAGCAGCGACGGTCACCCCAAAATTCAGTCGCATTCCCTCGGTCTCTCCCTCCGGTGTTATAGGCTCCGCCCATCAGGGCGAAACGATCAGCGAGCCGATTTCATCGGCCGCGGCCAAATCCCTCACCCTCGGGATTTCGGCACATTCCAATCCGGCGAGACGGCCCATCCGGGCGCGCTCCACCACCCCTTGCTCGGTTCGCAGCAGCTTGAAAGTAGGACGGGCATAGGCGCCGCCGCTGCATGTTTCAGCCAAGCGGTCGCGTGTCCGGCTCGCGAAATCGATCACCAGGTCGACCACGCCAGACTGGCCGCGCTGCCGCAGGACATGGCTGTAGATTTCTGCATGCTGGCCGATCCCGTCTACCGGCGCGTAAACCGTCAGATACCCGCCGCCGCCGCGACGCACCTCGCTGAAGGTCCGCGCGTTCTCGGCATAGACATTGCCAGGCGAGAACGGCCTTGCGCCGAACTCCAGCGCATGGAGGTTCAGGTCAATCGGATCGTCCCAGACGAGCCCAACCCGTGAGACCTTGTCAGTGCCCGAGAACGGCAGATCGAAGGACATCACCTGCCCCTCGCTGAGCCGCAACTCCGCCGGGCTGCTTTGCTCGAAGCCCTGCAACATCAAATAGCCTTCGCCGCGCGCATCGAGAGGCACCGCCAGCGAG
>JBCBIS010000233.1:0-5819 GCA_038524325.1 Pseudomonadota bacterium
GTCCTGCGATGGCCCTGGAGCCGATCACGCCCCGGGAGTTTCAGGACTATGCCGAGGGGTACACCCTGTATTTCGAGCATGACGGCGAGCCGTTTGGATCGGAGAGCTTCGATGAAGGCGGGGCGGTGACCTGGCGCTATCGGGACGGGGTCTGTGTCGATGGCGTCTGGCGTGCGCATGGCGCGCAGATCTGTTTCTACTACGGCGACCCTCAGGGCGTGTTGTGCTGGCGGATGCTGCGCGATGGCGATCAGCTGCTGGCGCGGCTGCTGGGCGATGCCGAGAATGCGGGGATGGAATTGCAGATCACCCGCCGAGACCGGGAGCCGCTGATCTGCGGCGGGCCGGGGACTGACCTCTAGCTTTGGATGAATCTGCGGCGGTTTAGCCGGCGTTCGCGCCGAGGGCGCTCACATATCTTGTGTTGCGCGCCGCCTCCGGCGTCGCTCGACCCCTCCCGGCCTCCCCAAGGGGAGGGGCGCCAGTGGCGGCCGTTTTGCTGCGCAGTGGCAGGGCGTGCCGTTTGGGTCGCGCGCGCGGCTGATCAGAGGGCGGGGCCGACGATCGCGCCGTGGCAGTGTTTGTACTTCTTGCCTGAACCGCAGGGGCAAAGTTCGTTGCGGCCGACTTTCCCCCAAGTGGCCGGATTGTTGGGGTCGCGTGTGAAGTTGGGGCCCGCGCCTTCCACTGGCAGATCCTTGCGCTTCTTCGCCATCTCCTCGGCAAGGCGGCGTTGCTCGTCTTCCTGGCGTTTCATCTCGTCGCGCAATTCGTTGAGGCGGGCTTCCTGCTGGCGTTTAAGCTCCTCGGCCTCTTCCGCGGTCATGGTGCGCAGGCTGCCGAGATAGCCGGTGACGCCGCGGCGGAGATTGCCGAGCAGGCCTTCGAACAGGGTGAAGGCCTCGGATTTGTACTCATTGAGCGGGTCGCGCTGACCATAGCCGCGGAAGCCGATCACCGAACGCAGATGTTCGAGCTGGATCAGATGCTCGCGCCAATGGTGGTCGAGCACCTGGAGCAGGACCTGTTTCTCGACGGTCCGCATGTCCTCGGCGCCGAGCGTTTCGGTCTTCTCCGCCTGGGCGGCGTCGGTGATGTCGATCAGGCGGTCGCGCATCACATCGTCGTCGACGCCTTCCTCGGCGGCCCATTCCGCGAAGGGGAAGGTCTGGCCCAGCGCTTCCTCGGCGGATTTCGTCAGGCCTTCGATATCCCATTGATCGGCATAGGCGCGCTCGGGGATATGTTGGGCGATCAGTTCCTCGATCACATTGTGGCGCATCTCGGTGACAGTGTCCGCGAGATCCTCGGTCTCCATGATCTCGCGGCGCTGTTCGAAGATCACCTTGCGCTGATCGTTCATCACGTCGTCGAATTTGAGGATGTTCTTGCGGATGTCGAAATTGCGCGCCTCGACCTTGCCTTGCGCTTTTTCGATCGCCTTGTTGACCCAGGGGTGGACGATGGCCTCGCCTTCCTCCAGCCCCAGTTTCTGGAGCATGCTGTCGATCCGGTCCGAGCCGAAAATGCGCATCAGATCGTCTTGCAGCGAGAGGTAGAAGGTCGAGCGGCCGGGATCTCCCTGCCGACCCGAGCGGCCGCGGAGCTGGTTGTCGATGCGCCGGCTCTCGTGGCGTTCGGTGGCCAACACCCAGAGGCCACCGGCGTCGAGCACCTTTTGCCGGGCGGCCTCGGTCTCGGCCTCGATCTCGGCGGCTTTGGCCGGGTCGATGCCGTCTTCGGTGGTCGCTTCCTGGGCGATGCGCATCTCGGCATTGCCGCCCAGTTTGATGTCGGTGCCGCGGCCTGCCATGTTGGTCGCGATGGTCACGGCACCCGGCTGGCCCGCCTGGGCGACGATCTGCGCCTCCTGCTCGTGGAAGCGCGCGTTCAGGACCGAGTGGGGAATACCGCCCTGGGCGATGCATTTCAGCACGTTTTTCGCCTCAGAGATGATGAATTCCGCGGCCTCTTTCACCTCGCCTTTCAGCGGTTTCTGCCCGCCTTTCGGCTCGAGCAGGCCTTCGACATGGGCGAGCAGGGTTTCCACCGCGCGCGGCTGCGCTAGGGCGTGCTCCAGTTCCTCCGCGCTGCCGACGCTGAGGCTGCCGATGGTCATCTTCTCGCCCTTCTTCACCGCATCGCGGAGCGGTTTGGCGACGAAACGGCGGAGCCCGCGCCCGGCTGCCAGGGACAACTGGGTTTTGTCCGAGAGCAGCCGCGCCAGAAGTTCCGATTTGTCAATCGAGGTGGTGCCCACAAGGATCGGCTGGCCGCGCAGATGCGCATCGGCGATGGCGCGCACAATTGCGTCGTATTTCTCCGCCATGGTGCGGAAGACCTGATCATCCTCGTCCAGGCGCGCAACCGGCACATTGGTGGGGATCTCGATCACGTCGAGGCCGTAGATGTCGAGGAATTCCGCCTGCTCGGTCAGCGCGGTCCCGGTCATCCCGGCCAGCTTGTCGTAGAGGCGGAAATAGTTCTGGAAGGTGACCGAGGCCATGGTCACGTTCTCGGGCTGGATCTTGACCCGCTCTTTCGCCTCCAGCGCCTGGTGGAGCCCGTCGCCAAAGCGGCGTCCCTCCATCATGCGGCCGGTGAACTCGTCGATGATGACGACCTTGCTGTCCTTGACGATGTACTCCTTGTCCTTCTGGAACAGCTTATGCGCCCGCAGGGCCTGGTTCACATGGTGGACCTGGGTGACGCTGGTCGGGTCATACATCGTCTGGCCCTCGGGCAGGATTTGCCGCTCGAGCAGGGCCTTTTCGATCCAATCGTTCCCCTCGTCCGTGAGGGTGATGGATTTCTGTTTCTCGTCAATCTCGTAATGGTTTTCGTCAAGGCCGGGGATGACCTCGTCGATCGCCATATAGAGCTCGGTCTGATCCTCCACCGGGCCCGAGATGATCAATGGCGTCCGCGCTTCATCGACCAGAATACTGTCCACCTCGTCGACAATCGCGAAATGGTGGCCGCGCTGGTACATATCCTCGACCGAGAGCTTCATGTTGTCGCGCAGATAATCGAAGCCGTACTCGTTGTTCGTGCCATAGGTGATGTCGGCGGCGTAGGCGGCGCGTTTCTCTTCCTCCGGCTGTTGGGGGACCACGACACCGACGCTCATGCCGAGGAAGTTATAGACCTTGCCCATCCACTCCGCATCGCGGCGGGCGAGATAGTCGTTGACCGTGACCACATGCACGCCCTTACCCGTCAGCGCGTTGAGATAGACGGGCAGGGTGGCGACCAGGGTTTTCCCCTCGCCGGTCTTCATTTCCGAGATATTGCCCTGATGCAGCACCAACCCGCCCATGATTTGCACATCGAAGGGGCGCAGGCCGATGGCGCGCTTGGCCGCCTCTCGGACATTGGCAAAGGCCTCGGGCAGGATGTCGTCCAGGCTTTCGCCCTCGGCCACCCGGCGCTTGAATTCCTCGGTCTTGGCCTTGATCTCGTCATCCGAGAGCGCGGCGAAGCTGTCCTCCAGCGCATTGACCGCCGCCACGGTCTTGTCCGCGGCTTTGATTTTCCGGTCGTTGGTGGTCCCGAAGACCTTCTTGGCCAGGCTGCCTAATCCGAGCATGGGGTGTCTTTTCCTCGCTGGCCTGCGCGATGCTGCGGCATGGCCGTAATTATCCATGATGGCGCTTGCCCGGCTGCGGACAAGGTCATAAGTCTGGCGCTCGTGGCAGCCACCGCTGTTCATCTATTGAGGGGGTTCCGGGCTGTCAATGTTCCGGCGCCCGCAGACCCGCGACCGCAGCGGACAACTCGGTCGCGACCCCGTGAGGAGACGACATGCTGAACCCCATCCGCCCGACCGGCCTCGCGGCCTTCCTGGCCCTGGCTCTGACCAGCGTGCCTCTGATGGCTCAGACCACCGGCGAAGGCGCGGCGGAACCCGCAGCAACCGAGACCGATGCCGGAGCCGAGGCTGAAGCGGCGCCGCAGGTCTTGACGGAGTATGATGCGAGCACGGTCGTCCTGACCGTCAACGGGGCCGACATCACGCTGGGCGAGTTGATCGCGGTGCGCCAGACACTGCCGGAGGAGTATCAGCGCCTTCCGGGCGAGGTTCTGATGGATGCGCTCTCGGATCAGTTCGCCACCCAGACCCTGCTGGCCGAGGCGGCCCGCGCCGCCGGTGTCGGCAATCGCAACGACGTGATGATGCGGCTCAAGACCCAGGAGCAGGCGCTGCTGGCCGAGACGTATCTGCGTCAGGAAATCCTCAAACGCGTCACCGAGGACCGGGTCCGCGAGACCTATGACCAGCAATATTCCGGGGCCGAACCGCAGGAGGAAGTCCGCGCCGGCCATATTCTGGTCGAGACCGAGGAAGAGGCCAAGTCGATCAAGGCCGAGATCGATGGCGGGGCCACCTTCGCCGAGATGGCCGCCAAGCACGGCACCGATGGCACTGCGCAGAATGGCGGCGATCTGGGCTGGTTCGTGAAAACCGACATGGTTCCCGAGTTCGCCGAAGCCGCCTTCGCGATGGAGGCAGGCACGATCTCGGATCCGGTGCAGTCGCCCTTTGGCTGGCACCTGATCAAACTCGACGAGCGCCGCCCCCGCGCCGCCCCGCCGCTCGAGCAGGTCTATCCGGAGATCCAGGGCCAACTGATCCAACAGGCCGAGCGTGAGGTGATCGAGGGAATCCTCGCGGACAGAGACGTCACCCGCCCCGAGATCGGCGTCCCGGGCGACGCGATCAAAGAAGATGCGCTGCTGGCGCCAGCCGAGTAAGCTGCCGCTTTGGCCGACGCGAAGAAGACAGACAGCGCGAAGAAGCGCACCAAGAAACTGGCGAAACGGCGGGCGAAACTTGCCGAACTGACGGCGGAGATCGCCGCGCTCGAGGCTGAGTTGGGCGAAGAAGCACCCGAGGTGGAGGAGGGGCTCTCCCCCCTCGCGCCCGATGGGTTCCCTGATCTGCCCGCGGTTGCGGGGGTGCGTCTCGCCACCGCGGCGGCCGAGGTCAAATATACCGGCCGGACCGATGTGATGCTGGCCGAACTCGCCCCAGGCACCGCGATGGCGGGCAGCTTTACCCGCTCGGAGACGCGGGCGGCCCCGGTCCTCTGGTGCCAGGAGAAACTGCCCGAACTCGCCGAGAAGGCCGGCACCGGGCGACGTAAACTGGGCATCCTGGTCAATTCCGGCAATGCCAATGCGTTTACCGGCAGCAATGGCATGACGGCGGTGGCGGAGATCGCCACCGCCACCGCCAAGGCGCTGGGCACGGCCAACGGGCATGTCCTGATGGCCTCGACCGGCGTGATCGGCGAGCCGCTGCCGAGCGACCGCATCACCGGGGTCCTCGGCACTCTGATCAACGATCTCGGCGCGGATGGGTTCGAAGCGGCGGCCCGCGCGATCATGACCACCGACACCTACCCGAAAGGGGCGGGCCTGACCGTCGAACTCGATGGCGCGCCGGTCGCAATCTCCGGCATCGCCAAGGGTTCGGGCATGATCGCCCCGGATATGGCCACGATGCTGGTTTTTATCTTCACCGATTGCGCCATCGCCCAGCCCCTGCTGCAGGCGACGGTGGCCCGGTTGACCGGCAGCACCTTCAACGCGATCACTGTGGACAGCGACACCTCGACCTCGGACACGCTTCTGGTTGCCGCCACGGGCAAGGCGCCGATGCCGCCGATTCTCAGCCGCCGCGACCGGCGCTTCGCTGCCTTCGAGGCGGGGCTGGCCGAGGTGATGCGCGATCTCGCCCTTCTGGTCGTGCGCGATGGCGAGGGGGCCAGCAAGCTGGTCGAGATCACCGTCTCGGGCGCCAAGACCGACCGGGC
>JBCBIS010000234.1:0-5690 GCA_038524325.1 Pseudomonadota bacterium
GTGCTGGGCTGAATGATCATGCTCAGCGGTTTCGCAAGGTGAAATCATATGACGACTTAATGGAAGTCGCTTTGGAGGCAAAAGACGCCGCCGCCGCCTACGCCGCCGCCTACGCCGCCGACGCCGACGCCGCCGCCGACGCCGCCGCCGACGCGAGGTCTTTGGATGAGGGGGTGGGGCCAAGGGACTTGATGCGGCGGCCGCTTTGGTTGGAGAGCGGGCAACCTACGCGTCTTTCCAAAGATTGGGAGGGGCTCAAGCGCGAACTCCTGGACCTCGACCAGAACTGGCACGTCTGGACCGAGTGGTACGAAGCCCGCCTGCGCGGCGATGACTTCGACCCTGCCCTCGAACTCAAACGCATCCTGATCCCCGATAAGGAATGGAAAGAAGGCCCCGCCCACGTAAACGCCCTGATCGCCGAGATGATCCGGGAGCATGAGGCGTCGGCGGTAGAACAAGATGTTGCTCCAGAAACTCCCGCTGAACGCCCCTCGCCGCTCTTGGTCGAGATGCGCGATGGTCGTTTGAGCCTTGTTCACAGGCCAGAGGCCCCGGACGAGGCGCTCAAGACAGCTTGGCAGGGCCTGCGCGAAATGTTGGAGGATTTCGATCAGGGAGGTGCGGCGGGGAACACCCCAAAGCTTCGCATTGTTGTCACCCGTTGCCTGTCTGCCATAGGCAGGGACTATGAGCTTTTGGACGTCGTGCGTCTCGGCCAGCATGGCAGCCGTTTGGACGGCTACGCTAAACGGGCGGATGATATTTTAATGGGAGAAGATGCCGCTGATCTGATCGCCTTGTCCGCACAGGTGAAGCTGTTTCTGGCCCAGTTCGAGAGTTGGTCGACCTATGCGAATTCGCTCCAAACCGCCTTCGATTCGGATGCCAACGAAGCCAATGCAGTGTCCATCGCGGCCGAGGTCATCGACGAGATCAAAGTGCAGGCGCCGGATCTGATCGCGGCTGAGGTACAAGAGCCGCTTGACGCTTTGCAAGACGAGGCGGCTGCTGAGCCTTCGATCGATGGGGATGTTCTCGCACCGCCACTTGCTCGGCGAGGCTTTCTGAGGGCAGTTCGCAGCAGTCTCATCGCGTTTATGGCTGATGCTTTGGCGTTCACCCGGTCTCTTGCGGTGAAGGCCACCGGAACTGTGTTCTTCACCGCAGGCAGCGGATATGTCTTGGCCAGTCTCGAGAAGTCGGCGGGATTGCTTACGAAATTATCGCAAGCGCTCCCCTCAGAGTTTGGATTTCTGGCAGACCTTGCGCAGTACCTCCTGCGTCTTCCAGGGCTCTGATCACCCGTCCTTTTTGCGTTTGGAGAATTCGGTTTCGCCGCCTTCGGCCAGGATTTTGGCTTGGTCGATCCAGGTGTCGCGTTGGATGCGGCCTTTGAAGCGCAGGCGGGTGTCGACCCAGGCGACTTCGTTTTCGGTCCATTTGGCGATCTGGTCGAAATGGTAGAAGCCCATATCGTTCAGCACGCCTTCCAGTTTTGGCCCGACGCCTTTGATCAGTTTCAGATCGTCCGGCCCCTCGGCCCGAGCGGCGGAGAGGCGTTCGGGCTCGCGCTCGGGCACGGCGATGTCCGGCGTGCCGGCGTCCTGCGTGCCGATCACCTCCGGGGCGGTGGCCTCCGGTGCGGTGATTTCGGAAGCCATCTCTTCGGGGGTGGTGTCCTGGGCAGGAAGCCTGTCCTCAGCGGCGCCGCCGGCGAGGTCGTCCGCACCCGCGCCGCCGGACAGCCCGTCCGCGCCGCCGCCCGCGGTCAGCCCGCTGCCGTCGCTCTCGGCGGTGAAGGCGTCTTCGGTTGGGGAGATCTCGTCCGCAACCGCACCGCCGATCAGCGAGCCGGTGCCGCCGGCGCCGAGGAGGAGCGCGGTCTCCCCCTCCTCGATCTCGGCATTGCGGGTGTCTTCGGGGTCTTCAGGCATGGCCTCGGCCTCGGCCGCGACAGGAGCGGGGAGGGGGTCTGCAGGGGGCAGATCCGGCTCGGGCTCAGGCTCAGGTTCTGGTTGGGTCACGGGCGGCGGGGGGGCAATGTCCTCCGGGTCGTTCTGCCGGGTCAGCGGCAGCGCGCCGGTCAGGGCCTGGGCCGCGGGGATCGAGACCGGCTGATCGCGTTCCTCGACCGGGTCGGTCTGGTCGCGCCCGGCGCGGCAGGCGGCGAGATCGGCCTCGCATTGGCGCAGATCCGCTTCGGCCCGCTGCCGCGCCTTGGTGACCACGTCGAGTTCGGTGCGCAGACGTTTGGCCTCGGCCGGATCGGCCTCGCTTTCCAGCGCCTGTTCGGCCGAGCGTTTGCCCTCGCGCCAGGCGGCGGTGATCGCGGATTGCCGGCTCCAGCCCCAGATGAGATAGCCGAGCGCGAGGCCGAGCAGGGCGGCGATCAGATAGTAGACCACCATCTGCGTGTGCAGATAGGTGTCGCCGGTGCTGATGAACAAGGGCGTTCCGGTCAGCAAGGTCATCGCACTGTCTCCCCTCAGATCCGGCCCCGGCCGGTTATTCGGTAAATGTGAAGTCGATGCGCCGGTTCTGGGCGCGCCCCGTTTCGGTGTCGTTGTCGGCGATCGGCTGGGTTTCGCCATAGCCGATCGCGGTGATCGCCTCGGCCGGGACGCCGCGGGCCTCGAGCGCCTGGGTCACGGCCGCGGCGCGGGCCTGGCTGAGCGTCTGATTGGCCGCGTCATTGCCGACCGAGTCGGTATGCCCGGCGACCTCCAGCTTGATCCCCTCGGCGCCCAGGCAGCGGATCGCCACGGCGGAGAGACGGTTGAGGAGGGCGCGGGCCCGGTCGTCGATCTCGGCCGAGCCGGTGACGAAGGTGATCTTCTCCGCCTCCAGCGCGGATTTCGCCGCATCGGTGCAGGTCTCGACCGAGGTCTGGATCTGCACCTCCGGCAGCCAGTAGCCGCGGGTCAGGGTCTCGGCCTCGCCAGTGCTGAGATTGACCCGCTCCGCCCCGTCATCGGCCACGGTCTCGGAGCCGCTCAGCCGGCTGGTCCAGTCCGGGCCCAGGATCGAGGGCGCCCAGCGGGCGAGATCGTCCTCGGTCTGGCCCGGGGCCAGGGTGCCTTCGATTTCCAGCGCCCCCTGCTGCATGCGGCCATCGGCCTGGCTGTAAGCCGTCAGAAGGGTGCCGAGGCCGTTGAGGCCGCGGGTCCAGCCCGCCGCGTCGCCGCCGCCGGTCGTCTCGAGCGCGCCTTGATCCGCATCCGCGAAGGCCGAGGGCAGGTCGGTGCCCGGGGGCAGGGTGCCCGAGAGGCGGATCCCTGCGTCGGATTTGACAAAGCTGATCTCGGCCGGTGCTGCCGCGGCATCTGCCAGCGCAATCTCCGCCTGCCAGCCGGCGGGCAGGGCGTCGGTCAGGCGGGTCTCGAAGGCGCTGCGGTCGACCCCCTCGCCCAGAGTGCCGGAGAGTGTCACGCGCCCCTCGCGGAGCGTCGCCTCGCCCTGGTCGAGCCCGGCGGCGATGGTGCCGAGGGCGGCAACGGTTTGCTCCCAAGCCGCAGCATCCCCGCTGCCGGTCGCCTGGATGCCCGCGAGATCGAGGCCCGGCAGCATGGCCGCGACCCGGCCCGCGGCGATGCCCGCCGGCAGTGTGCCCTCGGCGGCCACGCCATCCGCTGCGCCAAAGGCCAGGGAGAGTTCGGCGGGCGGCGCGCTCTGACGCACCGAGATGTCGGTCGTCCAGGCCGGGTCGATAACCGCGTCCAGCCGGGTCCGGTCGACCTCGTCCTCGATCTCGCCCGACAGGGTTATGGCATTGTCCGCGACGCTCAATTGCCCGGTGTCGAGCAGGGCCAGGGCGCCCAGGCCGGTCTCGACCCGGCCCGGCCAGTCGGCGTCGGGCATGCCGCGGGCGATGGTCATGTCACCCTCTGCCGTGCCGGGGGCGAGGGCGACCATCCGCTCACGCAGCCGGGTCATGGTGGCCTCGTCCGGAGCCACGCCGTCGAACGAGATATCGCCGCCCTGTTTGCGCGCGGCAAAGCGATAGGGCTGGACCAGGGGCAGGGCGACGTCGATCTCGGCGGCCCAGGTGCCGAGCGGTGCGGCGGCAATCGCCTCCTCGGCTGTGGCTTTGCCCGCGTCATCGGGGGCGAGGCCCGTGACCTTCGCCTCCAGCCCGTCAATCGTCGCGCGCCCTTCCTCGAGCGGGGCAAGCGCGCGCAGCGATGCCACGGCCATGCCTTGCCAATCCCCCTCGGGCGCGCCGGCGGCCAGGGCCAGATCCGAGATCACGGATTTCCCGGTCGAGAGCCGTTTTGCCTCCTCCTCCAGCGCGTCGCGCGCCCCCGCCGTCGGCACCACACCGGTCAGCGCGAAGGCCCCGGTCTTGGCCTTGACGGCCGAGAAGGAGAACGGGTCGGCCCGGTCCAGCACGTCGAGCCGGTCGATCACCGCGACCCGCCCATCGATCGCCGCGGCCTCTAGCAGCCGGTCGCGCTCCTCCGGGCTGCCTGCGAGCCCGCTGAGGGTCACATGCCGGCCATCGGTCGCCACCGTGACCAGATGGGTCGCGAGCGGCAGGACCGCCGCTTCGGCCCTCGTGTCGACATCGTCCTCCATCGCGGGGGCTTTGTAGGTCCAGGCGCTCCAGCCGCCCGCGACGAGCGTTGCCAGTACCGCGACGATCAGAATTGCCCGCATCCGACGCTCTCCCGCCTGCTCCCCGACGTCGCTTGGGCCCAGGGCGCCGCGACACTTCAGCTTCAGTTAACGTCTACAGCAGAATTTCGGCAGTTTGTTAACCATGCGGGAGAAAATCCGGGCCAAAGCGCGGCAAATCGCGCCATGATTGGCCCCGTCGCGTGCGCTCGCCGCCATGGGGCGGTCACTCTGGTTGCGCGCCCCGGCGCTTTCCCAGCCGCGCCTCGCGCCACGCGATATAGAGCGTGGCGCCGACGATGATCGCGCCTCCCAGCCATGTCGGCCCATCCAGCACTTCGCCGAACAACCAATAGCCGGCGATGCCGACCAGGATCAGCCGCAGATACGAGAAGGGCGCCAGAAACCCGGCCTCGCCCGCTGCATAGGCCCGGATATCGGCATAGCTGCGCAGCGAGGATGTCAGCACCAAGGCGACGATCAGGGCCCATTGCTCCCAGCGCAGAGGGATTTCCCAGACGAACAGCGCAGGCGGCAGAGTGAACACCGCGATCAGCACCGTCGAAGAGACGAAGATCGAGCCGGTGCCATCCTTCGGCGCCAGGATCTTGCCGATCAGCAAGGCGAGCGCGAAGACGAGTGACGAGACGATGGCGGCCAGCGCGCCCCAATCGAGGTTGCCCGCCCCGGGGCGCAGCAGAATCACGGCACCGAGAAACCCCGCCGCCACCGCCGCCCAGCGCCGTGGCCCGACCCGCTCGCCCAGCACCGGGCCGGCCAGCACCGTCACGAAGACCGGGGCGAGGAACATCAACACGGTGGCGGTCGCCAGCGGCAATTGCCACAGCGCATAGAAGCCGAGATTGAGCGCGATCGCAAAGCAGATGCCGCGCGCCACATGCAGCGGCCAGGCGGTAAACTGGATTGGCGGGCCCTTGCGGGTGCCGATCAGAAACGGCCCCAGAACCGCCAGCCCCAAAAGCGCGCGCAGAAAGGCCAGCATGGCCGTGTGCAGATCGGGCGTGAGAAACCGCACGCAGAGCGTCATGCCGGTGGCGCCCAGCACCGAGGCC
>JBCBIS010000235.1:0-5601 GCA_038524325.1 Pseudomonadota bacterium
TCTCGGGCATCATCTATCTGACCGGCTTCGACCCTTCGGCGGCGACGGTCTTCTACCGCAATGTCAGCCCGTCCACCTTCGTGATGCAGAACGAGAACAAACGCTGCAAGATCGGCCCTTACAACACCCCGATCTTCCGTGTCCCGCCGATGGGTCGAAGCCGGTCAGATAGATGATGCCCGAGATGAAGCTGTTGGCGTGGTTGTGCATCTTCTGCGCCCCGCCGGGCTCCATCTTGTTGATCCAGATCTCCTTGACGCCCCAGTCGAGCACCTCGCCCATCAGCGCTTCGCCATACTCACGCAGCTTGGGCGCCACATGTTTGAGGACGGCCATGTAATTCTCGTGGCTGCGCGGACTGTCCATCGGGGTGTGGCTGAGGGTGGTCGTGCGTACATTCGCCCCGGTCTCGGAGCTTTCGAACTGGTCGATCATCGCCTGGACCAGAGGGGGCGGGATTACCCCCTTGGCCAGCATCACCGGGGTCGGGAAAATCCCGACAATGCCGGACTCACTCATCGATGAACTGAGCCGCGTCGATCCTCGTCATATCCGGGGCGGCCACGCGCTTTCCACGCACGATCCGGGGCTCGTAGACGTCAAACACCACTTCGGCGTCGAACAGGCGCAGATCGTTATGGATGCCGAAGAAGTCGTCGTCGGAACTGCCCGCATCCAGAATGCCGGTCACCTTCAGGCGGCGGCGCAGGCCGATGGTGCGCTGGTCCAGCTCGTGATCGGGATAGACGAGCACAAAGGGCAAATGCTCCTGATCGTTCACTGTCGAGCAATAGGGGCAGAAGGTGGTGGGCACACCGACCAGAACCAGGAACGGGCTGTCGTCGTAATCCGGCGGCGGTGCCATGAAGCCGATCATTTCGATCCGCTTGCCATGCAGCGCCGATGCCTTGAACGAGGCCTTTCCGCGACCGCTGAACAGATCACGGAACATCACGGGAGTGGTTTCGGGCCCGACCGCGGCCTCGGTGATCGCCGGGGGTTTGGCATTGGCCATCAGTTCCGCCAGAGGGTTGGTGTGCCCCGTGGTCGCGGGTTCGTTCGCTGCGGCGAGGGCAGGTGCCAATAGAAGCACGGCGACAAGACGGGCGAGGGCGACGCGGCGCATGTTTAACCTTTCGTCAAGATTTCTCTTCGGCGAAATAGCATCCCCCGCCCGCCGGATGAAGCGCTGCGCGCAATCGTCATGAAAACTTCGCGAAACCGCTCAGCCCGCTCCAGGTTTGGGCAGGCGGCGCAGAACCTCGGTGCAGAGATGGCAAACGTTCACCCAATCCTGCGCCCGCAGCGCCTCGGCCTGGGCCTCTGGCAGCCGATCCAGTAGGGCCGCCGGGCCTTGCGTGCGGATCGTGTGGAGCACGGAATTGGTGCGGAACTTCTCGGTGATGCCGGCCAGGCCGTCCTCGGCCAGCGTGCCCAGGTCCAGCCCCCCCGTCTCGGCCGCACCGTTGCAGCAGGGGGCGCCCTTGCCGTCCGGCATGACGGTGACGACGGCCGAGGGGCAGACCGAAGTGGAGAGGTCGCGATGGGCGTCGATCTCCACATCCTCGCGGGTTCGCGCGCGGCCGCCGGGCAAAAGCTCGATGCGCTGGATCGGGATGTCACCCTTCCACGGCTCGACTCGCCGGATCTTGCCGAAGATCTTGCGCAGGCTGCTGTCTTTGGAGGTGACCGCCTTGATCAGCACGCTGATGCCGAGTTTCTGCCCCGCGATCAGGGCGTTCTCGACCCGCGCAGGCCGGATGTATTCGAAATGATAGCTCGAGATCGAAAGGGTGACCGAGACCAGCCCCGCCTCGACCATCGGCGTCAGAACCTCCAGAGCACGGGCGTCGCTGATCGCCCAGAAGCCGTTGGTGACGACCGTGACCGCCGCCCCCCGGCTGGCGCCATGGGCGATGATCCGCTCCAGCCTGTCACGATAGAGGAAGGGCTCGCCACCCGACAGGGCCAGGCACCAGCGCGGGCCATAGATCTCGGCCGCCGCGTCGATGGCGGCGCAGATCTGCTCGTCGGTCAGGCCGGTGCGGTCCTTCGGCCCGCTCTCGGGCATGCAATGGGCGCAGCGCGCGTTGCAGGTGTTCCAGAGCAGGAGGCCGACCGCATTGCGCTCGACCAGAGGGGCATCGGGCCTCTCGGGCACATCCCGCGCCATCAGGAGCCGTCGGGCAGCTTGGGCGTCTTTGGCATCGGCGACCCTTTGGGCAGCTTGCGGGTGGGGTCGTCCGGGCCCGAGACCACGGGATCGACATCGACCCAATTGGTGACGATGGTGACCGTGCTGTCTTCGCTGGTCTCGAGATAGGTGCTGGTGGCGATGCTTTTCTCGCGCTGACCGATGGCGCCCTCGACGCCGGCGAGTTCCTCATCGGTGAGATCTTCGGGGTCCTTGCCGGTTTCCAGCTTGTCGCCGTTCTGATCCTTGTCGGTGCTCATGCTACGCTCCCGTCGATTGTTACGCTGACATACAGAATCGTATCACGGATTCGTGAGGGGCCAAAAGATTTGACGTTCGGAGGAGCGCTGCCCCAGCGTGCCGCACGCGACGGTTGAAGACCGGCTGACCCGTGGCCGAGTTCCGCAACTCCCATTGCGCGGCTTGGCGAGATCAAGCTTATCGCACTCTGCGTTCCCCGCCCGGAGACACGCCGAAGGTGCCGGGCGAGCGCCTGCCGGTCCCGCCGGGTAGGCGCATTTCCCACCCCCGCGAATGGCTCGACCGGGAGAGCTCTTTACCTGCCCTAAAGCGCTGAGCGGCGGGTTTAGCGCGCCCCCCCGGCTCCCGCCGCGCTTCCGGAGCGGTCTGAGCGTGTTCCGATCCCGCCCGGTGCGGATAGGTTGGCACCGGACGGGGCTGGGGTGTGCGGTGGATTACTTCGCCGCCAGCAGGTCGCGGATCTCGGTGAGGAGCTTCTCCTCCGAAGACGGCTCGGGCGCGGCCTCCGGCTCGGCTTCCTCGGCGCGTTTGAGCTGGTTGATCCCCTTGATCACCAGGAACAGGATCCAGGCGACGATCAGGAACGAGATCACGGCGTTGATGAAGACCCCATAGGTGATCACGGCCAGCCCGGCCTCCTTCGCCTGCGCGGCCGAGGTCACATCCTGGCCCGACAGGTTCAGGTAGAGGCCCGAGAAATCGATCCCCCCGGTGAACAGCCCGATGATCGGGTTGACGATATCGGTCACGAAACTGGTGACGATGCTGGTAAAGGCCGCGCCGATCACGATGCCGACGCCCATATCGACCACATTGCCTTTGACGGCGAATTCCTTGAATTCCTGAAGCATGGGTAATCCCCGTTCTCTCTGCTGCATTCTCCCCACCCGGACGCCAGCTATAGCGCCCGGATGTGACAGAACAACAGTCCTCCAAGAGAACTATTTGGCCGATCGCGCCGTCGATCAGCCGCGCAACCGGCCCCCGGTTGCTTTCTCCACCGCCGCGATCACCTTGGCGGAGAGCGCTTCGATCTCGGCTTCGGTCAGGGTCGCCTTGGTCGGCTGCAGGCGTAGGGTCAGAGCGATGGATTTCTGACCGTCGCCAAATTGCGCCGCCGCCTTCTCGCCTTGGAACAGATCGAAGATCCGGGCGCCCGTGATCAGGGCCTTGTCCGCGGCGCGGGCAGCCTTCAGCAGTGTCTCCGCCTCGGTCTCGGCGGCCACGACAAAGGCGAAATCCCGCTCGACCGCCTGCAGGTCCGAGGCGCTCAAGGGCGGACGGGTCCGCGCGCGGGCCTTTGGGAAAGGGGCGCTTTCCAGGAACACGGTCATGGCAACGCCGGGGCCTTTGACATCCATCGCCTCGAGGATCTTGGGATGCAACTCGCCAAACGCCGCCAGCGGGTTCTTCGGCCCCAGCTTCAGCAGGGCCGAGCGGCCCGGATGGAACCAGCCCGGCGCCTCGCGTGCGACCATCAGCTTGGCTGTGTCGACCCCGGCGGAGGCCAGCACCGCCTCGGCATCCGCCTTGGCGTCATAGAGATCAACGGCGCGCCCGGTCCCGGTCCATTCCTTCGCCGCCGTCGCCCCGATCCGGATGGCGGCGGCATGCAGCGCCTGCTGGCCCGGTTCGGGTCCGTGGAAGATCGGGCCGACCTCGAACAGGCCGACCTGCCCTTCGCCGCGGGCCTGATTACGCGCCGCGGCAGCCAGCAGCCCGGGCAGCAGCGAGGGGCGCATATGGCTCATCTCGCTGGAGATCGGGTTCTCCAGCCGCATCTCGGCATTGCCGCCGCCGAACAACGCTGCCTCACCCTCGGCGATGAACGAGTAGGTGACGCATTCGTTCAACCCCAGCCCGGCCAATTGCCGCCGCGCCGCGCCTTCGCGTTTCTGCATCGGCGTCAGGGTCGGTTTCGCGACACCCGCCACGGGCCGCGCCAGGGGCTGCGATTGCAGCTTGGTCAACGAGGCGATGCGGGCGATCTCCTCGACCAGATCCGCCTCGCCATGCACATCCGGGCGCCAGGAGGGGATGGCAACGTCCAGCCCGTCCTGCATCCCCGCCAACACCGCGCCGCCGACGGCTGGCGACATCGCCGCCCCCGCCAACAGCGCCGCGTTCGGGTCGGTGACACGGAAACCGAGCGCTTCGAGGATCCGCACCTGTTCCTCGCGGGCGATCTCCATGCCGACCAGGCTGACCACGCGCGCGGGGTCCAGGCGATAGCTGCGCGCGGTGTCGGGCACCGCCCCGGCGGTCACCATCTCCGAAGGTTCCCCGCCGCAAAGCTCGATGATCAGCGTCGTCGCCGCATCCAGCCCCGTGGGGCAGGAGGCCGGGTCGATCCCCCGCTCGAACCGGTAGCGCGCATCCGAGGTGATCTTCAGCTTGCGCCCCGTGGCGGCGGTGATCACCGGGTCCCAATAGGCGCTTTCGATGAACACATTCACCGTCTCGTCCGAGCATCCCGTGGGCGCGCCGCCCATCACCCCGGCCATCGCCTCGGGTCCCTTGCTGTCCGAGATCATGATCATCGCGGGATCGAAGCGGTACTCCTTGTCGTCGAGCCCCATCAGAGAGCTCCCGTCCTCGGCCCAATGCACCCGCAGATCGCCCGCGACCTTGTCGGCGTCGAAGACATGCAGGGGTCGGTTCCGGTCGAATGTCATGTAATTGGTCACATCCACCAGGGTCGAGATCGGACGCAGGCCGATGGCGCGCAGTTTCCTCTGCAGCCAGGCCGGGGAGGGGCCGTTCTGCACCCCCCGGATCAGGCGCCCGCAGAAGACCGGGCAGGCCTTGGGCAACAGGTCCGGCTCGATGGTCACGCCGATCGGGCAAGGGAAGGCGCCCTTGATCTCGGGCACGGGGCGCGGGATCACGGTTCCCAACCCGCGTGCCGCCAGATCGCGGGCGATCCCGTCGATCCCCAGCGCATCGGGGCGGTTTGGCGTGATGGCAATCTCGATCACCGGGTCGTTCAGATCGGCATAGTCGATATAGCGTTGGCCCAGCGGCGCATCGGCGGGCAGATCGATGATCCCGTCATGGTCCTCCGAGATCTCCAACTCGCGTTCCGAGCAGAGCATCCCGTTCGACTCGACGCCCCGGATCACGCCGGGTTTTAGATCGACCCCGGT
>JBCBIS010000236.1:0-5570 GCA_038524325.1 Pseudomonadota bacterium
ACCCGCCCCGCCGCGCAGGCCCGCCTCCGGCCGGGTGGGTGGCGGGGGGCCGGAGGCGGGCCTGCGCCCTCTACACACTTGAAACGCATGCAACGGAAGGCTCCGCCGGAACCCTGGCTCTATGACCGATCCGAACCCCCAACCTGAAACCGCCCTCGTCCTCGGCGCCACCGGCGGGATCGGCGCCGCAATCACGGCGGAACTGCGCGCACGCGGGATCCAGGTGACAGGCTTGTCCCGGGCAGATGGCCTGGATTGGGCCGATCCGCCCCGGGCCGAGGCCGCACTTCAAGCTGCCGGTCAATCCGGCCCGTTCGGACTGGTTTTCGATGCCACCGGCGCCTTGGTCATCGGCGACAATCGGCCCGAGAAGAGCCTCAAACAGATCGACGCCCGGGCCATGGCAGAGCAGTTCGCCGTCAACGCCCTCGGCCCTGCGCTGCTGTTCAAGCATCACGCGGCCCTGATACCGCGTCGTGGCTCCGCCAGAATCGCCACGCTCTCGGCCCGGGTCGGATCGATCGGAGACAACCGTCTGGGGGGCTGGATCTCCTATCGGGCGGCCAAGGCGGCCCTCAACCAGATCACCCGAACCGCCAGTATCGAGATCGCCCGCTATAACCCACAGGCGGTTTGCGCCGCCCTGCATCCGGGCACCGTGCGCACCGGGCTCAGCGCCGCCATCATCGGCGCAAATGCCGAGGGCACGCTGAGTGCCGAAGACTCCGCCGCCCGCCTGCTGAATGTGTTGCTGAGCCTGACCCCCGCGCAATCCGGCGGTTTCTTCGCCTATGATGGCAGCCCGATTCCCTGGTGAGAGCCCGCCCGTCGCTGGACCCACCCGCCCCGCGATGCTAGGCGGAGGATCGAAAGGACCTGACATGTCGAAACCAGCCTCCGGCCCCGGCCCGTCGCAGCGTCAATTGCGTGTCGGCGAGGTGATCCGCCGGGCCCTCAGCGAGATCCTGATGCGCGGCGAGTTGCACGAGCCCGAGCTGGATGGTGTGTCGATCACCGTCTCCGAAGTGCGCTGCTCGCCCGATCTGCGCCAGGCGACTGCCTTTGTCATGCCGCTGGGCGGGGCCAATGCCGATCAGGTGCTGACCGCGCTCAACCGCACCCGGCGCGAGATGCGCCGTCTGGTCAACCGGCAGGTCACTCTGAAGTTCTCGGCCGAGATCCATTTCGTCTTGGACGAGAGCTATGACCGCATGGATGCAACCCGCGCCATGTTTGCCCGCCCGGAGGTGGCAAGAGACCTGGGCGATTAACGCCGGAAAGGCGGGCGGCACGCCCATTCCGCTTCGATCTCGCGGGGTTTTGTGGCAAGTTCACGCTGTTTTTGTGGACCTTGTTTCTGGAGGCTGCATTGGTTGATTTCAATTTCATCGATTTGAGCACTGTGCTCGAAAATGACACGATCGCTCAGGTTCGCGCCCGCGTCTTCAGCACCACGCTGGCCCTCGAATACGCGGTCCTGATCCGCCGCGGTACCGATGGGACCGTGGTCTCGACGCGGGACATCGCCTCTCCAATCGCCTCGCGGCCCGTCGAGGATTTCTTCATCGCTGAGATGTTCGCGCTGTCGACCGGGGGGTTCGCGCTGGTTTTCGAGCCCTTCGACGATGGCCCGCTGCTCCTGCAACGCTTCTCGCCCTCGGGCACCGCCCTTGGGCAAGGGGTGCGGCTCGGCAGCACACGACAGACTGAGACGGCATTTCTGGATGGCAGCATCGCGCTCGCCACCGGCGAAACGATCTTGAGTTTTTCAGACACCCAGGACTTTTCGAGCTTTGACTCCTTTGCCACCACGATTTCCCCAACGGGTCAGGTCGGCCCGGTTCGCCGGCTCGACGGTGGGATCTTCGGCGATGGGGTGGGACTGGAGGACGGGCGTTTCGTCACCGCTTCGTCCAATCTGGCCCTGCGAGATCCACAGATCCTGTTGGAAGTGTTCGATGCGAACTTCAGGTTCTCGGAACAGGCCGCGACCCCGACCGAGGATCTGACGCGCGATGGGGACTATGCCATTGATTTCATCCAGCTCGAGCCGTTGCCCATCGCCGACCGCTTTGTGGCCAGCTGGACCCAGTCGAACGAAAGCAATCAACCCTCGGGCCTATTCTTCGGTTTCGGCGATCTAACAGGCGCGGATATCGACCAAGGTTTGACCAATATCGTCAAGGTCGACACCAATGTTGGCTTCAGCGCCTTCGATGTTCTGACCTTCGAGGATGGCAGCTTCGTCCTCGGCTGGATCGGCGAGGCGACGGCGGGCGGCAACGATATCGCGAATGGTCAGGCCTTCTGGCGGCATTTCGACTCGAATGGCAGGCCCCTCAGTCCAATCCGAGACGCCATAAGCGGCCCGCAGGTCGAGGTTGATATCGACCTCGCCCCGCTCGACGGGGTCGGAGAGTTCCTGATCACCCTGTCCCGCACCCCGGATGTGAACAATGGCTCGACCCT
This sequence comes from Pseudomonadota bacterium, assembly GCA_038524325.1. Classification (GTDB taxonomy): domain Bacteria; phylum Pseudomonadota; class Alphaproteobacteria; order Rhodobacterales; family Rhodobacteraceae; genus Thermohalobaculum. Next base: position 2,470 of record JBCBIS010000236.1, read on the forward strand.
GACTCGGGTCGTGCGAACCGTCGATCTGGAAAAGGTGCCACAGCTTCTCAGCGCGCTGGGGGACCGGTTCACCGGAACGGCCCAGGACGATTTTGTCAATGCCGATGACGGCAACGACATTCTGGACCTGCGGGGCGGCGACGACACCGTTCTGGCCGGCCAGGGCAATGACAGCGTGAATGCCGGCGCGGGCGATGACAGCGTTTCTGGCGGCTTTGGCAATGACATGATCTTCGGCTTTGGCGGCAATGACATCCTGCGCGGCAATGCTGGAGACGATTTGCTGAATGGCGGCAGTGGCGGCGATGTCCTTGACGGTGGCGACGGACTCGACACCGCCGATTACTCGGACGCAAATGGCCGGGTGCGGGCCGACCTGCAAGGCGCGGTCTCGGGCACCGGCGCGGCTGCGGGCGATACCTTTTCCGGCATCGAGAACCTCACGGGCTCGCGGCGCGACGATGTGCTGTTTGGTGATGGCGGGGACAATATCCTGCGCGGCGGGAATTTCTTCGACCGGCTCACCGGGCGGGCCGGGGACGACACGATCTTGGGCGAGGGCGGCGCCGATGCAATCGCCGGGAACACCGGGCAAGACATCATGACCGGGGGCGGTGCCGGCCGCGACCGGTTTATCTATTTCAACATCGCCGACAGCCGGCCCGGATTCGCCACCCGTGACCGGATCACCGATTTCACCGCCGGAGAGGACCGGATCGAGATCGGTCGCTTCGACGCCGACGAGACCCGCGGCGGCAACCAAGCCTTCGAGTTCATCGGGTCGGACTTTTTCTCGGGCGATGCAGGTGAGCTGCGGTTCGTTCAAACCGCCACGCGCACCCTGGTCCGCGCCGATATCGATGGCGACAAAGCAACCGATTTCGAGATCGAGTTAACCGGACAGGTTGATTTGACCGCAGGCGATTTCGTGCTCTGAGTCTATGCCGGTCCCGACGGCACGTACCGCAGGTGCCTGATCCGGTTTCATTATCCGGTTGCAATTTTGCAACTGGAGTTGACGGCGCTCGATTCGATTGGTCTAGTTCCCAACCGGTGGTTTGTGCAGCGCAATGCGTGCTGCCGCTGCGGAGAGTCGGTCCGCCCTCGCGACCCGGGGGGGCAGGACGAAATACACCGGGTAAGACAGGGAGTCACATGATGAAACTGAAGAATTTGTTGATCGGCGCGGCGAGCGCTGTGGCTATCGCGAGCACGGCCATGGCCTCCGAGACGATCACTGTCGTCTCCTGGGGCGGCGCCTATACGAAGAGCCAGGTCGAGGCGTATCACAAGCCCTGGATCGCCAAGACCGGCAACCAGATCGTCTCGGAAGATTATAATGGCGGTCTGGCCGAGGTGAAGGCGCAGGTCGAAGCCGGAAATGTCACCTGGGACGTGATCGACGTGGAATACTCGGACGCCGTGCGCGGCTGTGACGAGGGCCTGCTCGAGCCGATCGACCACTCGATCCTGCCCGCCGCCCCCGATGGCACCCCAGCGGTCGACGATTTCATCGCCGGAGCTCTGCCGGAATGTGCTGTCTCGAACATCGTCTGGTCGACCATCTTCGCCTATGACACGTCCAAAACCCAAGGCGTCACCGGGCTGGCCGATTTCTTCGATCTGGAGAAATTCCCCGGCAAGCGCGGGCTGCGCAAGAACCCAAAGGCCAATCTGGAGATGGCGCTGATCGCCGATGGCGTGCCGACCGATGAGGTCTATGCCACTCTGGAAACGGCCGAGGGGGTCGATCGCGCCTTTGCCAAGCTGGACAGCATCAAGGACGAGGTTGTCTGGTGGGAAGCCGGCGCCCAGCCGCCGCAGCTGCTGGCCGATGGCGAGGTCGTCATGACCACCGCTTATAATGGTCGGATCTTCAACGCCGCCGCAGGCGAGGGCAAGCCGTTCGAAGTGAACTGGGACGGTCAGATCCTGGACTTCGATCTGTGGGTGATGCCGAAGGGCGCACCGAACCAGCAAGCAGCGCTGGACTTCATCGCGTTCTCGACCGACACCCAGCGTCTGGCGGATCAGGCCTCGTGGATCGCCTATGGCCCGGCGCGGAAATCGTCCGGTGCGCTGGTCGGCGTCTATAATGACGGCAAGACCCAGATGGCCCCGCATATGCCGACCGCCGAGGCCAATCTGGAAACCGCTCTGGTGAACAATTTCGAGTTCTGGGCGGACAACCAGGACGAGCTGAACGAGCGTTTCAACGCCTGGCTGGCCCAGTAAGACCCTGACCCCGGCCCGCGCCCCCAACCGGCGCGGGCCCATTCGTTTTGACCTTTTGCAATCGATTGGGGGATCGCGGCGCATGGCTGTGATGGAGATGGACAGCGCCGCCACCGGGCGAGAGCCGTTGAAGGCCGCAGATGGCACACCGCTGAAGCAACGCCTCGCCAAAGCGCTGTTCGTCAGCCGGGTGCGTGCCTTCGGCCTCGCCTCGCCGCTGCTGGCCTTTTTGATCGCCTTCTTCTTCATCCCGATTTTGGTGCTGCTGCATCAAGGCATCTACAACCCGCAATTCGAGGAGGGGATGCCGCGGACGACCCCGCTGATCCAGCAATGGAACGGGAAGGATCTGCCGAGCGAGGAGGTCTATGCCGCGGTCATCGCCGATCTACTGGAGTCGCGCGAGATCGACCGCGCCCTGCCCACCAAGGTCGGCGCGAGGGTGAACCGAGAAATCTCGGGCGCCACCTCGCTTTTCAAGAAAACCACGAGGCGGGCCAAGCGGATGGAGGCGCCGTTCAAGGAGGCGATGATCGCCGCCGACAAGAAATGGGAGGACATCGCCTATTGGCACGCGATGAAACGCGCCTCGTACTCCTACACCTCCTCCTTCGTGCTGAAATCGCTGGACCTACGGCTGGATGAGACCGGCAGCCTGGCCTGGCAGCCCGAGAACGTTCAGATCCACCTGAAATTGTTCCTCCGGACGCTGGAGATCTCGGTGGTGGTGACGCTGGGCACCCTGCTGCTGGGCTATCCCGTGGCCTATCTGCTGGGCACGCTGCCGGCACGGACCTCGAACCTGCTGCTGATCCTGGTGTTGCTGCCGTTCTGGACCTCGATTCTGGTGCGGACCACCGCCTGGA
>JBCBIS010000237.1:0-5562 GCA_038524325.1 Pseudomonadota bacterium
GGTGCTGAAACAAGCGATGACATCGCATCTGGTGGTCCTCGGCAACGGCTCTCCGCCCGAACTTTTGCTCGACCAGTTGCGAGAGAGCCGGGCCACGCCGGTGAAACTGCTCCAAAGCCTGCCCCTGTCCGATCTCGAGGGCCGCCACCCGAAGGTTCTGGGACGAATGCTGGATCGCCTCGCGCGACGGGCGGGCATTCCGGGTCACCGGCTCCTGACGGTTCTGTCGCCCTCGCCCGAGGAAATCGAGCGCTCGCAGACAGCGATCAGGATGCTCAACGCGGCGGGGCGTCCCTTCACGATCGTGCTGCCCTTCGACGGCTTGGCGCGGCGCGGCCTCACGCTGCAAAAGACTGTCGGCGCCGACATGGTGCTGGTCGAGATGCAGCCGACGAGCCAGACCCTCTCGGCGCAAATCTTCAAACGGATTTTCGACTTCACCGTCACTGCCATCGGTGTGGCCGTGATCTCGCCGCTGCTGCTGGCGATCACGGTGATGCTGGTCTTCGAGCAGGGGCCGATCTTCTTCTCGCAATCCAGGGTCGGCCGGAATGATCGGCGCTTTCGCTGCTATAAGTTCAGGACAATGCGCCCGGATGCCGAGCAGCGGCTGAAAACCCTCCTGGCCAGCGATCCCGAGAAGCGCCGGGAATGGGAGACCTATCAGAAACTCTCGGACGATCCCCGGATCACGCCGCTGGGCCATTTCCTGCGCAAAACCTCGTTGGACGAACTGCCGCAGCTCTTCAACGTGCTCAAAGGTGAGATGAGCCTGGTCGGCCCGCGCCCCATCGTGGCGCCCGAGGTGCCGGGCTATGACAGCGACCGCGCCTATTATGAAAGCTCCGACATCGCTTATTATCTGCGCTGCACCCCGGGAATCACCGGGCTGTGGCAGGTGGCGGGCCGGGCCTCGACCACCCATGACGAGCGCATCAGGCTGGACCGATGGTATGCCCGCAACTGGTCGCCCTGGCTGGATCTCATGATCCTGTTCAAGACCGTACGTGTGGTCTTGGACCGCAGTGGCAGCCGCTGAGCGATGCGCTAGAGACCCCTCAAACCGAAAGCTTGGCCGGAGGATCCCTCATGTCCGAACCCGTGATCGCGTTCGACCCGGAGACATTCAGCATCGACACCGCTGTCGCGAAACAGGCCGCCGCGCCTTTCGCCGAGAGATACCAGGCGGCCGAGCCCTATAACCACATCTGCATCGACAACTTCCTGCCCGAGGCTGTGGTCGAGCGGGTCCTGGCAGACCTCAAACAGCTCCCCGACGCGGAGGCCAGCTTCGACCGGGCGCAGGAGCGGTATAAGAGCTCCTACAACCCCGAACGGCTGCCGGTCTATACCAAGAACCTGTTCCACGCCTTCAACGCCCGGCCCTTCATCCTGTTCCTCGAGGAGATGACCGGCATCAAGGGGCTGATCCCGGATCCCTATTATGTCGGCGCGGGCATCCATAAGACGCTGAATGGCGGGCATCTCGACATCCATGCCGATTTCAATCTTCACAAACAGATGATGGTCGAGCGTCGGCTGAACGTGCTGATCTATCTCAACAAGGACTGGAAGGAGGAGTATGGCGGCTCCTTCGAGGTCTGGGACAAGGAGATGAATGGCAAGGTCGCGGGCTTCCCGCCGCTGTTCAACCGGATGTGCTGTTTCTCGACCGGCTCGGACACGTTTCATGGCAACCCAGAGCCGGTGAACCACCCCGACGGCGAACCGCGCCAGTCGATCGCGCTCTATTACTACACCGCCACCTGGGATGCCTCGCGCAAGGCGCATACGACCCTGTTCAAGCCGCGCCCCGGCACAGTGGACGAGGTAGACCGTCTGGTTGCCCGCCGCGCGCTCGTGCAGGACATCCTGCCACCGATCCTCTACCGCCGCCTCGCAGGCCCGCTGAGCCGGATCGGCCTCTGACCGGCAGAGCCCCGCGCCTTGCGGTGCTCTGGGGCCGCAGATGGTTGCACACCGCCCGAGCATGAAGTGCGGGGCCGTTTCGGCTGGAAACAAGCGCATATGCTGGCGCGGAGAATGCCCGCTTGCGAGAACCGGGCGAAGGTGACCCGCTCCCTCCGCGCCTCTGTCATTGGTCGGAACAAGCCGCTTCAGCCGCCCGCGTCCGGGCTCGAGCCGAAGGCGTGGGACGAGTGCCAGACCCGACGCTGTGCCCATCCATGCATACCGCTGGGTCAGGAGGGGCATCTGGCCGCCATAAAGTGTCAAACGGGCAGGTCGGGAGAGCCACCCCGCCGATCGGCGCGCACAAGGCTCTGACCGCAATGCGCTGGAGGGCCGACCTCGTCATTCCTCCTCCTTGCTCACACCTTCAGATGCAAGCGGCGGGAAGGCACTGTGGCCAGCGATGCGTATTTCTGGGACGGAGGAAAGCATGGCGCTGCAAAATCGTGATGAGGCGCCCTGCGGCGCGCCACCTTGCGGGCCCGCTCCGCTTCAGGAGAACCGGTCTCGCAGCACGTTTTTCTGCACCTTGCCCATCGAGTTGCGGGGCAGTTCCGCCAGGATCTCGATCCGTCTGGGCTGTTTGAAGCGCGCGAGATCCGGGGCAATGGCAGACAGCAATGTCTCGGCATCGGGCGCCGCATCGCCGTCGGGCACGACCACGCCCACCACCTGCTCGCCGAAATCGGCATGGGGCAGGCCGATCACCGCGCTCTCCTTCACCCCGGGCTGGGCGTCGAGCAACAGCTCGATCTCCTTGGGATAGATGTTGTAGCCGCCGGAGATGATCAGATCCTTCGACCGGCCGACGATGTGGAGATAACTGTCGGCATCCACCCGTCCGAGATCCCCAGTCAGGAAAAAGCCGTTTGGGCGCAGTTCCTCTTTCGTCTTCTCGGGCATGTTCCAATAGCCTTGGAAGACATTCGGCCCGCGCACCTCGATCTGGCCGATCTCGCCTTGGGGCAGTTCGCGGCCCTCGGCATCGCAGACCCGCGCCTCGATCCCCGGCAGGGGAAAGCCCACGGTGCCGGCGCGGCGCTCGCCATCATAGGGGTTGGAGGTGTTCATCCCCGTCTCGGTCATGCCATAGCGTTCCAGGATGCGGTGCCCGGTGCGGGCCTCGAACTGCACATGCGTCTCGGCCAGCAGGGGGGCCGAGCCGGAGATGAACAGCCGCATATGCGCGGTCAGATCGGCGGTGAAGCGCGGATCATCGAGCAGCCGCGTATAGAAGGTCGGCACCCCCATCATCGTCGTCGCCTGCGGCATCAGCCCGATCATCGCGTCGAGATCGAATTTCGGCAGGAAGATCATCGCGCCACCGGCGGTCAGGGTCACATTGGTGGCGACGAACAGGCCATGGGTGTGGAAGATCGGCAGGGCGTGGAGCAGCCGGTCCTCCGCCGCAAATCGCCAATGCTCGGTCAGCGTGGCGGCGTTAGAGAGCAGGTTCCTCTGGCTCAGCATCGCGCCTTTCGAGCGCCCGGTGGTGCCGGAGGTGTAGAGAAAGGCGGCCAGATCGTCCTCGCCCCGCCCGGCCACCGGCGCCGTCTCGGGCAAGTCCGCAGCGCGCGCCATCAGCGAGCCGCCGCCTGTGGCATCCAGGGTCTCGACCCGCAGCGCTTTGGCCTCGCCGCCGGGGCCGCAGATGAACAGGCTTGCGCCGCTGTCTTCGAGGAAATAGCTGATTTCGGATTGGGTATAGGCCGTGTTCAGCGGCAGAAACACCAGCCCGGCCTGGGCGCAGGCGGCACAAACGGCCAGGGCCTCGGGCGATTTGGCAACCTGGACAGCGACGCGCTGACCGGGCTCCAGCCCCATCTCGGCGAACACGTTGGCGATCCGAGCCGCTTGGCGCAGAAAGGCGTCGTAAGAGAGCGTCTCGCCACCGGCCAGATGCAGGAACGGCCGTTCGCTGCCCTGATGCCGGGCGAACAGCGTGTCATAGAGCGGGTTGGCCATGGGGTCCTCAGGCGTCTGTCTTCTGCGCCCGGCGGGCCAGGCTGCGCACCGCGGAGGCGGCGGCGATGGTCCCGTCTTGGGCATAGGCTTCGTGGTTCTGCGAGATCCGGCCGAGATCGTAGAGGTAATTCACCATCACCCCGGCCGATTGTCTCTGCCCGCGTTCGGAGGGGTCGGCCGCGGCATGAAGCGCATGGATCACGGCGCCATTGCCCAGATGGAACCGGGCGACCGGGTCAAGCGGGCGGCCATCGGGGCGCTTGGCCTCGAGCAGATACTGCGCCGCCGTTTCGACCATCCGCTCCTCGGCAAGGCCGCTCAGATCGATCTCGGCCCCCTCCGCCCAGCGGCAGAAACCGGGGATGGGCGAGAGAGTGACGAAGGTTGAGAGGCCCGGATGATCGGTGGAGAGATCCGCCACGACCTGTTTGATCAGCGAGTTGCCGAACGAAATACCGGCCAGCCCGGCCTGACAGTTCGAGATGGAATAGAAGACCGCGGTATCGGCCCGGGCGGGGTCCAACTCCTCGCGATCCTCGGCCAGCAGATCGGCGATCGAGCCGGGGATGCCGCGGGTCAGCGCCACCTCGACAAAGATCAGCGGCTCGCCCGGCATGGCCGGGTGGAAGAATGCAAAGCAGCGTCGGTCGGCGGGTTCCAGCCGGCGGCGGAGATCCTCCCAACTGTCGATGGTGTGGACCGCCTCATAGGCAATGATCTTCTCCAGCACCCGGGCGGAGGTGTCCCAATTGACCGGCAACAGCACCAGGAAACCCCGGTTGAACCACGAGGCGAAGAGATGGCGGAAGTCCAGATCCAGCGGCGCCAGCTCGGGGGCCGCGCGCATCTGCTGGAGGAGGTCGTCGCGCATCCCCACAAGGGCAGCCGTGGCGCCGGGGGCCTGGTTGAGGCGGCGGATGAACTCCTGGCGTTGCGGCTCGGCCGCGCTCATAAGGGCGCGATAGGTCGCTTTGGTGGGCGCGTCCTCATAGGCTGCCAAGGCTGCGCGCAGATCGGTGCCCGACAGGTCCATTTCAGTGGTTATGTGGCGGAAGAAGGCGGCCTTTCCTTCGGCATCCAGCGAGCCGAAGCGGCGCAGGATCTCACGCGCCATGGCCATGCCAGAGATTTCGCCCCGTTCGCTCAGCAGGTCGGCGGCCAGATCCTCCAGCCCGCGGCCGCGAAACTCGGCCCCCTCGGCCCCGCGATCCGGCCGATCCAGCACCGAGGCGAGGAGATCGGCCAGCAGGCTCACAGCCGCGCCCCCATCACCGCATCCGGCAGCCATGTGGCGATGCCCGGGAAGATGCAAAGCAGGACGATGGCGATCACCATGCAGGCCACGAAGGGCAGCGAGCCCATCAGGATCGTGCGCAGCGAGATATCCGGCGCGATTCCGTTGATGACATAGAGGTTGAGCCCGACCGGCGGCGAGATCAACCCGATCTCCATGTTGATCGTCAGCACGACGGCGAACCAGATCGGGTCAAAGCCCGCTGCCGTGATGATCGGCAACAGGATCGGTGCCGCCATCAGGATGACCGCGACCGGTGGCAGGAAGAAGCCAGCGATCAGCAGAAACACATTCACCGCCCCCATCAGCACCCAGCGGTTCACGTCCAGCGT
>JBCBIS010000238.1:0-5515 GCA_038524325.1 Pseudomonadota bacterium
GTTGGCCGAGGGCGGGCAGGAGGAGTTGCTGGGCGGCAAGGATCAGACCGCCACAATCCTGTTCTCGGACATCCGCGGCTTCACCGGCATCACCGAGAAACTGGGCGCCCAGGGCACCGTCGCGCTGCTCAACGACTATTTCGAGCGGATGGTCGACTGCATCTCGGACGAGGGCGGCATCCTCGACAAATTCATCGGCGACGCAATCATGGCGGGCTTTGGCGTTCCGGTCAGCCGCGGCGAGGACGAGGACCGCGCCATGCGCGCCGCCATCGCCATGGTCTCGCGGCTGTGGGAATGGAACGCGCAGCGGGCGGCGAAGAACCTCATCACGCTGGACATGGGCATCGGCCTGAACACCGATCATATCGTGGCAGGCAATATCGGCTCGCCGAAGCGGATGGACTATACGATGATCGGCGATGGGGTGAACCTCGCCGCCCGGCTCGAGAGCGCCTGCAAGCAGTATCGTGCCCGGATCTTGCTTTCGGAAATGACCAAGAAGAAGCTGCGCGGCATCTATCGGCTGCGCGAGATCGACAAGGTGGTGGTCAAGGGCAAGACCGAGCCTGTCAGCGTGTTCGAATGTCTCGACTATCACGCTGATCAGACCTTTCCGAACATCGCCGATGTGATGGGGCATTTCAGCGAGGGGATCGCAGCCTATCGCGGGCAGGATTGGGACCGGGCCATCAACTCCTTCCAATCGGCCCTGAAAGCGAACCCGCAGGACCGGCTCAGCGACCTCTATATCGAGCGCTGTCAGGTTCTGCGCGAGACGCCTCCCGGCGATACCTGGAACGGCGTCTGGATGCTGAGCGAAAAGTAGCGGGTTCGGGCAGCTTTCCCCTGCGGCGCAGCGCTCACTTGCAGGGGCCGATCCATATGCCGGTCTGCCGCTCGATCAGCGTCATGTTCTTGCCGCCCATGTTCATGGCGACGCTGCCCTTGAAGCCGCCCGGCCTCGGGCGATAAAGCGCGTCCGCCCACCCCGTATTCGGCCCGGTGCAGCGTGTGGTCACCTCTATCACCGCTCCGTTCCGGCGGGTTTGCGAGGGACAGGCGGGCAGGGGGCCCGGGCCCATCGGGCCGAGGCCTTTGCCGCCCGCAGACACGCAAACGTCCCTGGTCTGCGTATAGTCCCGCGTATCGATATGAGGGATCTCGATCTCGACAGTAACCTGGTAGAGGCCGGGCTTCACCTCCTGGGCTGCGGTTGCTCCGGCCAGGGCCATGGCGGCCAGTCCTGCCAGCAGTGCGGCAGGGTCAGGGGTCATTTCGCGGCTTTTTCGGTGCTATCCGCCTCGCCCTCGGTCCCATCCGTATCCCAGCTGCGCGTGGGGATGCGGATCCGAGTGCCTTTGGTATGGGTGCGAGGCTTGCCGGCGGCATCATAGCCGCAGGCGAAATCCTCGGCATAGACGCGCGGGCGGAAACGGTTCGGGTCCGGCTCGGTCTCGGGCGCATAGCTGATCGGCTCGGCCGAGGGTTCGGCGACGAGGATGACCTTGTGCTTGTCCTTCACCGACGTCCATATCTGCGAGTCAGGCAGCAGACGCCAACTCACCACATCGAACCAGGCGGAATCCCCGGCATGGTTGCCCGAAAGCCGCTCGACCCGGTAGCCGCGCAACTCGAAACGGTTGCCAATGATCGTATGAAGGCCCCGCACGGGCGAGGGTGCCCCCTCGGCCTCCCGCAGCAGAAGATAGGGTTTCGCAGCGTCCTCGTCGGTCTCGGCGCTGGCTTCGGTTTCCTCGCCTTCCGGCGCGTCTTCCGCGGGTGTCCAGCCTTCAGGTGTCTCGACCAGATAGGGCCCATGGGGATGGCACGGCACGGCGAAGACGACCGTAACGGTCGTCATCTCTCCGCTGCGCTGGAACACTTGGGGATCGGCCGCCTCGAACCCGAAAAGAGGCCCTGCAAGCGCCTGTCCCGCAAAAACCGGGACCAGTCCGAACAGCGCGCCGAGGCGCAGGGAAAGTCTCATTTGCCCACCTCCGAGACCACGGCCACAGCATGGCCGACATTGCCAGGACCGGCGCCCATCGCCGCTCCTGACCGGCCGGTGCGCACCTTCGGTTGAGAAGGTATGCAGACCGTTGACGGAACGCCAGACCCTCACCCAATCGGCGTGTTCAATGTCACGTGCCAGCGTCCAGGGGAAGGTGTCAATTCGGCTCGCCCTGGCGATAGAGCCGCATCCAGCGGATGCCGAGCGCGGGGCCGAGGGCCAAAAGCGCCATCAGGACGGGCCATCCGGCCTGTTCGCCGACCAAAGGCGCCAGCTGCACGGTGCCCGCGGTCAGCAGGAAACCAAAGGCCGTCTGCAGGGTCATCAACGATCCCGCGCGCTCCGGCGGGGCTTCGTTCGCGACCAGGGTGGAGTATTGCCCGGAATCGGGGACGATCGCGATGCCCCAGAAAATCAGCACTGCCATCACCAGCCAGACCGGGCCGCCGAAACTGACCGCGGAGAGCAGCGCCGCCGCCCCCGATCCGATCAGGCAAAGCATCGCGACCCTGTCGCAACCGATCCGGTCCCCCAGCCAGCCCGCCGGCACGCAGGCGATCCCCCCGGCCGCGATGGCAAGAAAAGCGGTGAGTTTCGCGAGCCCCTCAGGCTCGGCCATGCCAGATGCAGCGTAGGAGGACGCCGCGATCACCCCGCACCAGGCCCAGAAAGCGTAGAGCTCCCACATATGGCCGAGATAGCCGAGGATCGCGAGGCGCAGCCGCCGGTTGCTCCAGGCCAAGGCGATGGCCGAGGGATCCAGCCGCGGGGCTGGCGCATGATGCGGCCCAAGCCTCACCGCCAGGACGCCAAGGCCCCCCGCAACAGCCAGGCCGGTGGAGATCCAGATCGTGACATGCCACTCCGCTCCGCCGGTCAGCGCGATCAGATGCGGGCTGGCCGAGCCCAAGGTCAATGCCCCAACCAGAAGGCCCACCAACAGCCCCCGGTCGGCCTTGCCCCAGCCGACCGCGATTTTCATGCCGACGGGATAGACCCCGGCCATCGCCGCGCCGGTGATGGCGCGCAGCACGATCGCCTCGACCCCGCCGACCGGCACCGCCAGCAGTCCCAGATTGGCCGCGGCCCCGGCCAACGCCGAGAGGCAGAAGACCCGGCGTGGATCGTAGCGGTCGGCGAGGCCGAGCAGAGCATATACAAGCGCGCCGCCCGCAAAGCCCAGTTGCACCGCCGTCGACATCCAGGCCAGCCGCGCAGCGCTCAGCCCCGCCTCGCGCCCCATCTCGGCCAGGACCGCCGCCGAGGAGAACCAGAGCGACAACACGGCGATCTGGGTGACCGCGAGGATGGCGATGCTGCGCCGCTTCTCTGGATGGACAGGCATGGAGGCTCCCGGCTAAGACCGCGAGGCTTAGCATGCAGAAAGGCCTCCGCCCATGTCCGACACGTCGAAGAGAGATCACAGATCGGTGGTGCGCCGCCAGGGGATGCCGGCGTCGGCCACCTGGCCAGCTGTCAATCCGATCCAACCCTCGGTAGTCTATGCCGCGCGCGATGCCGATGCGTTGGACGGCACCTATCTGGGCGGCGAGGCGGGGTTCACCTATTCGCGCGAGGGCCACCCGAACTGGCAGGCGCTGGCCGCCAAGCTGGACTGGATGGAGGGGGCCGAGGGCGGGCTGATCACCGGCTCCGGCATGGCGGCGGTGTTCTGTGTGTTCCAGGCGGTGCTGAAGGCCGGCGACCATGTGGTGGCAGGCGACCAGCTCTATGGCCGCAGCCTGCGCATGCTGAAGGAGGAACTGCCGCGCTGGGGCGTCTCGGTCACGTTCTGCGACCCCACCGATGCGGCGGCGGTCGAGGCCGCCATGCGGCCCGAGACCCGGCTGATGCTGGTGGAAGTCGTCTCGAACCCGACGATCCGGGTGGCCGATATGGCCGCAATCCCTGGCATCTGCGCCCGGCACGGCGTGGCGCTGGCCGTCGACAACACCTTCACCACCCCCAGGCTCTACCGCCCGCTGGCGGAGGGCGCCGAGTTCGTGATCCATTCGGTGACCAAAATGCTCTCGGGCCATTCCGACGCGATGCTCGGCTATGCTGCCGCGCGGAGCGCTGAGATGGCGATACGTCTGCGCGATGTCGCGCTGACCATGGGCCTGACCCCCAGCCCCTTCGATTGCTGGCTGGCCGAGCGGGGGCTGCACACCTTCGATCTCCGCTTTGCCCAGGCGCAGCGAAATGCGCGGGCGCTGGCCGATCACGTCGCGGGCCTGCCGGGGGTCGAGGCCGTGCTCTACCCCACCCGGCCCGACCATCCCGACCATAACCGCGCCGTGGCCCTGCTGCCCGATGGCGCCGGCACCATGTTCAGCTTCCGCCTCGCCGGAGGGCGTGCGGCGGTGAACCGTTTCATCGCGGCCGCGCCGCATATCCCCTTCGCCCCGACGCTGGGCGATGTGGCGACCATGGTCTCGCACCCGCCCACCAGCTCGCATCGCGGGCTGACCGAGGCGGAGCGCGCGGCCATTGGCATCACCGAGGGGTTCCTAAGGGTCTCCACCGGGATCGAAGACACCGGCCTGCTGCTGGACGAGTTCGAGACCGCGGTGCGCGCCAGTCAGGGGTGACAGGGCGCGGGAGGCTCAGAAGCAGAGCGGACGTCACGTCATTCTTTCGGAGGTACACCGCAGGCGTGACGACGAGACGGGGCGTCCCCCGTCAAACCTGTCAGGGAACGCTCTCATAGACAGCCAACCGCTCCGGATCGGCCAGCCCGGCGCCCACCCAGGCCGAGACCGCTGGATGGTCGAGGACCAGCGACACATAGGTTTCGGTTTCGGGCGAGAGCAGACCGTAATCCCGGATCCTCGTCGCCAGCGGCGCCATAAAGGCATCGGCCGCCGAGAAGTCGCGGCCCGCCAGCCATGGTCCCCCGGTCTCCGCAATCGCCCAGGCCCATAATGCCCCGGCCCGCGCGACATCCGCCTCAGCCGCGGCGCGCCCCTCCTTGGGCGGGCGCCCGCCCCGGTGGAAGTTCATCGGACAATGCGTGCGGAGCGCCGTGATCCCCGCATGCATCTCCGCCGCCAGAATGCGCGCAACGGCCCGATCCGACGCGCCCGCCGGCCAGATGCCGGCCTCGGGATGGCGCTCGGCCAGGGTCTCGGCAATCGCCAACGTGTCCCATACGCGACGGGTGGCCCCGCCCTCCTGCCATTCGAGCATCGGAACCGTCCAAGCCGGGGCCTGATCCAAACGCCAGGCATCAAATTCCGGGGTGTAGAGCCGAACCAGACGTTCCGAAAAAGGCAGCCCGAACGCCTCCAGCAACAGCCATCCACGCATCGACCAAGAGGAATAAGCCTTCTGTCCAATCGTCAGACCATACATCGGGATCTCCCTTTCAGCGGCAGCCTAGACCAAAATCGTTTCAACCTGAGACAGGTTGAAGAAGAATGTTGGTCCAGACCCAGAGCTTTGAGCAAATTCCTAGGATCTGACGGGTTCAGTCAGATCCGTTTTTGCTCTAGCACCGGC
>JBCBIS010000239.1:0-5474 GCA_038524325.1 Pseudomonadota bacterium
CAGCATCTCGGCGGCCAGCGAGGGGCGCCCGGCCAGATACGCGGCCAGCGCCTCGGTATAAGCCCGCTCGCGCACGGTCGGCCCGGTCAGCGCCTCGGCACGGCGGGCCTCGGCCAGAGCATCGCGCGCCACCGGGACAAGCTCCGAGCGACCGAGCAGCAGATAAAACAATCCCTTCGCCGCCCAGGCCAGCGCGAAATCGGGGTCCTGTTCGAGAACCTTGCCGAGATGCGCCGGCGTTTCGGCCGAATGGGACAGGAAGGCCTGCACCATTCGGTCCCAATCCGCGATTATCCCCGCCTGTCCGGTCGAGACCTCCAATTCCATGGCATCGCGGTGCAGCATTCCTCGGCTCCTCGGGTGGCGAACAACATGTGTGTAACGTAAAATGCCACCGTTCCGTCCGTTGCGCGACGGGCTCTCACCCGTTTGTGACCGGGCGCTATCGCTGCGGCTGCGAATATGGTGTAAATCCGGCGTGACGCAGGAGATTGCCGGTGATCGGTCCCATCTTGCGACCATTCGAGGGCGATTTCATGCAGAAAACCCCCCTGATTGTTTCGCTTCTGGCGCTGGCAGGGCTGGCGGCGGCGACCTTCTGGATCCGCGGCGGCCTCGCGGGCGATGGCGCGACCTATGCCGCGGGCGCGGTCCTGGGCGCCTTTGCGGGATTTGCACTCTACCACGCCGCGTTCGGTTTTACCGGGGCTTGGCGCAGGCTGGTGCGCGAGCGGCGCGGGCATGGGGTGCGCGCCCAGCTTCTGCTGCTGGCGCTGACCTGTGCCGTGACCTTTCCGCTGATCGGATACGAGGACCTGACCGGTTGGAACATGCATCCCGTCATCATCTCGATGGGGCTCAGCTCGGCCATCGGCGCCTTTGTCTTTGGCGCGGGGATGCAATTGGGCGGCGGCTGTGCGTCGGGCACCCTGTTCACCGCGGGCGGAGGATCGACCCGCATGGTGCTGGTGCTGGTCTTCTTCATCCTCGGCTCGGTTCTGGCGACGGCGCATATGAACGAGTTCTGGCTGCAATTGGACGATATGACGGGGATCGCAAACCTTCCCGGGACCTCGCTGATCACCCTCTACGGCCCGCTGAGCGCCTTGGCGGTGCTGGCGACCCTGCTCGGCGCCATATGGCTGCTGACGGTGACGCTCGAGCGCCGCGCCCATGGTGCGCTCGAGGAGCCGGCCGCGACCGAGTATCTCCTGTCCGGGCGCTGGTCGCTGCGCGCAGGCGCCATCGCGCTGGCCCTGGTCGGGATCGGCTGTTTCCTGTTGTTCCAGCGCCCCTGGGGCGTGACCGCCGGATTTGCGCTCTGGGGCGCACAGATTTTCCAAGCCGCCGGAATCCCCGTTGAGACCTGGGGGTATTGGAGCGGCTGGCGGGCTGGTCAGCTCGAGGCCAGCGTCCTGGCCAACCGCACCTCGGTGATGAATTTCGGTCTGGTCTGCGGTGCGCTGGCGGCGGCGAGCCTGGCGGGCCGCTTCGCCCCGGTCTGGCGGCTGAGCGCCCGCGATGTTCTGACCGCAGTGATTGGTGGCTTGATGATGGGTTATGGCGCGCGGCTCGGCTATGGCTGCAACATCGGCGCCTATCTGGGTGGCGTCGTCTCGGGCTCGCTGCATGGCTGGTGGTGGCTGATCTTCGGCTTTGCCGGGTCCTATCTCGGCATCTATCTGCGCGCGGCGTTGGAGATGGACCCGCCGCTGCCGCGCCGCCGGGCCGCCATTTGATCCACTCAGCTTTGGAGCGTTCGATGAGATATGTCCTGATCCCCGCCCTCGCCCTCCTTCTCGGCCTTCCGGCTGTGGCGGGATCGCTCGATCCCCGTCCCGGATGGGCGGTGCACGACACCGATCTGGGCCATGCCGCGTTGTTCGACCGTCTGAAAGCCGCTGTGAAGGCCGAGGGGCTGATTGTCGTCACCCGCGCGGGCCCGACCAAGGCCGCGAAGGCACGCGGCATCGAGATCCCGGACAACATGGTCGTCGGCGTCTACAACAATGACTATGCGGTGCGCGCGCTGGCCCTTTCGACCGCAGCGATGATCGAGGCGCCGATCCGTTTCTATCTGACCGGCGACGGGGACGGCACGGCGACGCTGTCCTACAAGCTGCCGAGCACGGTGTTCGCGCCCTATTTCAACGAGGGCGGAGACGGGTTGCGGGCCTTGGCGGCCGAACTGGATGGGAAATTCGCCGCGATCGCGGCAGCGGCGATCAAGTGAGGCCGAGCCGGGCGGCAATCTCGCGGGCGATATAGGCCTCCATGACCTGCTGATCCCGGCGAAAGGCCTGGAGGGTGCTCGCCAGCCCGCCAGCCAACCGCTGACCCGCTGCAGCGGGCTCCCAGACCGGCATATGTTCGGCCAACAGCCCCGCCAGATGTCCGGCATCGCGCCCGGCCGGCAGGTGCCAGCGGTCCTCGAACTGCCGCGTCCAGTCGGCGAGGGAGAGGACCGGGGTCCCGCTCGCCAGGGCGGCATATGCCTCGGCCACACGCGCGCCACCGGTTTCTGGCAGAACCGCGATATCGAGCGCGCGCAGGCAGGAGGCATCGGCGGCGGGCCGACGGATCACCGGGACAGGGGCCGCCGGCAGGCGCACACGCTCGGCCCCAGGGCCCGCCAAAAGGATCGCGCCCGCCGGGAGGCAGTGCAACTCGTTCATTTTCTCGGTGAGGTCCCGCCAACCCGCCTCAAGCTCTCCGGTCCAGGTGCCCCACCACCCGAACAGGCCTGAGGCGTTCGGCCTGAGCCGGGCGGCGCGCACCAGTCTTGGCGGCAAACGCATGGCGGACAGGCCGCCGGAGATCATTCGGACCCGCCCCGCCTCGGTCGATGCGAGGCCGAGATCGGGGCGGGTGGCGTTCTCATCCGGCAGGCTCCCGGCTTCGGAGATCACCGTCCCCGGGCGCGGGACCTCCGAGAGCCGCACCGGCGGGACGGCGGCGCTGAAATGCATCACATCCGGCATGGCGTCGCGGCACAGCTGCGGCAGCAGACGGTTCAGGGCGCCAGGGTCGGCGAAGCTGGCGAATCTGCGCGGGACTAACCCCGGATCGACCGATTGTGCGCCGCCGCTCTCACAGACGAGATCGACCGCCAGACCGAGGCCGCGATAAATCTCCGCCAGCTGACGCAGCCGGTCGCGGCAATCGGCGCGCATTGCGATCAGCAGCGCGCCGCTCATCCCATATTCCTCGTTCCGAACGGGTCGGAGGCGTAGTGCGCGAGCGGATCGACGACGGGGGTACGGTCGACCCACGCTTCGGGCAACGCGAGGCGTGCTGTCACCCGCTCGACCCGCCAACCGGGCCCGGGGGCGGAGAGGGTCAATGGCCCAGCGGTGCCTGGCGTTCCGGTGAGGATCGCGCCCCCGTCCCGGCGTTCCACCTCGAAACCCGCGGCCTTTGGAGGGCGCCCAGCGCCAAGGCACAGGATCCGAAGATCGGCAAGCGGCAGGGGCATCTCGGGCAGGGTCAGCGAGAGGGGGAGACGGCCGAGCACGACTTCTCCGGCCTGCAACGCCGCCCGTTGCCTCGGAACATCGCAGGCGAGCAGCGGCAGCGGATCGAGGTGCAGATCGAGCCCAGCCCCCCCGCTGAACGCAGAGCTTGCGATGGCGGTGCAGTGGTGGAGCGCGCCCAGAAGGTCGTCGAGTTTCGGAGCAGCAAGCTCGATGGTGGCGCTGCCCCCGTCACCCAAATCAGTGCGCAGGAACAACCGGTCCGGCGGCAGGCGGAGTGGGCGATAGCCCGGAGGCGCCCCCCCTTCGCGCAACCAGACCAGCCGGTCTGCGGCCAACAAAGCATCCGTGGGGTCGAGGCAGAGCCCATGCCCGGGCAAGCTGCCGCGCGGCGCGGCGATAACCTCGCGCCAGCCCATCTCACGCGCGCCCAGCACGCAGCGCGATCCGTCCGGAGCCATCCAATGGAGGTCGGGCTGATGCAGCAGCAAAGGCGGTGGCCCGCCCATCGTCCGCACCCAGCGGCAGCCAAGCGCCCGCGCGGCGAGGAGGGCAGAGAGACCGGCGGGGGCGATCACTCAAAAAACTCCCGCAGGCTCACAGCGGATCCGAGGGGGGCGCGGCATCCGGGGCGCCATCCCGCTCCGACCGCTCCAGCGCATCGAGCGCCTCGGCCAGCAGCAACGCCCTGTCCGCCCGGGTCAGCGGCGGATCCGCCATCGCCTCGAGAAAGGCGGCTTTGAGAGCGGCCAACTCCGCCTCGAGCGCGGTGACCCGCGCCTCCAGATCCTCACCCATTGGTCTGCCCTTCCAGATCCACAGCGTGCATCGCCTCGGCTGGGCCGAGGACGAGATGCATGGCACTCAGACTCAGCTCCAGCATCGCCGGCCGGTTCACGATCAGATCGATCCAGGCCCGGGCGCCCCGCTCGAGATCCACGTTCAGCGCATCCATCTGAAAGATGACCTGTTGCGCGCCATCGGTCAGGACCCGTTGAGCGTGGAGATGTTCATGGGCCTCCTCGACCAGGATGTTCAGCCGCGCATGCAACGCGACCGGACGGCTGGCCTGCGCATGAAACCCCAGCCGAATCGCCATGCCAGGCCGCAAAGCCCCCGCCCCTTCGGCGTTGATCGCGCAGGCAAGCGAGAGGAACGTGCCGTCAAAACCGTAAGATGTCAGCCGCAACCGGGGCGCGCCACCTGCGGAGCGATCCTGCGCCCAGGCGAGCCCAGGCGCGTCCGCGTCGTGATAGAGATCGAGACCGTCACATATCCACGTGCCCGAAGCCGCGCCAGAGCCGCGGAGGACAGCGAGGTCATGCTCAAACACATCCCATCTTTGCGTCCAGATCACGCGTGACCCCATCCCGGTTGCGGCGGCCTGTCTGGGCCTGCCGGTGTAAAAAAGTCTAACCCCGTGGGATCAAGGAGCAAAGCCTTGCCGGACCATCCGTGCCCGCGACAGGGAACGTGGCGGAAATCAGGTCTGGACAGGCTTCGGACAATGCCCTAATTGCCGTGCCAGCCGAAAACGGCGCTGCCCAGGTAGCTCAGTTGGTAGAGCAGCGGATTGAAAATCCGCGTGTCGGTGGTTCGAATCCGCCCCTGGGCACCACTTGGTTTTATAAACTACGGTTTGTGATCGAAAAATTGGATTCTGCATTTGCCAATCCCCCAGCATTCCACCTTTGGCCGTCTGATGAGCACTCTGATTCAAGGCCATCCAGAGTGGTGGCGCGCCGGGGCTTCTGTAGCTAACTCGGTTGTCGGGTCGCGAGTTGCCCGGATCAGAGGGCCGTGGGAGGACCCGTACCAAGCCTAGCCCGTTTGTTCCCTCCAGGGCCTAGGTCCGCTCTTCACAAAGCGTCGGGGACGTGGCCTGATCAACCCAGGTTTTTTCGTTTTGTCACAGCCAAGTACTTGTATCGACCCAGCGGAATCTGCTCAGGTTAAGCTGCTAGTTTGAATGCCTCTGTCGGCGTCTTCATGTCCAGCGCC
>JBCBIS010000240.1:0-5458 GCA_038524325.1 Pseudomonadota bacterium
AGCACGGGCACGGGATTGAACGGCGAGATCTATGTCTCCGAGGAACATCTCGGCCGGGTCGACCATCTGGCCAGCCTGATCGCGAGCACGGATCCCGACTATACCTTCACCGCCAGTGAAGCGGTCTATGGCCGGGGCCGCAGCGAAATCTCGGTCGAGGAGTTCCTGCGCGAGGATGCGGACAGCCTCTCGGGCGATGCCAGCCAGACGGTCTTCGACGATGTCGGCGTGACGCTGTCGGGCTTTATCTATATCCCGCCCGGCAAGCACCAGGTCACCGTGGTTTCGGATGACGGCTTCGCATTGTCGCTTGGCGGGGTCAGCTTTTCGGCCTTCGAGTTTGGCCGCGGCGCCGCGCCGACCAGCCGCACCGCGCAGTTCGAGGGCGGGCTCTATCAGATCGATCTCGCCTATTTCGACGGGGGCGGCGGGCAAGAACTGCGGCTAGAAATCGACGGTCTGCCGGTCGATCAAAGCGCTCTTTACGCCTCGGTCGCGGATTTCCAGAACAATGCCGGCGGCGGCGAGATCGTGCCGAAGGCGCAATACCACCCCTCGTATTTCCTCGGCGAAGAGAGCCTGGGCGGCGACGACACCATCACCGGCAACAGCTATGCCAACGAAATCAAAGGCGAGGGCGGCGATGACAGCCTGGCCGGGCGTGGCGGCAACGATCATATCGAAGGCGGCTATGGCGACGACATCCTGCGCGGCGACAATGGCGATGACGTGCTGGATGGCGGGCGCGGCAACGACCTGCTAATCGGTGGCGACGGCAATGATGTGCTGATCTCGCGCTCGGATGCGGGCGAGCAGCGCATCGGGCAATTGGCCTTTGGCAACCCGACCCGTCCCGATCCGGATAACGAGGTCAACCAGCAACGCCAAAAGCTGAAAGGCTATGAAGATCAGCCGCTGGAGGGCGACGATATCTTGGTCGGCGGGCGCGGTGAGGACACGTTCCTGATTACCCCGCTGCTGAACGCCAAGGCTGAGATCATCCACAAACACACCCGCTCGGACGGCTCGATCAACTGGGCCGGCGTGGCGGGTGAGAACAACGAACTGCACGACCACTGGGTCGACGCCTTTGGGATCGAGGTGATCGCCGATTACAAGGCCAGCGAGGATACCATCGCCATCATCGGCCACACGGCCAGCGATATCCGCGTGCGCCATGTGAATGTGGACAGCGATGCGCAGTTGGAGTCGGTGATCACCGTCTACTCGAACCAGCATGGCAATGGTGGGGCGCATGACGACGACCTGCTCGGGCAGATCGTTGTCCATGGCGACCTGGTGGATGTCGATGACATTCTCACCGATGCCGGGGTCACGTGGGGCATCATCGACAATATCAGCGAGCTGTCCGAGGCAATCGCGCCCGAGGGCGACCTGAAGACGACCAATGTCAACGGCCGGCAGGTCATCGGCTATGACAGCCGCAACACCTCGGGCACCGAGGGGCCGATCGTCAACCGCCCCTGGCAGTGGACGGACAACCCCTATGAGGATTCGGGGCTGTTCAGCTATGCGTGGCAATCCGGCCCGCAATTCAACGACTCGCGCTATGGGATGCAGCAGCTCGGCACGGTCGAGATCGACGGGGTGACGCTCAACGGAACCTCGGGCAACGATGTGCTGGCGCCCAGCGGGGAAGCGGCCCAGAGCGGTCTGCCCGGCGCGCTGGGCTTCTGGCGGTTCGCGGATGCCGAAGGCACCGTGATGGATGCACGCGGAGAGGTGCCGGCCACCATCTACAAGCTGGTCGACAACGCTCCGATCCAGCAATTCACCCCGGTCCTGACCGATGGCCCGAACGGAGAGCCAAACGGTGCGCTGGTTCTGAATGGCGAGGATGATTTCGTCTTCATCAACCACAGTCTGGAATACGAGGTCAGCCAGGGCACGGTCGCGCTCTGGGTCCGGCCCGACGATCTGTCGGACGATGCCATCATCGTCTCGAAGGATGAGAGCGGCACCGACCGCGGCGGGCATTTCCGGATCGGCCATGACGATACGGGCCGGATCTATATCCGCTTTGCCGAGGGCAATGGCGGGTCGAACAAAGCCTGGCTGAGCTCGACGGCCTATCTCGAGGAAGGCGAGTGGACCCATATCGCGGTCTCCTTCACCGATGAGGGGCTGACGGTCTATGTCGACGGGCGCGCCGTGCCCGATTTCGCCTGGATCCGGCAGGAGGGGAATGTCGACAATCCCGGTATCTACCGCGAAGCCTATCTCACGCAAAACACCGAGCCCTGGGTGCTGGGCGCCGACACCGCGAACAACGACCGAAACGGCACGATTGGCGAGTTTGCAACTGACCGGCGCGATCTGGACGATGCCTTTACAGGTGCGATCACCGATTTCGGCCTCTGGGGCGGGGAACTCACCGCCGCCGAGCGCCGGGCCATGGATGCGGCTGGCGAAAGCAGCGGGATGGATGGCGAGGTTGGCTATGCGCTGGACGCGGCCCAAGTGCTCGATCTCGTCCAGAACGGCCCCGGCACGGCGCTGACCGCGCCTGCGGGCAATCAGGCGATCCTCTCGGGCGACGATCTTATCCAGGGCTTTGCCGGCATCGACAGTCTTGCCGGTGGCGGGGGCGACGACACCCTGCGCGGCGGGGCCGATGCGGACAGCCTGGAAGGCGGCTATGGCGATGATATCCTCGATGGCGGGTCGGGCGACGACGCCCTGGTCGGCGGTCGGGGGTCGGACCTCTTGCTGGGCGGGGCGGGCAATGACTTGCTCGTCAGCCGTTCGGATGCCGGGGTGCAGCGTATCGGGCAGCTTGCCATCGGCCAGCCGACCCGCGAGGACCCGGACAACGAAGTAAACCCCGAGCGGCAGAAGCTTTATGGCTGGGAAGATCAGGAGCTGATCGCGGACGATATCCTGGTCGGCGGAGAGGGGGCCGACACCTACCTCTTCAACCCGCAGATCAACGCCAAGCGCGACATCATCATGGAGCATGTCCGCGAGGACCGCTCGATCAACTGGGCTGGGGTCGCGGGCGAGAACAACGAGCTGCACGATCACTGGATCGACAGTTTCGGCATCGACATCATCGCCGATTACGTGGCGGATGAGGACACGATCGCCATCATCGGCCACACGGCAGCGCCCCAGGTCACCTATCGCGGCGTGGATACCGATCAGGATGGGACGGAGGACGAGGTGGTCTCGATCATCACCGTCTATTCGAACCAGCATGGCGGAGGCGGCGCGCATGACGACGATCTGATCGGCCAGATCGTCGTCCATGGTGATCTGGTTGACGCGGATGATCTGATCGTGAACGCCAATGTCACCCATGGCATCATCGACACGATCGACGATCTGCAGGAGGCCCTGGCCCCGACCGGCGAATTGAAGACCACCACCGGCCCGGGCGGCGCAGAGATCATCGGCTATGACACAAGAACGCCGGACAGCCTCGAGACCAGCTATAACGGCTTCGTCACCGCCAATCCGCACCTGCACAGCGACAATCCGTTTATCGGCTCGAACCTGTTCGACACCGCCGAGATGATCCCGGACGGTCTGCCTGAGGCGAAGACCGTGTTCACGGCGGCGGGCGGCAGCTTTAACGGCATCGCCCAGACCCGCAGCTTCGCGCATAGCGCGGCGCTGGCCCAGGAGGAGGGGACGATCGCGATGACGATCTCGCCCGACAACCTCCAGGGCATCCAGGCCTTCTTCTCGAAAGATGCCAGCGGCACGCTGTTCGGCGGGCAGATCACGATGAATGTCGATTCGAGCGGACGGATCAATATCCGCTACGAAGTGCCGGGCGAGACGATCCTTCTGCAAACCGACAAGAACGTGATCGAGGCCGAAGAGATCTATCAGATTGTCTTCACCTTCTCCGAGGATGAGACGATCCTCTATGTCGACGGGTTCGAGGAGGCCCGTGGCGAGGGCTGGCCATCGGGCATGACCGGCAATGGCGAGCCGCTTGTTCTGGGCGCTTCGGCCTCGCAAAGCGCCTCGGGCGGCAGCTCCAATCTGATCAACCATTTCGACGGCTATATCCGGAATCTGGTCATCATGGATCGCCCGCTGGTCTCGGGCGAGGCCTTCCTGCTCTCGGAAGAGCTCGACATGCTGCCCGGGCGGAACGAAGGGTTCGAGACCACCACGGCACGCGGCCTGCCCGCGGTGGTCGGTGGCGTGCTCGACAACACGCTCAGCTCCGACAATACCGGCGAGGAGGTGCTTGGCCTCTTCGGAGACGATACGCTCAACGGCAATGGCGGGGCCGACACGCTGTTCGGTGGCGAGGGGAATGACACTCTGAACGGCGGCAACTTCGGTGACACGCTGTTCGGTGGTGCCGGGAATGACCGGCTGAACGGCGAGGCTGGGGCCGATACGCTGAAGGGCGGCATTGGCAATGACATCCTGTTCGGCGGCGCGGCAGCCGATATGCTCGATGGCGGAGACGGGGTCGATTGGGCCACCTATATCGGCGCCGATCATGTGGTCTGGGCGGATCTTCAAGGGCTGGTCGATGGCATCGGCGATGGCCGGGGCGACCGTTTCGTCGATGTCGAGAACCTGCGTGGTGGGACAAAGCACGATCAGCTCCGTGGCGATGCCGGAGACAATGTCATCATGGGCGGAGGTGCGGGCGACCGGCTCTATGGCCGCTCGGGCGATGATGTGCTGGGCGGAGAGGCCGGCAATGACGTGCTCTATGGCAATGCCGGTGCGGATGTGATGACGGGTGGCTCGGGCAATGACCGCTACGTCTATTTCGGTCTGGCCGACAGCCGCCCTGGCGACGGTTTCCGCGACATCATCACCGATTTCGATCAATCCGGCGCGGACCGTATCGAGGTCTGGAGGCTCGATGCCGACACCACGCGCGGCGGCAATCAGGTGTTCGATTTCGTCGGCACGGCGGAGTTCTCGGGCACGGCGGGCGAACTGCGCTATCAGCGGTTCCCCGGGCTGGACGAGACGATCATCTCCGCGGATGTCGATGGCGACGGCGCCGCGGATTTCGAGATCGAGCTGACCGGGGTGGTGACCCTGCAGCAGAGCGATTTCGTGCTCTGACAGACCAGCCCTCGCGCAGCGGAGCCGCGGCTCGGGGGCTACATCTTGACGCTCATGCCGCCATCAACGGTCAGGATATGGCCGTTGATATAGGCGGCGGCGTCCGAGCAGAGGAAAACCGCGGCGCCCGCGATTTCCTCCGGCCTGGCCCAGCGGCGCATGGGAACGCGGGCGGCCAAATAGGCTTCCGTCTCGGTGTTGCCGACCCAGGCGTCGTTCGCCTCGGTCGCGAAGAAGCCGGGGGCGAGGCCGTTCACCCGGATGCCCTGACCGCCCAGCTCTACCGCCTGTGCACGGGTGAGTGCCTCGAGCCCACCCTTGGCGAGCGTGTAACCCGGGTCGGCGGGTCCTGCCCGGGGCCCGGCGATCGAGCACATGTTCAAGACCG
>JBCBIS010000241.1:0-5435 GCA_038524325.1 Pseudomonadota bacterium
ATGTGCCCACAGTGCCCCGGCGATCAGCCAGGTCCACGGGAATATGGTCGAGTTCGGCAACAACTCGACCATGCTGATCGCCAGTAGCAGACATAACCCGCTGGTGATGGGTGACAGGTTCGCCTCATCGCCGCGGTATCGCCTGAGAATCTTGAAAACCGGAACCGCCAGCAGTCCGAACTGCGCCAGGAACCCGATCCAGCCTGCCGTGCCGAACACGCCGATCCAGTATCCATCCAGAATGGTGAGATCCCGCCCCGTTGTCGTGCTGTAGATCCTGTTGCGCCCCCAGCTGCCCCAGCCAAATACGGGCCGTATGTTTGCCCGTTCCAGCAATTTATCTTCATTGGTGAAGCGCACCCAAAGCGAATCCGCTCGCTTATCGCTGACCGAACGCGCCATGGACAGGATCGTTTGTGTCGGGAAAAGATCGTTGCCGCGCAGCACAGGAAACAAGATCGCGATTGACACCAGAACAGCTGCAATCCTGACCTGCATCTTTGGCGTCAGCAGCAGAACGCAAGGCAACAGGAACAGACAGAACACCAGACTCCCAAGCGTCTTACACAACACCAGGATGAACAGCATGTAGATCGCGACGATCCCCAGATTCATTCTGATCTTGGCGGTGGCCTGCAATCTTCTGGCGAACTTGCGCTCTCTCAGCAGGATGCACGCGGTCACGCAGCAGGTCATGACGAAGAACGCCGCATAAAGACCGTGCCATAGGAATCCGACCGGCCGGAACCCGCCAGCACGGACCTGTTGCAGGAAACTGTGCGGGAAAAACCCATAGACCCAGATGTGGAACTGCGGGCTGACCCTGACCTCGATCAACAGGATGACCGAGTAGATCAAGCCGCCGATCAGCAGGGTATACAGCAGCTTGAACTGTGCCGCCTTGGAATACAGGAACCCGTACCCGATCAGAAACGGGAGCAGGAACAACAGCGACCGGGCGATCCCGGACAAGGCATCCCGCATCGACGACCCGGGAATGACGATGCTGGCAACATAGATCGGGTCGGAATTGATGGCCTCGGTTATAAAACGGCCTCCAATGAACAAGACCAGTAACAGCCAGAGCAGCCGCCCCGTTGGGACAATGCTGCCAGTCTGATTGCGGCTGAAGATAAGCAGCAGCAGCAGAACCAATGCGGGGATGTTTTGCTTGTCCAGGGGCGGGACAGCCGGCAGGTCAAATCCGACGCCTGAAGGCAGGAACAGGTAAGACCAGACCAGAGAGGCGATGATCGCCTGCTCGCGATCCTTGATCATGCGAAAGATCAGAACGCCGATCAGCGGCCAGATCAGCAGGACCAAAACCGCGAAACTATTCGGCATGACACATTACCCTGGCAGCGGCACGGTCCCTATCCATCACTTGTATTCGATCAACCGTTTCGGTTTCGGAAACAATCGGCCCAGAGCGTATTCGAAGATACCAACGGTTTCGGGAAACTTGATCAGTGTCAACAGGACGGAATGGGTCCAGGCCCCCGGCTGACCCATGCCCTCGCGCCGGACCAGGCGCAGCACCTGCAGCGGATAGACCAACGCCAGAGCCAAGGCCCAGGGCGTCGCGAAGACCGCCAGGCCCAGGATCGCCAGCGGCAGTGCCAGACCCCAGGCGAGTGCGCGCAAACTTGCCGCCACGCCGTGGTATTCCGGGGCCGCCCCGTGCATTGCCATGCCCTCGGCGGCGGCATGCCCACCACGGCGGGCCCGCTTCCACCATTGGCCGAACCGGGTCATCGCCGCATCGTGCAACGTCATCTCGGCATCCAGCCGCCAGACCTGCCAGCCCGCCCGACGCAGTCGGACGCAGAGTTCGGGCTCCTCTCCGGCGATCAGGCCAGGATCGAAGCCGCTGACCTCGCGCAGGGCGGAGACCCGCATCAGCGCATCCCCGCCACAGGCCTTGGCCTGGCCGATCGGCGTATCCCATTCCCGGTCGCACATCGCATTGTAGACCGAGGCGTCGGGGAATCGCTCGCGCCGCCGTCCGCAGGCCACGGCGGCCTTGGGCGTTGCCTCGAGGAACGCCGCTGCCCGGCCGGTCCAGTCCGCCCGCAACTCGCAATCGCCGTCGACGAACTGCACATAATCCAGCGGCCCCTGGGTCAGCAGCGCCTCCAGGCCCGCATTCCGGGCCCGCGCCGCCGTGAACGGCACCGACATATCCAGCTCGGCCACCTGGGCGCCTGCGCGCCGGGCCGCAGCCACGCTGTCATCAGTCGAGCCGGAGTCGACATAGACGGCCCGGTCGATCTGCCCCAGCACCGAGTCGAGGCAGCGCACCAGCCGCTCGCCCTCGTTACGCCCGATCAGCACCGCCCCGATGCGCCTGTCCCCGGTCGCACTCATGCCGACGGCCCGTCGCCGGGCAGTCTGATCACCTTGGCGGGCACGCCGCCGACGACAGCCCCCGGCGGCACCGGCTTGGTCACCACGGCATTGGCGCCGACAATCGCCCCGTCACCGACCCAGATCGACCCGACGATCACCGCACCTGCCCCGATCTCGACCCCGTTGCCGATCACCGGACGGCCTTCCAGATCACCCAGTCCGGCGATCCCGAAGGTCGTGTTCTGCCGGATGATCACATCGTCGCCGATCGCCTGGGCGACCAAGATCATACCGCCGAAATGGTCCAACCGGACCCGGCGGCCGACCCGCACCGTATAGGGCAGCATAATACCGCCAAACCACTGGCAGGCCTTGTACATCGCCCGATAGAACAGCGTCAGCGGCAGACGCAGCAGTCTTGGCCGGACCGACATGCGCCAGTTGCCGAAGCGGTGCCAGAACAGCGCCCAGAACCCCTGCGAAAACAGGTCCCGGTCATTCGTGGCGAAGTCTTCGGCCACAAGCGCCCAGAAGCCGATCCCCGGCGGATTCAGATTGCGCGTGCCGTCATTCGGCAGGAACAGTTCCGGGTCGGGCACGGGCTCACCCATCGCGCCGCCCGGGGCGCAGGCCCAGAAGCGGGCGCAAGCCCGCCGCCCAGAAATCTGGGAAGAATTTCAGCGCGGCCGCGGCTGTGCTGCCGCGCACCCGACTGACGCCGAGGTTCAGCGCAGCCCCCGCCATCCACGCGGCGGCTGCGGCCAGCGCATAGGCTCGCCCGTGGATCTTGGTGAAATAGAGCCGCCAGGACTCGTACCAATAGGCCGGGCGACGGCGGCGCACAGTCTCGCCGCTTTTGACATCGGTCGAGGCGCCTTCCACGTGGATCGCACCCGCCTCGGCGACATACCAGGTCGACCAGCCCGCGCGCTGCAACCGGTGCATCAGATCGACCTCCTCGTAATACAGGAAGTAATCCGGGTCAAAGAAGCCCGCACGCTCCAGCGGCGCCAGCCGGGCCAGCATCGCGGCTCCCGCCACCCAGTCGACCTGCCCGGTCGGGATCCCGGGCTCAAGCGGCACCGCCCAGCGTACGCACAGGCGCGAAACCGGCCCGAGCGACAATGCCTCGGCAAACGTGCTGATCAGGCCAGGAAACCGGAACGCGGCGGTGACCTTGCCGCTATCGGGCTTGCGGATGCTTGCGCCCGCGACCGCGACATCCGGATGGGCGTCCAGAAAATCGGCCAGCACGGCAATCGCCTCGTTCTCGAGCTGCGCATCCGGGTTCAGCAGAAAAATGTACTCCGGCGGCTCGGGCCGCGCGGCCAGCGCGCGCAGGGCGATGTTGTTGCCCCGGCCGAAGCCGTGGTTCTCGGTCTCGGGATAGAAGGTCACGCGCTCAGGCCAGCCCGGGCGGGCCAGCGCCGCCTCGAAGGCCGCCGCATCGCCGTCCGGCGAGGCATTGTCGATCAGGTGGACATCGACGCTGCGGCCCCCATGGTCCCGCGCCAGCACGCTCTCGACCGCTGCGATCGCCAGCTCGGCGGCATTGTAATTGACGATGATGACCGAGATCTGTGCCACCGGCCTGTCCGAAACCGCGGTCATGCGAACAGCGCCTTCAGCTGGCGCGCATTGGCGATCTGGTCGTGGCTGGCCTCGACCCTCCGGCGGCCCTCGGCCCCCATGGCGGCCAGATCCTGGGGCGTGGCGGACAGGCAGGCGTCCAGGGCGGTGATCAGGGCCTGCTGGTCGCTGGCAGGCACCAGCCAGCCGCAGCTTGCATCGATCAGCTCGGGGATCCCCGCGATATAGGTGGTGATGACCGGGCGCTGCAGCGCGAAGGCCTCCATCAGCACGATCGGCAGGCCCTCGGCAAAACTGGGGAGCATCAGCGCACGGGCACCGGCGATCCGGGCGCGCACCTCGGCATTGGTCGCCCAGCCGGCCAGTTCGATCCGGTCCTCCAGCCCCAGCCTGGCGATTTCCGCCACGATCGCCGGGCGGCTTTCGCCATCTCCGATCAGCACGACCTTCAGGTCGGGGTGGCGCGCCACCAGCTCGGCCACCGCCCCGGGGATCAGCACCTGGCCCTTCTGCGGGCATAGCCGTCCGACACAGACCAGGGTCTTGTTCTCCACTTGCGTCGGCGGGGCCGGTTCGAACTCGCTCAGGTCCAGGCCGCAACGCACGATGTGGATCTTGTCCCAGGCGGCCATGCCCGCCGCCAGAACCAGCGTCATGCGGCAGAAATGTGTGATCGCCACGACAAAGGCCGCCTGATCGACCTTCAACGCGGTGCTGTTCGCGGTCGGGTCCAGCAACTCGTCCGGCCCGTGCACGGTGAAGCTGTAGCGCGGGCCGCCCATGCGGTGGCTCAACAGCGCCACGGCGGCAGGGTTGGTCGAGAAATGCGCATGGATATGGCCGACGCCCTGACGGGCCGCGTGCTGCTTCAGCGAGGCCGCCTCCATCAGGTAAGCGGCATGGCGCACGATGCCGCCGCCCGCATTGCGGATCAGCCGGATCAGGGTCCCGAGCGCGCGGACCACCCCGGCAGGGTTGCGCACAAGCTCGCCCAGGAAGGCCGTCACCAGGACCAGCGCCCGGCCGCTCAGCAGGTAATGGGTCCGCGCCTGCTCGGCCTGGTCGGCCGGATCGGCCAGCGCCTGGTCCCAACGGCGGATAGAATAGCGCTCGACCTCCAGGCCCAGAGCCTCGAGCGCATGGATCTCGCGCCGGATGAAGGTGCCGCTGGTGACGGGATAGGTGTTGACGAGGTAGCCGATCTTCATGGCCGGAGATGCCCCTCGGTCGTCTCTGAACCTGGCCGCTGCCCTATTGCGTCCCAAGCGTTCCCAGGGTCTCCTGGATCTGGGTCGTTGGCGGAAACTGCTCCGGCGTGCTGTTGGCCAGGGCCGCTTCCAGCGCCGCGCGCGCTTTGTCCGGCTGTTTCAGCGCCGCGTAAACCATGCCGAGGTGATACAGGATCCATGGGTTGTCCGGCACCGCCTCGGCCGCGATCTCGATGCTCTCGCGCGCCTCCTGGTATTCACCCTTCAGATAGCGCGTCCAGCCATAGG
>JBCBIS010000242.1:0-5403 GCA_038524325.1 Pseudomonadota bacterium
CGGGGTGATCGAGGCCTACGAGGCCAAGATCGGCGCTCTGGAACGCGGCAAGGCCTTGGCCGCCGAGC
The DNA here is from genome assembly GCA_038524325.1 of Pseudomonadota bacterium. Lineage (GTDB taxonomy): Bacteria > Pseudomonadota > Alphaproteobacteria > Rhodobacterales > Rhodobacteraceae > Thermohalobaculum. Next base: position 69 of record JBCBIS010000242.1, read on the forward strand.
AACTGACCAAACACACCGAACCCAAGGGATCTTTCGAGGAAAAACTAGAACCCGTGCTCACATTCCTCGCAAGCCCCTGGAAACTCTGGGAAAGTGGCCAGATAACCCTGCGCCGGGCCGTCCTGAAACTGGCCTTCACCGACCGTCTGCACTACTGCCGAAAAGAGGGTGCTAGAACCCCCGAAATAGCGTTACCCTTCAAGGCGTTAGGGGGTCTGGGAACAGAGGGAGTCTGTTTTGGTGCCCCGGGCCGGACTCGAACCGGCACTCCCGAAGGAAACGGATTTTGAATCCGTCGCGTCTACCAGTTCCGCCACCGGGGCATTCGGGTCGGCCTGTGGCACAGGCGATAGCGAAAACCTGGGCTCTGGTCAATTGATCAGGTCGCGCTGGCGACGGGCGGGCGGACGGCCCCCGATAACGCGTCACTCGCGGCTTCGGCGCCGTTCCCATGCGCGGAGAAGACCCAGAACATGGCGAGGTCGAGACAGTCTGCGATCCGCGGTCCAGCAGAGCGGTTTGCAGGGGCCCTTGCAAAGCCGCAGGCCGAACAGGTTCTACGCGGGCAACGCACCAGCACCGATGCCAGACACCGCCGAACGGCCAGGACGACGATAGAGGTCGAGATCTCCTCGGTATCGGCCGAAACGACGTCCAAGGCTGCCTTGGCACAATCATCAATGCGGTTGGGGCCCAAGCCGGTCTTGCAAGGGCGCCCGGCGCGCCGAGAAGGAGCGACATGCCACCCCGGCATACGCCCCCACCGAGCCCGCCGGCCAACAGCTCGCCGGGGCGTGCGGCGGCAAAGGCGCCGATCCTCACGCTTGCAGCCGCCCCTGAGGCCGCGCCATTTCATCGCCTCCGCCCCGTTTGGCCTTTCGCTCGCCCCCGCGCCTTGATAGGAGCGCCGCGTCAGGGGGATTGAGTGCATGGAGCCTGGGTCGCGGACCGGGCGCTCCTGCGGAACTGGGAGGGACGGGATGACCTTGGCCGGAACCCTGGCGGGCGGTGACAGCGACATCGCGATCTCGGAGCGGCTGGACCGGTTGGCAACAGACGCCCCCGGAGAGACGGTGACCCTGGGCTGGATACTCGACCAGCTGCACGAGCGGGCATTCGGCCTGTTCCTCCTCATCCTCGCCCTGCCCTGCTGTATTCCGTTTCTTTATGGCATCCCGCAGATCGTCTCACTGCCGCTGGTCTTCGTGGCAGCCCAGATCGTCGCCGGCCGCAGGGTGCCCTGGCTGCCCGAGCGGCTGCGGGCGCGAGATGTCGCCGTGAGCAGCCTCGCCGATCTCTCGCGCCGGGCCGGGCCCTGGCTGCGCCGGATCGAAGCGCTCAGCCGCCCGCGGCTCAGCGCCATGACGCGGCCGCCGCTGGATCGCGTCATCGGCATCGCGCTGCTCCTCTTCAGCGCTTCGATCATGGTGCCGCTGCCGGGGACCAACACGGTGCCCGGTTTTGCCGTGGTCCTGGTCTCGATGGGTCTTCTGCAGCGCGACGGTGTGCTCGTTCTTCTTGGCAGCCTGCTCGGTACCGCCTGGATCGCAACGCTGATTTTCGCGGGAGCGACCCTCGCGACCCTGGTGAAAGGCTGGTTGGGCATCTGACTTCCCTGCCTCCAAGCGCGGCGTGGCCGCTGCGCGCCGGGGGGTGGGTGGGGGCGGGCGGTGGCGGCCCCGCGGGTTGAGGCAATGCCCCCGCCACACCCACACACCGGCGCCTTTGCGATTGAGCCCCAGCCGAGAGTTGCGATAGAACACGGGCATGACGGATTACGGACGCATCTTCCTGGCCGGTGCCGGATCGGCCGCCTTGCTGATCGGCGCCCTCATCTCACAATATGTCGGCGGCCTCGCCCCCTGTCCGATGTGCATCTGGCAGCGCTGGCCCCATGCGGCGGCGGTGCTGCTCGCCCTGGTCGCGATCACCATCGGCTGGCGCTTCCGCCGCGCCTTCTCGGGGCTGGGAGGATTGGCGGCCCTGGCAACCGCAGCGATCGGAGCCTTCCACGCGGGGGTCGAACAGGATTGGTGGGACGGCCCCGGCACCTGCACCGCCCCAGACCACAGCACCCTGTCGGCAGATGAACTCCTGGCCGCGATCGAGTCCGCCCCGCTCGTGCGCTGCGATGACATTGTTTGGCAGCTCGGGCTCACCCTGGCTGGGTGGAATGCTGTGATTTCGCTCGGTCTCGCAGCCCTCTGGGCCTGGACGGCCTATCTGCCGTCGCTGCCTCAGGCCTCGAGCTCGGCGTCCCAGTAAAGGAAGTCCATCCAGCTTTCATGCAGGTGATTGGGCGGAAAACGGCGCCCATGGTTCTGCAACTCGGCGGCGTCCGGGCGACGCGCCGGCCGGGCCAGCTTCATCCCCGCCTGCCGAAGGGTCATGTTGCCCTTCTTCAAATTGCACTTCCCACAGGCGGCGACCACGTTCTCCCAAGTCGTCCGCCCGCCGCGCGAGCGGGGAATGACATGGTCGAAGGTCATCTCGCCCTGCGCCCCGCAATACTGGCAGGTGAACCCGTCCCGCAGGAACAGGTTGAACCGCGTAAATGCCGGATATCGCGCGGGTTTCACATAATCGCGCAGCACCACGACCGAGGGCAGCCGCATCGCCATCGAGGGCGAATGCACATGCGTGTCATACTCCGCCACGATCGAGACGCGGTCGAGAAACGCCGCCTTGATCGCCTCCTGCCAGGGCCAGAGCGACAGGGGGAAATAGGATAGTGGCCTGTAGTCAGCATTCAGCACCAGCGCGGGGTGGTCCTTCAGCCCCGCCGGCTGGCGCACATAGCTCGAAGCAAATGTCGCGTCCATGGTTCCTCGCCCGGTTCTCACGCACCCGGCTTGTTGCCTGATCCGGGCGCACTGCTCGACGGCGGAGGGGCCGCGGCAGAAGAGCGGCCTTGGTTCCCGCGTGCCCCACTATATCTCGGGGCCTGAACCTGGCAACCCTCTAAATCCGGCGGTCGGCCCGCCGCAAGATCGTGTAACAAAGGGATGCGACGCCTTCATGACGATTCGGTTATCCACACCCGCCTGTGGATGCCCGGAGGGCCGGGCCTTGTGACGCGGCTCCGAACATGCCAGCATGGACCGGCGCAGCCCCTCATTTGCGTGCAACGGGAGAGCGCGATGCGCCTGCATCTGGGATGCACCTTCACCTTCGATTTCCCGCAACCAACGCCGATGACGGTGCTCCTTAACGTGCATTACTCGCGGATCTCGGATCTCGAGCGGCCCGACCTGATCGCGACTTCGCCAGCCGTGCCGCTGCATGCCTATCGGGATGGGTTCGGCAATTGGTGCACTCGCCTCACGGCGCCGCCCGGGCGCTTCTCGATCGGCACGGATGGCGTCATCCGCGACGACGGCCAACCGGATCCCGCGGATTGGTCGGTCGTCGAACACGATGTCGCGTCGCTGCCCGCCGAGACCCTCACCTATCTCCTCGGCAGCCGGTATTGCGAGACCGATCTGCTGATGCAGGAGGCATGGCGCCTCTTCGGCGCCACACCGCCGGGCCGGACCCGGGTGCAGGCCGTCTGCGACTTTGTCCATTCCCATATTCGCTTCGGCTACGAGAACTCCCGCGCCACCCGCACCGCCGCCGAGGCCTATCGCGAAGGCGCTGGCGTCTGCCGCGACTTCGCGCATCTGGCGGCCACGTTTTGCCGCTGCCTGAACATCCCGACCCGCTATTGCACCGGCTATATCAGCGATGTCGGCCAGCCGCCGCCCTATCCGCCGATGGACTTTGCGGCCTGGATCGAATGCTATTTGGGCGGCGCCTGGTGGGCCTTTGATCCCCGCAACAACACACCCCGGATCGGCCGGGTGAAAGTGGCAGACGGACGCGACGCCGCCGATGTGCCGCTGACCCATACCTTCGGCCCCAACCAATTGCTCGACTTCCAGGTCTGGATCGCTGAAGCGGCCTGATCCATGCCATGCCCGCCAGCACGACGGAGCCACCGCGCGCCGGGGGGTGGGTGGGGGCGGGCGGTGGCTCCGTCGTGCTGGCGGGCCTCAGGCCCCCGGCATGTCAAGCTTGATCCCCAGCTTCTCGCACAGAAACCCGAGCGCCAGGCCCAGCCCATCCGGCGCAATCCCGTGGCCGGTGCCTTTCGAGACATGGGCGTAGACGTCGAACCCCTCCGCCTCCAGCGCTTCCTTGGCCGCAGGCAGCGCGGCGACCGGGATCACCTCATCCATATCGCCATGGATCAAAAGAACCGGCGGGCGCGAGGCCGCCAGCCCCAGCGCCTCATCCACCAACCGGCCCGAGAAACCCACGATCCCGGCCAGTTGCGCCGGCCGGCGCGGGCCGACCGAAAGGCTCATCATCGTGCCCTGGCTGAATCCGACCAAGGCGGTCTCCGCCTCGGTCACGCCCTCCTCCGCCATGGTCGCCGTCAACCAGGCGTCCAGGGTCTCGGCGGCGCGCAGGAACCCTTCGCGCATCGCCTCCTCCGAGGAGCCATCGATCCAGGGGATCGGAAACCACTGATAGCCCGTCGGGTTCACGCCACAACGCTCGGGCGCATTCGGGGCGCGGAACACCGTGTCGGGCATGTATTCCGCCAAGGCCTGATGCAGACCGAACAGATCATTGCCATCGGCGCCATAGCCATGCAGCAGGATCACCAGCGATTTTGTCTGCCCGGAGGCCGCTGGCGCCCGGGGTCCGTCTAGGGTCATGTCCTACTCCGCGATGCCATCTCGGTTCTTGATCACCCGGTAGTAGGCCCAGAGCAGCCGCGCCGCAACGGCGCGCCAGGGCGACCATTCGGCGGCTATTGCGCGCATCGCCTTCTCCGCCGGCCGTTCGGGCAGATCGAACAGAACCTTCGACGCTTCCTGCAGCGCCAGATCGCCAGGGGCGAACACATCCGCCCGGCCGATACAGGTCATGAGATAGATCTCGGCCGTCCAGGGCCCGATGCCGCGCAGCGCGGTGAGGCGCGCGAGCGCCTCGTCTTCGGGCAAGGTCGTCAGGGCCGGAAAGTCGATATCCGTCTCTGCCAGGGCCAATGCATAGCGTGCCTTGGGCCGCGACAGCCCGCAATCGCGCAGACCGGGCTCTCCCAGGGCCAGCACTCCGTCAGGTCGGTCGCCCCCGGCCTCCTCCAAACGGCGCCAGCAGGCGGCGGCGGAGGCGGTGGAGAGTTGCTGCCCACAGACAATCTGCAAAAGCGGGCCAAAGCCGCCGAGCCTGCGCCGCAGCGGCGGCAGACCGGTCAGGCGATAGGCGTCGGCAAAGCGCGGCTCGGCGCCTGCCAGCCAGGCGCATCCTTCGGCCACATCTTCAGGGGTTTCGATCAGCCGGG
>JBCBIS010000243.1:0-5395 GCA_038524325.1 Pseudomonadota bacterium
CACATGCGACCATGACGGCGAAAAGGGCGACGGAGAGGAGTTTGAGGACGATGCCTCGGACCGGGTTCATGGCACGTCGCGAAATCTGGGGCGGGACAGACGTAGGATCACGATTATCGACTACAGCGCAACCGCCGTTCCCGGGAACCCCGTTTTCATCGTGGTCATAGCTGGCCGCGTGGCAGGCGTGTCTCCGACAGGCTGATCCCATGCGATCGGCTTGACGGCTCCTTCCTGCGCGGTCACGCTCGGAGAAAATGGAGGATCCAATGCTGCTTGATGTCCGCACCTATCGCTGCAAACCCGGAACGCTGAATGCCCATCTGCAACTCTATGAAGCGCATGGGAAAGCGCCGCAATTCCGCTGTCTCGGCGCGCCGCTGTGTTATCTGAAGACCGAGACCGGGAACCCGAACGAATACGTGCATATCTGGGTCTATGAGAATGCCGGCGATCGCGAGGCGAAACGCAAGGTGCTGTGGTCCGACCCGGAATGGCTCGCTTACACCAAGAAGAGCGCGGAACTGGGCGCCCTGGTGGAGCAGACCAACAAGTTGATGACGCCGGTTGAGTTTTGTCCGCTGGTGACGGGATAGGCGGCGCGCGCTCCCCTGAGCTGTCGGGTGCGGGCGGGGGAGAGCGGTCTTTGCCCACCCACCCGCGCGCGCCGCTGCTCTGATCGGTGCACTCAGCGGCCGTTCAGGATTTCACCGGGGCGGAACAACATGCCGCGTTCGGACAGGCTGGGCCGGCGTTGGCCGCAGCGGTCGCGGATATGGCCCATGGGAAACGGGTTTCCAGCAAAGCCCCATTGGCCGGTCGCCATGTTCAGCCAATAATGGCCATCCCAGACCGGACCGCAGGAATAGGCAGCGAGCCATTGTTTCTGCTCGGCGGTCAGGCGTTGGCCATTGACATAGGTTTCTGCGGCGACGGGAGCTGCGGCAAGGATTAGGGCGGCGGTGGCGAGCTTCAGAAAGGCGTTCTGCATCTTCAACCTCCGGTAGGGTGGACATGTTCTGAAACGATACAGTCGCCGGCGGTGCGTGGCTGTATCAGCCGTCACAGGCCACAAATCTGGCGGGGGCGCATGGCCGCCGATCAGAGATCGTCGATCGCGGCGTCCAGGGCCGCGCGGGCTTCGCGGAGGGATTGCAAGGCGCCCTCGCGCCCTTCGCGCCGGACCCGGTCTTTGTCGATGGTCAGTTTTATGCCGGCGCCCGTGCGGTGGATGACCTCCCCCGTTTCGGCGGCCTCGTGAAAGGGGCGCTTGACGCGATAGGTCTTCACCGGGCGGGCAAAGCCGCGGATCTGGATCGGCTGGCTCTCCTCGACCTCGACCCAGTCCGCGACCAGCATATACGTGGCGTGGCTGAGCATGATGCCCCCCAGATCGGCGTGGAATTCCAGCCGTGAGGCGAGGTTCACCTCGCCGCCAATGATCGTATAATCCAGCCGATCATCCGAACCGAAATTGCCGACTGTGACATAGCCGGTATTGACCCCCATCCGCACTTCGAGCGGGCGGGGCAGCCCCTCGGCCATCCAGTCGGCGTTGAGCTCTTCCATCCGGCGCTGCATGGCGATGGCCATTTTCACGCAGGCGGTGGCGTCCTCGCGGGTGCCCAGCGTTTCGGGATCGCCGAAATAGACGATGATGCCGTCGCCCATGAACTTGTCGAAATTGGCGCCGTATTGGTCCGCAATCTCTGACATTTCAGTGAGATATCGGTTGAGGATCGACGTCATGTCCTCGGGTTCCAACTGATCGGTGATCTCGGTGAAGCTGGCGACGTCCGAAAAGAACACCGTCAGTTTCTTGCGTTGCGAGACCACCCGCGCCTCCTGCGCGCCCGAGGTGATCTGTTCGTAGAGTTGCGGGGAAATGTATTTCGCGAGCTGCGCCGAGACCTTGCTCAACGACGCATTCAGCCCGTCCGTGCGTGTCTTCTCCTCGGACAAAGCCGTCAGCGCATCGCGGTTTTCGAGGCTGAGCTTGATGTTGGAGATCATGAGTTTGCGGCGGTTCAGGATGCCCTGCACGATGATCACGATGCTGATCCCGAAGAGCGCCAGTGCCACATCCCAGGCCAAGGCGCCGGACCAGACCGAGGCGATCCAGGTGACGACCAGGCTGGGCACCGAGAAGCAGATGGCGGTGTAGAACGCGATGGAAACCGTGTTGATCGCCGCGAAAAACGCCAGCAACAACAGCACGGTCTGGTCGAGCGGGGACGCGCCCGCCAGCAGGATCGAGATGAAGGCGGCCCAGGACAGCCCGAAAATCGATGCCGAGACGATGATCGTGTTGTGGAGTTTGACCGAGATTTGCTGGGGCCGCCCCCGGTTGCGCAGCTTGGCCCATCGGCGTGCCAGCAGAACCATGATGAGGCCCAGGAAGGCCGACGCCACTCCGGCCCAGCCCAGGAGAAACTCGGGCCCCAGGCGCCAGATCAGCAAGGCATAGGCGAACGCAAAGGCCCAGAGAATGCGCGGCGTGGCAGCGACCAGGCCGGTCGCCTCCTCCACCCGCATTTCACTGGCAACTTCCTCGCTTAACTCGATACCGGCCACGCCTTCACCCTCGCATTGACGCGAGAGTGTCAGATCGGGTCGGAGCGGGCAATAGGTGAAAAATCCTGACGCTGGCGGAGTTTACGCTACGTGACCCTCGGTCTTCGCCCAGTGCATGGTGGCGTCGAGGGCGGCCTCCAACGGCTCGAAGAGCGCATCGATCTCGTCTTCAGTGATCACCATGGGCGGGCAGACCGCCAGCGTATCGCCGATGGCGCGGAGGATGACCCCGTGTCGCAGCAGTTCCATGGCCAGCCGTGGGCCGACCTTGCCGGGTTGCGCGAACATGGCGGCGTTTTTCGGATCGGGTGACAGCTCCAGCCCGCCCATCAAGCCGGCCACGCGAGCTTCGCCGACCAATGGGTGGTCTCCAAGCCGTTGGAGATGCTGGGAAAAGCGGGGCATCACGCTGCGGACATGGGCGGTGATATTGCGCCGCTGATAGATCTCGAGCGTCTTCACCCCGACCGCACAGCCCAGCGGATGGCCTCCATAGGTATAGCCATGGCCAAGCGCGGGGTGCCGGGCGCTTTCGCTCTCGATCGCCTCGGTCATCTCGGCATTCAGCGCGACGGCGGAGAGCGGTGCATAGGCGCCGGTGAGCTGCTTGGCCATGGAGACACTGGTGGGTGCCCGCTCGGCCGAGGCCATGCCTTGGGTGGTCGCGCCGAACCAATCGCCGGTCCGGCCAAAGCCGCAGATGACCTCGTCATCGATGAACAGAATATCGTATTTCGCCAGGACCTTGCCGATGGCTTCGAAATAGCCTTTCGGCGGGACGATCACGCCGCCAGCGCCCATCACCGGCTCGGCGATGAAGGCGGCGACGGTCTCGGGCCCCTCCGCCAGGATCAGAGCCTCCAGATCGTCGGCACAGCGTTGCGCGAACTCCGCCTCGGTCTCGCCGTCCCGCCCTTCGCGCCAGTAATGCGGCGTGGTGGTGTGTTTTACGAAGTCGAAGGGCAGGTTGAAGGAGGCGTGGTTCACCGGCAGCCCGGTCATCGAGGCCGAGACCAGCGTGACCCCGTGATAACCTTTCTTGCGGCTGATGATCTTCTTGCGCTCCGGCGTGCCGCGGGCGTTCATCATGTACCAGACCAGCTTGACCTGGGTATCATTTGCCTCGGACCCGCTGGAGCAATAGAAGACGCGGGCCATCGGCACCGGGTAAAGATCCTTGATCTTCTCGGCCAGCTCGATGGCAGGCTCGTGGGTGCGCCCGCCGAAGAGGTGGTAATAGGGCAACTTCGCCAATTGCTCCTGCGCGGTCTCAATCAGTTCCTGATCGCCAAAGCCGAGCCCTGCGCACCAGAGGCCCGCCATCCCCTCGATATAGCGCGTACCCGCTTCGTCATAGACATAGACCCCCTCGCCCCGATCGATCAGATGGGCGCCAACCTGTCGATGGGTGCCGGCATTGGTATAGGGGTGGAGCAGCGCCTCGATATCGCGCATCTGGCTGTTGCTGAGCTGGTCGTTGGGCATGGCGGTCTCCTGAATGGACTTCTCATAACCTACGCCGCGCGGTTGCAAAGCGAAACCCCGCCGATGCCGCAGATCTAGACCACAGCCGCTAGCAGATCTCGCGCGCCAGCATTTCGAGCGCGGCCTGACCTGCGACCGAGTTTCCGAACCGGTCGAGTGGCGGCGACCACGCACAGGCGGCGAACGCATCCGGCTTCACCACCAGGATTCCACCGCCGACGCCGCTTTTGCCCGGCAGCCCGACGCGATAGGCAAATTCGCCCGATTGATCGTAAAGCCCGCAGGTCCGCATGATTGCGCGGAGCCGCTGCGCGTGCAGACCCCGGGCACAGCGGCCCGCGCCCGCCTGAGGTGTCACCAGAAACATCGCGGCTCGCACGAGGTCCTGTGCCGACATCGCAATCGCGCAGGCGCTGAAATAGGCTTCCGTCACCGCGATCGGGTCGTTCGACAGGTTGCCATGCGCCTTCAGCACATAGGCCATGGCCCGGTTAAGATCCCCGGTCTCGACTTCGGAGCGCTGTACCTCTGGGTCGACCGCGACATCCGAATTGCCAGACAGGGCGCGCAGTTCGGCGATCAGGGACGCGGGATGGCCGGGATCGGCGTGCAGCATCGCGTCGGTCGTGGCAATCGCACCGGCATTGATGAAGGGGTTCCGGGGGCGGCCCTTTTCGGTTTCGAGCTGGATCAGCGAGTTGAACCGCATGCCTGAAGGCTCACGCCCGACCTTCTCCCACAGATCGTCCCCCACGGTCTCCATCGCGAGGGCCAGGGTGAAGAGTTTAGAGATCGATTGTATCGAGAAAGTCTGCTCCGCCACACCGGTCGCATACTCCGTGCCATCCGCGGTGACGATGGCCAGAGCGAATGCATTCGGGTCGATCCGGGCGAGGGCGGGGATGTATTGCGCAACCTTGCCCTGCTCCGCCAGCGGGCGGGTCGAAGCGGCAATCCGGGCGAGCAGCGCGTCCATGCCCTCTGGTAGCGTCGCGCCAAGAGCCCCGCAAGGCTCGCCCGGCGCCACCTCAGTCGCTGGTGATCAAACGGAAGGGCGAGGAGGGTTTCTTGTCGCCGCCGGCGGCGCCGTCTTGTGATTGCTGCTCGATCATCGCAGCGGCATCCTTCGAGCGGCGGATCAACCGCGCCCAGCCTAGGGCGGTGATCTGCGCTTGCTCGGAGAGGCCCAGGAGATTGTCGCCAAGCCCGGCGCGAAGCCGGGTCACCAGGGTCTCCGCTGCGGTCAGCCGATAATCGGAGAGTGGCTGCCCTGCCAGGGCCTTGTCGAAGCCGAAAATCCGCTCCTCCGCAGCCGCCCGGAAGTCCCAGATCGCCT
>JBCBIS010000244.1:0-5394 GCA_038524325.1 Pseudomonadota bacterium
CGGGGCCGATCCGACCGCCGCGATCCTGGCGAAGAACGAGGAACTCGGCCACCTGTTGCAAGCGACCGACGAGGCGTGGCAGCCGCAACTGGCGCTCCTCACCGATGATGCGTTGGAGAATTGGGACACGATGTCCCTGGCCCAGCGCGCCCGGGCCTATGGCGCGCAGCACGAGCTGGAGATCGATCTCCTCAGCCAGCGTCTGGCCGGGCTGAGAGACCAGGCCGCCAATGGCACCGCCGCAGAACGCGCCGCGGCGCTGGACGCGATCCCGGGCGTCGAAGAGCGGCTGGCCACCATGACGGCCACGTTGGACGATCTGCGCGGCCCGGTCCCCCCGGCCTGGCTGGCCGACTCCGCGCGCCCCCATCTCTTCAACACACCGGATGTCTCGGCAATCCAGGCCGCGCACCGCCAGACCCTGGGCCTCGGCGCCGATGACGTTCCCGAAGGTTTCCTGATCCGCCGCCGCCAGAACGGCCAGTTCGAGGTCTACCGCGCCCCGAACAGCGAAGCTCCGGCCGATCAGGGCGCCCGTCTGGTGCTGGAGGATGGGCGCTTCCGGGTCGAGACCTATGATCTCAGCGCCGCCGAACTGCGCCAGACCGCCGCCGCGCATCGCGCCCAGGTCACCCGCGATTTCGGAGAGCCGCTGGACTTCCCGACGCTGGAAGCAGCTCTCGCCGAGGCGAGCCCGTTCAGCGCCGCCTATAGCCGCAGCTATGCCGGCGTGTTCCGCACGCTCGAGGATGCGGGCGTGCCGCCCGCCGAGGTTCTGGCCCGGCTGGATGGCGTGGGCGATGCAGGGTTCGAACGGGCGCTCAGGTCGGAATTGCGCGGTGCGATTGTGGACACGGTGATGGACCTGCCCCCGGGCCAGCGCATGGAGGCTTTGCAGGACTTCTATCGCGCCGCGCCCGAAGGGTTCCAGGGCAAGCTCTTCTCGGAATTCCGTGAGCGCAATCTGGGCGCGGGTCTGGAAGTGGTCGATGCCGGCCCAGGCAGCACCCAACTGGCCGGGACCCAGCGCTTTGGCGACGGGCTGCTCGAGGTCAGCGAGGCGGCGGATGGCGGCCTCGGCCCCCGGCGCATGGGCACCTATCTGGTCGAGGACAAGTCCAGCGGCACCGCCTTCGATGCCCTGCAGTTCGACCGCTACAACGACGCTTTGGCGGGCGGGCGCTTGCAGACCGCGACGGGCGAGACCGAGGGGGTCACCTACTTTTTCCCCGACCGCGCCTCGGCGCAGCGGGCGCTCGACCATATCGCAGGGCTGGTGGATGACGGCGAGTTCGTCAGCCCGAATATCCATATTGGTTTCTTCGACGAATCGGGACAAGTGTCATGGGCAAGATAGGACAGGACTGGACGGCCGAGATGACGGTAAAGCTGCCGGCGGAACTGACCGCGGTGATCGCGCTGCCCGAAACGGTGACGGTGGCCGAGGCGGTCGCGTTCCTCGAGGCACGTGGGATCGCGGCGGGGCTGGACGCGGCGCGGTTCCACACCCTCTCGACCGAAACCCGCGGTCTGCGCGGCGATGCGCGCAAACGCGCCCGCCGGGCCGGGGCCCCCGCCCGCGCCGATGTGATGGCGCAGGGTCCGGAGGTCTTCGCCCAAGGCTTTCAGGTGATCGGCGACACGGCCCGGATCGCCTGGCAGTCCCAGGCGGCCCATGCCAAGGCCACCGGCACCTGGTCAGAAGCCTCCGGCGAGGCTGCACCCCGGGGCTGGCGCCTCGCCTGGACCGGCTATGACGCCTATAACCCGGCCACCGATGCCGAGATCCCGGCGAACGAGCATCCCGCACGCTTCACTGCCAATCTCGACCGGGCGGAGACCTTTGTCCGGGCGGCTCTGGCGGCTCTGCCAGTGACCGAGGCGCGGATCCGGCGCAGCGATGAGGCCGGCGCCTTCCCCTCGGTGCCGCTGGTCGGGCAGGACGACCTCCTCTACGCCGCCCCGCCCGCTCTGATCGACGGAGCCTACGAAAGCGCTCAACGCTTTCTGGACTGTTGGGACCGGGCCGAGCCGATTTCGGATGGGATGGTCCTGGCCTTGCGGGGGCGCGACCTGATCGATCAGAACGCGTTCTGGGCGCATACCCTCGAAGGTCAGACGGCTCTGGCCCGCGCCGCGCGGCCCGGAGGCGTGACCTACAGCGCACCACGGCTGAATGCCGCCCGCAGCGCCATCATTGAGCAGTTGCCGCAACGGTTGGACCAACTCGGCTATGACCGCGCGGCGAAGCGGGTGGAGTTCACCGCCTATCTGCCCGAGGGCGAGGCGCTGGGCCCGCGAGATCTCCTGCAACTCGCCACCCTGGTCAAATCGGGCCTGCCCGATGGCCAGCCGGTGGAGAGGATCCTGGTGACCTTCGCCACCCGAGCCATGGCCGAGCCCGCGGCCCGCGCCTTGTCCGATCTCGGCATCGAAGGGCAGTATTTCGGCGAAGACGGGGCCTTTCACCCGCTCCAGCTCTGATCCAACGCCGCGATCGATCCAACCGCCCACCGGAACCGGAGGAGGTTGCGCAAACCATCCGCGGACCTGTCCTGCAATCGCCAACACTCCGGACCATTCGGGTCGCGCCGCTCCCCACCTCGCTGGGAAGGGGAAAAGCGGACGAACACGACACTTAAGCAGGCAAAACCTCGGTTCGCGGACCAACCGGCTCATCCGAGCGGCAGCGTCAGCAACAAACGAGAGCCTGTGCTTAACCCCTGCGCCAACGCTTGGGAAAAACAACCCAGGGCCGAACAAAGCTCCTCACAACCTCGTCACGTCGCCTCTGCTGCTGCCGAAAAGAGGAGGCGAGACAATCGTAAATAGCGCGGCCCTCAACTTCTTCTGGTCGCTGGTATGGGTGAACCTTGGAGATGGTGCACTTCACAGGACAAACCTCGAACACCTTTTTTGATGTTTTGTCAGAGTGGGAAGAGCACCTCAAGGCGCAGCCGGAAGTTATCCACAGCTTGCGGCGGATTGAGGAAAAGCGCGCCGTGCAGGGGCAGGAAGAGGCCCACACAAAACCTTCAGCCCGTTCGCGTAAACCGAGGCGCAAACTTTCGGGGGCTGCGCCATGAGTACCCTGGAGGATGCGGGGGCACACCATGGATTGGTGGCGCGTTTCGATGGCGCCGCGGCCTCGAAACCAGAAACAAGAAAGCGCAAAGGTCGGCAGAAGACGCCGTCTGTGTCTCTGCGGCTGTCTGAGGATGAGCGGGCGCAGTTGGAGCGGCGGGCGGGGGGCGTATCGCTCAGTGCCTATATCAGGGGGCAGCTCTTCGGTCAGAACACGGCGCCGCGGCGCAAGGGTGCGCGGCGTGTGATCGAGGATCATGCCGCACTTGGACGGGTTTTGGAGGCGCTCGGGCGCTCCGGGCTCTCAGATGATCTGGGGGCGCTGTCGTGGTCGGTGGAGAGCGGCGTGCTCCATATCGATCAGCAAACCGCGGCAGCGATCCACCGGGCGTGCTCCGACATCGCGGCGATGCGCGCCGATCTTTTGCGGGCGCTCGGCAAGCGGCCATGATCCTGGTCGGCTCACAGCGCGGCGGGGCGCGGGATCTGGCCTTGCACCTGATGAAGGACGACAATGAGCGGGTGATCGTGCATGAGATCCGTGGATTTGCCGCGCAGAATCTGATGGAGGCGTTTCAGAACTCTCATGCCATCTCCAAGGGCACGAAATGCCGCCAGCATCTCTATTCGCTCTCGCTCAACCCACCGGGGGAGGCGGAGGTCCCGGCGGCGGTCTTCGAAGACGCGATTGCCCGGGCCGAAGAGCGCCTTGGCCTGACCGGCCAGCCCCGGGCGATTGTCTTTCACGAAAAGATCGGCGGTGATGGCCAGATGCGCCGCCACGCCCATGCGGTGTGGTCGCGGATTGATGGCGAGTGCATGACCGCCATCCCGATGTCCTTCGACCGGCCCAAGCTGCAAGAGCTGGCGCGTGAACTCTATCTCGAGAATGACTGGCAAATGCCGCGTGGCTTTCTTCGCCATGACGAAGCCGATCCGCGCAACTACACTTTGGCGCAATGGCAACAGGCGAAGCGGGCCAAGACCGATCCGGCCAAGCTGAAAGAGATGTTTCAAGATTGCTGGGCGATCTCGGACTCGCAGGCGGCGTTTGCGGGTGCATTGCGGGAACGCGGCTACATCCTCGCCCGTGGCGACCGGCGCGGTGTGGTGGCCGTGGACCGCGCGGGCGAGGTCTATGCCATCGCCCGCTGGGCCGGGATCAAAGCCAAACAGGTGCGGGCGCGGATCACGGATGAAGGCGGGCTCCCCAGTGTCACTAGCGCCCATGTCGAGGCAGCGACAGGCATGGCCGACCGGCTCAAGGAGCTGAAAGCGGCGTATCGGGAGGCGGCCAAGGCGGATCTGCAGAGCTTCCTCGACCACCGCAGGCAGATCTTTGCCGCGCAGAAGGCGGAAAGCCGGGCGCTGAGCCAACGCTAATTCGACCGCTCTCGCGTCGAAGCGGCAGAGCGCTCGGGGCGCATCCGCAAAGGCTGGCGGGGTTTGATCGACTACATCACCGGGCGCAGACGGAAGATGGAGGCGCAGAACTGCGCCGAAGCACGTGCAGGCGAAGAGCGCGACACAGTCGAGCGCGAACACCTGACCACGGTCCAAAAGACCACCCGCCGCGCTGTCATCGATCAGGCGAAAGACGCCAAATCCCGCCACAAAGCGCTGCTGAACGAACTGGCCGATGACATCCTCGGCCTGGAGCACAGCGCTGCCAAAGCCGCCCGAGAACCGCCGCCCGCGGAGAGACAGCGCAAGCGCAAGCCCACAGACCGCCCGCGCCGCCGCCGCTCCCGCGACGGCCCCGGCTGAGCAACGCTGTCAGATGCCAGCATACCTAAACTGTGAGACAGATCGTGAGGTTTGGTGAAAGCGCTATGGCAGCGTGCCGCGCTTCTCAGTTACGCTGCAAATGCAGCGTAATGCATGGTCATTTGGTCGTCCACAGAGTTCTCAGGGCGCTCGGGTTCCGGCGAGGCTTTGTCGATGAAGGATCGACACAGAAGGCCGAGCATGATCCCAGAACGAACACCCTCAGTGTACGGGAGCGCTCCGGGTCATGCGGCGCGGTAGATCAGGCGCGTTCCGGTGATTTCTGTTTCGGCGTAGTCCACGCCGAGATCACGGGCGATGGCATCCAAATCGAGGTAGGAGGCGAGGTGCTCGGGTATCTCGCCGAACAGCTCTTCATCCACGAAATGCTCGGCCAACTCGCGCAAGCTCTCCATCTCGTAAATGTCGATATCGAAATCGCCGGGATCGGTCTTGTGCCAGTCGATGTATCGACCCAGCGGAATCTGCTCAGGTTAAGCTGCTAGTTTGAATGCCTCTGTCGGCGTCTTCATGTCCAGCGCC
>JBCBIS010000245.1:0-5276 GCA_038524325.1 Pseudomonadota bacterium
TCCGACGGGCCGGGCAGAGGGATCTCGCCGCCCTGTTCGATCTGGTCGAGCAGGCTGCCGCCGCCGCCACTGGCCAGGATGGTCAGGGTGATCGAGGTCGCGATAAACGCCGCCCCCAGCACCCAGGTCAGCTTGCTCAGCGCCGAGCCTGCGCCACGCTGCGACACCAGCCCGCCACCGCCACCGCCGATCCCCAGAGCGCCGCCCTCGGAGCGTTGCAGCAGCACCACCACGATCAGGCAGATCGCGAGGATCAGGTGGATGATCAGAACGATGTTCTCCATGGCGGGGCCTCGCTGTCCGGGTTGGCGGGTGCTATACCCAGTTAGTCAGGCGCTGTCGAATAAAAAGGGGGAAGAGAATGAGCGACCGGGTGCGCGAGGCCATCGCCTGTCTGATCCTGCGGCTGGGACTGGCCTGGTTCCTGTTCGTCTGGGCGGTGAACAAGCTGTTGGCGCCGGCGCAGTATCAGCAATTGGCGAATTGGTTCGACAAGATCGATCTGAGCCTGGCGCAGGTCTATGCGATTGCCGGGGTGCAGATTGCGATCTGCCTCATGGTGGCGGCTGGCTGGCAGCGGATCTATGCCTATGCCGCGCTGATCGTCATCCATGGCTATACGGTGTTCCGGCAGTGGGAGAAATACATCGCCCCCTTCGAGATCAACGACAAAGGCTTTCCGGTGAACCGCAATGTGACTGACTCGCTGGCGGTCCTGGCGGCGATGATCGCGCTGTGGCTGCTGCGCCACCGGGATCACTGGTCGCTGGATGCGCGGCGTGGGTGAGGTCTATCGCGGCGACAGTTTCTTCACCCTCAGCGCGTTGGGGCAAGTGGGGCTGGCCGGTGTGTCCTTGGTGCTCGCTGCGCTGATGCTGCTGGCATCCCGGCGGTTGGCCGAGCGGGGTTGGCCCGCGCTTTTGGTCCCTGGGCTGTTCTGGCTGTTCGAGTGGCTGTCGCCGCAGGTCTACTACCTCTATTACCAGTCGATCTTCGAGGGTCTGCCCTGGCAGATCGTGGTCGGGCCGATGCCTCTGCCGGGGGATATCGTCGCGCTGATGACCTTTTCCGGCCCCGCCACGCTGTCCGCCCATGGCCGCGGAGTGCTGTACTGGGCAATGGCGGCGATGGCGGTATGGGTACTGTTCAGGCGGCGGAGATCCCGCCATTCACGCTGATCGCCTGACCGGTGATCTTCGCCGCCGCGGGGCTGGCGAGGAACAGGGCCAGGGCGGCGAGGTCCTCGGGATAGGTCGCGCCGAGCGCCGCCAGCGGTCGGGCTTTCGCGAACAGTTTGGCGGAGAAGGTGCCTTCCTCCATCAGCCGCTCGGTCAGCGGCGTGCCCTCGACCAGGCTGGGGGTGATGGTGTTGGCGCGGATGCCGTTGCGTTTCCCCTCGATCGCGAGGCCCCGGGTATACTGCATGATCGCGGCCATCCCGGCGCCGATCACGGCCTCTCCGGGAGTGGCGACCTTGCCCGCATCCGAGGCGATGTTGAGGATGCAGCCGCCATTCTGCGCCATCATGGCGGGCAGAACCGCCCGCCCGGCCAGCAGGAAGGGCGTGATGTCGTGGAGGACCGACTGTCGGATGTCGTCGAGGCTTTGCTTGAACAACAGCTCCGGAAGGCGGTTGCCGCCCAGCGAGACCACCATCGTGTCGATCACGCCCATGCGGTCGCAGACTTCCTCGACCATCGCCTCCAATTGCTTTGGATCTGCGCAATCCGCCTGGATGAAGCCCGCATTGGAGCCGAGCTTTTTCTTCGCGGCTGCGCCCCGCTCGGCGTCGCGGCCCACCAGGGTCACCCAGCAGCCTTGCGCGAGGAACGCCTTGGCGCAGGCCAGCCCGATGCCCGAGGTGCCGCCGAGGATCAGCACCGACTGATCCGTCAGCGCTTTGACATTCAGAGGTTTCGGCGGGGTCATCCGTCGCTCCTGTCCTATCGCCGGGCAAGAGTGTCAGGAGGAGGCGCGGGGGGCAATGCCCCCGCAGCAGAGAATGTCAGGCGGTGGTCGGGTCGCCGTTCTGGGCGCCTTGGGCCTGCTCGGCGCGGAATTGGTCAAACTCGGCCCGGTCCTTTGCCTTGCGCAGCCGCTCGAGAAAGCTTTCGAAGGCGCCCTGTTCGTCTTCCAGACGGCGCAGGGTTTCGGCGCGATACTCCTCAAATGCGGAATTCGTCGCCGGGGTCCGGGTTTTGCGGCCCCAAAGGCTGCGTTTGCGGCTGCTGCAGGTCATGCGTCCACTCCATATCATATAAGCCAGGATGGCGAGGCCGATCGGCCAGATCAGGATGAAGCCGAGCACCATGGCCCCGATCCATCCCGGTTTGCCCCATCGGTCGAGCTGTTCCTCGGCGCGGGCAAGCCAGTCTGTGATGACAGACATGCGGTAGGTCCTTTTGCTGATGTTTATGTTATTCACATTAACATAGCTGGGAGAGCCACCGCGCCGGATCAAGAGCCCGTGCAAAATAAATCATTCGATCAGATCTAGCCCGCGCAGATAGACGCCGGTGGCGGCCTCCAGCATCTCGCCCGCGGGCATCGGGGTGGGGCGGCCATGCTCGGGCCGGCCGAACAGCGTGGCGACCCCGTGGCAGAGCGCCCAGACATGGTGGCTCATCATCCCCACCGGCGCTGTGCTGCCTCGGGTGTGCAGGAGGGCGGCGCAGCTCCGCTCCAGCACCTCGAAGGCCCGCGCCCCGGCATCGCGCGGGGCCGGGTCCTCGGCGCTGCTCAGATCGGCCTGGAACATCACCATGAAGAACGCCCGCTCGCGCGAGGCGAAGTCCAGATACCCCGCCGTCACCGAATCGAAGGCCCGGATGGCCGAGGGTTGGGCACCGGCCCAGGCCTCCTCCAACAGCTCCGCCAGGGCGATGAAGCCGATCCGGGCGATCTCGGCCAATAGCGCATCGCGGTCCTTGAAATGGCGGTAAGGGGCGGCGGGCGTGACCTCGGCCTTGCGCGCCACCTCGGCAAAGGTGAAGGCGATCGAGCTGCGCTCCTCGATCAGGCTCAGCGCGGCATCCACCAGCGCCTGACGCAGATTGCCGTGGTGATAGCCGCGCCGGCCTTTCTCGCTCATGCGCTACTCGTCGACATCATCGACATCGGCCTGCCCGGTCAGCATCCGCCGGATCAGGCTCCAGGACATGCCGATCCCCAGAACGATGCCCAGCGCGATTAGCGCCAGCCACAGGATCGGGGTCTGATCCTGTAAGGTCAGGTCGACCAGCCGGTAATAGACCAGGGTCCACATCAGCGCCGCGATCAGGGCCAGAATAAGCACCGCGCCAACCAGCCCGATCGAGCGCAAGGTGGCGCGCAAGAACACGATATATAGGACTGCCAGCGCCAGCCCGGCCAGCACCTTCAGCGGCATATCGGGCTCCAGCCCTCCGGCGACCCAGGCGAGATAACTCAGCCCCGCCGGATTGAATGTGGCCAGCACCAAGAGGATCGCCGCGCTGATCCGCCAGAAGATCCCTCCCGCCCCGATCCTCACCGCCATGACTCGCTCCCTCGCCGCTCGGCGCCCGGTGTAGACCGGATCCCGCGCCTGGGCCAGAGGGGGACGCCGATTTGACCGCCCGCCCCCGCGTGGTAGGATTCGCAAAATTCGCCTTGGGGGGGCAGGAGTTTGGCTGATCCGAATGATCCGAAGACTGACGATGTCGCCGCCGCGCTGAAATCGATGCGCGAGGATATCGTCGGCGATATCCGCACCGCGCTGGCCACCGGTGAGGAGAGCCGGCGTGCCTTCCTGCTGCAGATGAAGGAGGACATCCGCGAATGGGACCGCACGCGGTTCGCCATCGTCGGGGTGATCCTGACAGTCGCGGGCGTGGTGGGGATCCGGAGCTATGTCGATTATCTGTTCGCCGGCGCCACGGCCAAGGCGAAAGAGGCCACCATCGAGGCGCAGGAGGCCGAGGAATTGGCGAAGACCAGCGCCCAGCGGATCGAGAGGGTCCTCTCGGAGACGGAGAACAAGCTGAACGAACGCTTGGTTCTCACCGCCAACCGGATGAACGAGATCGACACACGGGTGACCGAGCGCGAGGAGCGTTTCACCAATCTGATCCGCGATTTCGAGGAGCAGGAGCGCAAGCTCCGCGCCAAGCTCGACGATCTGGTCCGCACTCAGGAGGAGTTGGTCGAAGCCGAGACCCGGGCCAACGACCAGTTCGACCGGCTGACGGAGCTGCGCCAACAGCTCGACGAGATCCGACAACAGGCCGAACTGCTCGATAAGGCACCGAAATCAGAGACCCAGACCGCCGCGCTCGCCCCGCCAGAGGGCGATTGCGAGACGGCGCCGCTGGCGGTTCTCCTCGGCGCCCCGGAGCCCCAGGCGCTGGGCTGCGGGCGCCTGCTGCCGCAGGCTGGCAAGGACACGTTCTATCGCCTCAAAGGGCAGGAATACGAGATTGACCCGCTGATCCTGCGGACAGTGGTCCGGGTCGAGACGCTCGAGCGGTTCTTCGACGAGTCGGGGCGCACGGCGATCCAGTTCTTTCCGCATGTCTTCCACCGGCTGCTCGGCCCCGGCCCGGCGCGCGACAGGGCGGTCGAGGAAGGTCTGGCCAGCGAGCGGTTCGGCGAGATCGATCCTCCGCGCAGCCGCTCGGCCCGTCTGGCACAATTGATGGATGCGATGCAGATCGACCAGGATGCGGCGCTCCAGGCGACAAGCTGGGTCGGTAACACGATCCTGGGCGAGACTTGGGTGGCGGAGGGTCTGGGGGATGCCGCCGACCTCGCCCGGATCGCGGTCACCAGCGAGGCCGATCAGATCGAGGCGCTGCTGCGTACCCTCGAAGCCGGGGGCAATCTCGGCTATCTCCGCCGCGAGGACTGGCACGGGTTTTTCCGCAGCTTCAACGGACCCGGCTATATGCAATACGACTATGTCGAGCGGGCGGCGGCGGAATATGCCCAGCTCCAGGCTGTCAAATCGCCCCGGGCAGCGGGCGATATCAAACCCAGCGAGATCGCCGAGATGCAGGAGGTGCTGTCCAATCTCGGACTGTATGACGGCGCGATTGACGGGGTGGTCGGGCCGATGATGCTGGATGCGATACGGCGGTTCCAGATTGCACGGGGGCTCGGCGATGCGGATGGGGTGATCACGACCGAGACGGTGACATCCCTCGGCCTGCGGGATGGCGGCAACCGGGAAAGCCCGGTCGCCGCGGTGGACTAGACCAAAATCGTTTCAACCTGACTCAGGTTGAAAAAGAATTTTGGTCCAGCCTCAGAGCTTTGAG
>JBCBIS010000246.1:0-5242 GCA_038524325.1 Pseudomonadota bacterium
CGCCTCCAACTGAGCCTCAAGGCTCAGTGGCACGTGCACGGCCATCTGGTCACCATCGAAATCAGCGTTGAAGGCCGAGCAGACCAGCGGGTGAAGCTGGATCGCTTTGCCCTCGATCAGCACGGGTTCGAACGCTGATTTCGATGGTGACCAGATGGCCGTGCACGTGCCACTGAGCCTTGAGGCTCAGTTGGAGGCGCGCGTGCTGATGATGTCGACCAACAACGTCCTCAGCCCCGCGAACGGCAAGCCGATCATCGTGCCCTCGCAGGATATGATCCTGGGCCTCTACTATATCTCGCTGGAGAAAGCCGGCGAGCCGAACGAGGGCATGATGCTGGCCGATGCGCAGGAGATCGAGCATGCGCTGCATGCCGGGCTGATCAACCTGCACACCAAGATCATCACGCGCCACCACACGGTGGACGAGGGCGGCAATCCGATCACCCAGCGGGTCGAGACGACGGCCGGCCGGATGATGATCGCCAACATCATGCCCAAGAACCACATGGTGCCCTTCGACATCATCAACCGCGTGCTGCGCAAGCGCGAGGTGGGAGAGGTGATCGACACCGTCTATCGCCATTGCGGCCAGAAGGAGTCGGTCATCTTCTGCGACCGGATCATGTCGCTCGGCTTCCATCAGGCGTTCAAGGCGGGGATCTCGTTCGGCAAGGACGACATGGTGATCCCGGACAACAAATGGGACATCGTCAACAACACCCGCGAGCAGGTGAAGGAGTTCGAGCAGCAATATCTCGACGGCCTCATCACCCAGGGTGAGAAATACAACAAGGTCGTCGATACCTGGGCGAAATGCACCGATGCGGTGGCGTCCTCGATGATGGACGAGATCAAATCGGTGAAGATCGACGAGGAGACCGGGCGCGAGAAAGACCCGAACTCGGTCTATATGATGAGCCACTCGGGCGCCCGTGGCTCGCCGACCCAGATGCGCCAGCTGGCCGCCATGCGCGGCCTGATGGCCAAGCCTTCTGGCGAGATCATCGAGACGCCGATTGTCTCGAACTTCAAGGAAGGCCTGACCGTGCTGGAGTACTTCAACTCCACCCACGGTGCGCGGAAAGGTCTGGCGGATACGGCGCTGAAGACGGCGAACTCGGGATATCTGACCCGCCGTCTGGTCGATGTCGCGCAGGATTGCATCATCGCCATCGACGATTGCGGCACCGAGATGGGCATCACCGCCGAGGCCGTGGTCGATGGCGGTAACGTCATCGCCTCGATCGGCGAGCAGGTGCTGGGCCGGGTGCCGCAGGAGGATGTGCTCGATCCGGCGACGGGTGAGCTGATCCACCCGCGCAACACCCTGATCGAGGAGGCCGACGCCGTCCGCATCGACGAGGCGAAGGTGCAAAAGATCTATATCCGCTCGCCTCTCACCTGCGAGGCCGAGGATGGGATCTGTGCCCAATGCTACGGCCGGGATCTGGCCCGCGGCACGCCGGTGAATATCGGCGAGGCGGTGGGGATCATCGCCGCACAGTCGATCGGCGAGCCGGGTACGCAGCTGACCATGCGGACCTTCCACATCGGCGGGGCGGCCAACGTCTCGGACCAGTCCTTCCTGGAGAGCACGCAGGAAGGTAAGGTCGCCTTCCAGAACGCGGCGACCCTGATGAACGCGGATGGTGAGACCATCGTCATGTCGCGCAACATGGTCATCGCGATCCTGGACGAGCAGGGCCGCGAGCGGGCGACCCACAAGATCGCCTATGGCTCGAAACTGCTGGTGGCCCTGGGCGACGAGATTGTCCGCGGCACCCGGCTGGTCGAGTGGGATCCCTACACCCTGCCGATCATCGCCGAGAAAGCCGGGGTCGCGAAATTCGTCGATCTCGATCTCGGCATGTCGATCCGCGAGGAGACGGACGAAGCGACCGGGATCACCCAGCGCATCGTGTCGGACTGGCGCGCTGCGCCGAAGGGCAACGATCTGAAGCCGGCGATCACCCTGGTCGATCAGGGCGGCGAGATGATCAAGCTCGATAACGGCAACCCGGCGCATTACTTCATGTCGGTGGATGCGATCCTCTCGGTCGAAGACGGGCAGGAGATTGCTGTCGGCGACACTCTGGCCCGGATCCCGCGTGAGGGGGCGAAGACCAAGGACATCACCGGGGGTCTGCCCCGTGTGGCGGAACTGTTCGAAGCCCGCCGTCCAAAGGATCACGCCATCATCGCCGAGATCGATGGGGTCGTGCACTTCGCCAAGGACTATAAAAACAAGCGTCGGATCGAGATCCAGCCGCATGACGAGTCCGAGGACAAGCGCGAATACCTCGTGCCCAAGGGCAAGCACATCGCGGTGCAGGAGGGCGATCACATCACCAAGGGTGAGTATATCATGGATGGCAACCCCGCCCCCCATGACATCCTCGCCATCATGGGGATCGAGGCGCTTGCGAACTACCTGATCAACGAGGTGCAGGACGTCTATCGCCTGCAGGGCGTGAAGATCAACGACAAGCATATCGAGGTGATCGTTCGCCAGATGCTGCAGAAGGTCGAGATCTCGGGCTCGGGTGACACCACGCTGCTGGCCGGCGAGACGGTGGACAAGTCCGAGTTCGACGAGGTCAACGCCAAGATGATCGCCCAGGGCAAGCGCCCGGCCGAAGGGGCGCCGGTTCTGCTGGGGATCACCAAGGCCTCGCTGCAGACCCGGTCGTTCATCTCGGCGGCCTCGTTCCAGGAGACCACGCGGGTGCTGACCGAAGCCTCGACCCAGGGCAAGCGCGACCGGCTGATCGGGTTGAAGGAGAACGTCATCGTCGGCCGCCTGATCCCGGCTGGCACCGGTGGTGCGACCAGCCGGATCAAGCTGGAAGCGGCGCGCCGCGACAAGCTGATCCTGGCCGAGAAGGAGGAAGCGGCTGCCGCGGCTGCTGCGGCCCTCGAGGTGATCGAGGACGACGCGGTCGAGGAAAGCACCCTGGTGGACGATCTGGTCCCCGCCGGCGGTGGCGGCGGCGGGTTTGGCGAGATCCTCTGATCCGCCCGATCACGGCAAAGACAAACCCGGTGCCGCAAGGTGCCGGGTTTTTCATTTGAAGCCCGGTCTCTGCCCCGGCATGTTGGGATAGGTTCAACCATACCGTAGCTGATGCGCCTTCTGCCTCTTCTTTTCGTGCTGCCCTTGATGGCTTGCGACCCGACGGCGGGGGGCTGGGCACCGCCCGAGCAACCCGTGCCGACGCCGGAGGGGTTGCTCGACGCATCCGATCCGCAGGCGATCACCGATATCGTGGCGCGCCGCGGCACCGGGTTCTGGCGCCGCGACGGGTTTCGCGACCCGATCATCACGGTCGAGACTGCAGGCCGGACCTGGCGGATCGAGTTCTACGGCTGCACCGAGGGGCGCGCCTGCACCGACTTGCGCCTCCTCGCCATAAAACCCCCGGGGGAGGAGCCGTTCGAGGCAGAGACCATCGCCGAATGGAATGCCGAGCGCCGGTTCGGCAAAGCCTGGCTGGATGAAGACGAGCAGGCGGTCCTGGAAATGAACCTCGTCATGGCCGGCGGCGTGACCCGGCAGAACTTCGATCTGGCGATCGACTGGTGGCTGGTGGCGCTGAAGGCCTTCCACGAGGTGTTCGAGGGCTAAGTCCGCCCGCTAACCTGCTGATTTTCTTGGTGGCAGGGGGCCACCAGAGCCGTATGGAAATCTTTCATCTTTCACCTTGACCGGATTGAGACTCGCGCGTATGTTCCGCGCACTTCGCAGGGTGCATCTTGGATGCAGGCGGAGCCAGACTGCCAAGCACGAGTGGCAAAGCATGATCCGGTCATCTGACCCGGTCCTCTGATTTCCCGCCGCAAGGGCATCCTTCGGGTGCCCCAGCGGTGTTTGTGTTGCGGGACCGGTCGCCGATCAGGGCGCCGGAACGCGGCGCGGACGACATGGATGAACGAAGATAGGTAGGCGCGCATGCCAACGATTCAGCAGCTGATCCGGAAGCCCCGGCAGCCAAAAGTGAGACGCCAGAAGTCGATGCACCTGCAGGCTTGCCCGCAGAAGCGCGGCGTCTGCACCCGGGTCTACACGACCACGCCGAAGAAGCCGAACTCGGCGCTGCGGAAAGTGGCCAAGGTGCGTCTCACCAACGGCTTCGAGGTGATCAGCTACATCCCCGGCGAGGGGCACAACCTGCAGGAGCACTCGGTGGTGCTGATCCGCGGTGGTCGTGTGAAAGACCTTCCCGGCGTGCGCTACCACATCCTCCGCGGCGTGCTGGATACGCAGGGCGTCAAAGATCGCAAGCAGCGCCGGTCGAAATACGGCGCCAAGCGGCCGAAGTAAGGAGAAGCGCAGATGTCCCGTCGTCACCGCGCCGAGAAACGCGAAGTTCTGCCGGATGCCAAGTTCGGCGATCGTGTGATCTCGAAATTCATGAACAACCTGATGTATGACGGCAAGAAGTCGGTCGCTGAGAGCATCGTCTATGGCGCGCTCGGCCGAGTCGAGGGCCGCCTGAAGCGCGAGCCGGTGGAGGTCTTCCACGAGGCGCTCGACAACATCAAGCCCGCCGTCGAGGTGCGCAGCCGTCGGGTCGGCGGTGCGACCTATCAGGTGCCGGTCGAAGTGCGGCCCGAGCGCCGCGAGGCGCTGGCGATCCGCTGGCTGATCACCGCCAGCCGCGCGCGCAACGAGAACACAATGGAAGAGCGTCTCGCAGGCGAATTGATGGATGCGGTCTCGGGCCGCGGCACTGCCGTCAAGAAGCGCGAAGACACCCACAAGATGGCGGAGGCCAACAAGGCCTTCTCCCACTACCGCTGGTAACCACTAGGCTCAGAGGACACACCGATGGCCCGCGAATATCCGCTCGACCGCTACCGCAATTTCGGGATCATGGCTCATATCGACGCCGGTAAAACGACGACGACCGAGCGGATCCTGTACTACACCGGTAAGTCCCACAAAATCGGCGAGGTGCATGATGGCGCCGCGACGATGGACTGGATGGAGCAGGAGCAGGAACGCGGCATCACCATCACCTCGGCGGCAACCACCACCTTCTGGGAGCGGACCGAGGACGGCGAGAGCGCGCAGACCGACAAGTTCCGCTTCAACATCATCGACACCCCGGGCCACGTTGACTTCACCATCGAGGTCGAGCGTTCGCTCGCCGTGCTCGACGGTGCCGTCTGTGTGCTGGATGCCAATGCCGGTGTCGAACCGCAGACCGAAACCGTGTGGCGTCAGGCTGACCGGTAC
>JBCBIS010000247.1:0-5238 GCA_038524325.1 Pseudomonadota bacterium
AAGACCGCTGGACGCTGCGCCAAATTCCGGAAGTGCAGGGTGCCTTTATGGCCATGGACCCGCATACTGGTCGGGTGCTCGCCCTGCAGGGCGGGTTTTCCTATGGGCAAAGCTCCTTCAACCGTGCCACCCAGGCGAAACGCCAGCCAGGCTCCTCCTTCAAGCCCTTCGTCTATGCTGCTGCGCTGGACGCGGGATATTCACCCGCGACGATCGTGCAGGACGCACCCATCGTCGTCCGCGCCGGGGGCAAGGTTTGGAAGCCGAAAAATTCCTCGGGCAAGTTCTATGGCCCAACACCGTTGCGGGTCGGGCTCGAGCGGTCGCGGAACCTGATGACCGTGCGGATCGCACAGCAGGTCGGCATGCAGCGTGTGGCTGATTATGCCGAGCGCTTTGGCGTCTATGAGGACATGCCGCACCATCTCTCCTATGCGCTCGGCGCGGGCGAGACGACGCTGTTCAACATGGTCGCCGCCTATGGCATGTTCGCAAATGGCGGAAAACGCGTGGTGCCGACCGTGGTCGATCGGATCCAGGATCGCCACGGTAAGACGCTCTATCGTCACGATCCACGCGACTGCCAGGGCTGTGCGTCGAGTCAGATCAACGCGCCCGAACCGGTTCTGTTCGACACCCGCAGCCAGATCATGAGCCCGCTGACCGCAAAGCAACTGGTCTCGATGATGGAAGGCGTGGTGCGGCGTGGGACTGCGAAAAAGACCGTGGGCGGCCTCGGCTTTCCCGTGGCCGGCAAGACCGGGACCACCAATGACAGCCGCGACGCCTGGTTTGTGGGCTTCTCTCCCAACATGGTCGCGGGCTGCTTTATCGGGTTTGACCGCCCCCGCCCGATGGGCAAAGGCGCCTATGGCGGAACGCTCTGCGGCCCTGTGTTCAAAAGTTTCATGAAGGCTGCGATGGAAAAGCGGCGTCCGGGCAAGTTCTCGGGACCGCAGAATCTCGGCCTTATCCTGGTGAAGATCGACCGCAACACCGGGGAGCGTCTGCCCGATGACGCGGTCGGCGACCACGTTCTGGAAGAGTATTTCGTCGCCGGGACCGAGCCGCAGCTCTACACCTCGATCAAGCTGGCCTCGGATCGCGATCTCTTCGGTTCGACCAGCGTCGATGACCTCCCCTTCGCCGACGAGTCCGACTTTGTCCCGCAGGCGAGCACACCGGCTCGGACTCGCAGCACAGGCAACCGCCCGGTTGCGCCGGCCGAGCAGGATGTAGGCCTGGGCACGGGTGGTCTCTACTGAGATCTCGGACAGCGCGGGAGGCCATGCTTTACCCGGCGGGCCTCAGCCGCTATCCCTCTCCGCCACGCATCAAACAGGAAGACGTCTATGAAGGCCGAAACCGAAGCCGTTGTCGCCGATATCGAGAAATCGCTGGAGCTTCTGCGCCAGCGGCTCGGCTGGGACACGGCTGAACACCGGCTGGAGGAGATGAACGCCCGCGCCGAGGATCCGACGCTGTGGAACGACCCGGCCCATGCTCAAAAGATCATGCGCGAGCGCCAGCGTCTGGCAGATGGCGTCGACGGGTACAAGGCGCTGGAACAGGCCTTGCGCGACAATGTCGATCTGATCGAACTCGGCGAGATGGAAGAGGATGCCGAGGTCGTCTCGGAAGCCGAAGTGGCACTGAACACGGTCCGCGAGGATGCCGCCGCCAAGGAGATCGAAGCGCTGCTCTCTGGCGAGGCGGACGGCAATGACGCCTTCATCGAGGTTCATGCCGGGGCAGGGGGCACCGAAAGTTGCGACTGGGCCTCGATGCTGGCACGCATGTATACCCGATGGGCCGAGAGCCGGGGTTTCAAGGTCGAGCTGCAATCCGAGACCCCGGGCGAAGAGGCGGGGATCAAATCGGTCACTTATCAGGTCAAGGGCGACAACGCATTCGGTTGGCTCAAGACCGAATCCGGGGTGCACCGGCTGGTTCGCATCTCGCCCTATGACTCGGCGGCGCGGCGGCATACCAGTTTCTCCTCGGTCTGGGTCTATCCGGTGATCGACGATACGATCGAGATCGAGGTGAACCCGGCGGATATCCGGGTCGACACCTACCGCTCTTCAGGCGCCGGTGGTCAGCACGTGAATACGACCGACTCCGCCGTGCGCATCACCCATGTCCCGACCGGGATCGTCGTGACGAGTTCCGAGAAGTCCCAGCACCAGAACCGCGACATCGCGATGAAGGCCCTGAAGGCTCGGCTGTACGATATCGAGCTGAAGAAGAAGACCCAGGCGATCCAGGACGCGCATGACGCCAAATCGGATATCGGCTGGGGGCACCAGATCCGCTCCTACGTCCTGCAACCCTATCAGATGGTCAAGGATCTGCGCACAAGGGTCGAGACCACCGATACCGGAGGGGTTCTGGATGGCAAACTCGACGCGTTCATGGCCGCCGCACTGGCTCAGGATGTCAGCGGAAAGGCCCGCGGCGAGATCGACGACCCTGACGACCTCTAACCAGATTTGACCGGCATGAGTGACGACGCGCTCCCCACCGAGAAGGCCCAGGCGGCAGATGAGATCGCCGACCTCTCGACACGGCTGAGCGCGCTCGACAAGGCCTATTTCCAGGACGACGCCCCCGCGGCAAGTGACGCCGACTACGACGCCCTGAAGCGCCGCCTCGTCGCGCTTGAGGCCGCCTTTCCCGAATTGAAGATGCCGGAAAGCCCGACGTCGCAGGTCGGCGCGGCCCCTTCGGACGGATTCGGGAAGATCCGCCACCGGGTGCCGATGTTGTCACTGGCCAACGCGTTCGAACCGGCGGATGTCGAGGACTTCGTGGCGCGCATTCGCCGGTTTCTAAGCCTCGGCGACGCACCGGTCGCCCTGACCTCGGAGCCGAAAATCGACGGGCTGTCGCTGAGCCTGCGCTATGAAAAAGGTGTTTTGGTCGAGGCTGCGACCCGCGGCGACGGCACCACCGGTGAGAATGTCACCGAGAACGCCAGGACGATCGCGGATATCCCGGCCAAGCTCCCCTCGGACGCCCCGGAGGTCATGGAGATCCGCGGTGAAGTCTATATGAGCCACCCAGATTTCGCGCGCCTGAACGCCGCTCAGGAGGCTGCGGGCGCCAAGACCTTCGCCAATCCGCGCAACGCCGCTGCCGGAAGTTTGCGCCAGCTCGATCCCAGTATCACTCGGGCGCGCCCGCTCCGCTTCTTCGCCTATGCCTGGGGCGAGGTCTCCGCACTGCCCGATCAGACCCAATCGGGTGTGCTTGCGGCCTTTGCGAGATGGGGCCTGCCAACCAACCCACTGACGCGGCGCTGTGTCTCCGTCGAGGAGGTGCTGGCCCATTACGACGAAATCGCGGGCCAGCGGGCCGATCTCGAATACGATATCGATGGCGTGGTTCTGAAGGTCGATCGGCTGGATTGGCAGGAGCGTCTCGGCTTCCGCTCCACCACGCCACGCTGGGCCATTGCGCATAAATTCGCCGCTGAGACCGCGCAAACGGTGCTGGAGGCAATCGAGATCCAGGTTGGCCGCACCGGCGCGCTGTCGCCGGTGGCGCGGCTGAAGCCCATAACGGTGGGAGGCGTTGTCGTCTCGAACGCCACCTTGCACAACGAGGATTACATCGCAGGGCGGGGTGCCAAGGGCGAGCCGATCCGCGAGGGCAGGGACCTCCGCGAAGGGGATTGGGTCACCGTCTATCGCGCGGGCGATGTGATCCCCAAAGTGATGGATGTCGATCTGAAACGGCGCCCGCGCAGCGCCGTGGCTTTTGTCTTCCCCGAAACCTGCCCGGCCTGCGGCTCGCCGGCGTTGCGCGGGGCGGGGGAGGCCGTGCGCCGCTGTACCGCTCCGCTGACCTGCCCAGCCCAGGCGGTCGAGCGACTGAAGCATTTCGTCTCGCGCCATGCCTTCGATATCGAGGGTCTGGGCACCAAGCAGATCGAGGCGTTCTGGGCTCTGGACTGGGTGCGCGAGCCTGCGGATATCTTCACACTGGAAGCGCGGTTTGGCCCTCAAGGTTCTGAGATTGCGCGATTGTCCAAATTGGAGGGCTGGGGCGAGAAATCCGCCGCCAACCTGTTCCGCGCCATCAATGACCGGCGGCAGATCGATCTCGACCGTCTGATCTTCGCGCTGGGCATCCGCCATGTCGGCGAGACGACCGCCCGCTTGCTGGCTCGCAGCTACGGCACCTGGCCCGCTTTCGAGGCGGGCATGCACGAGGCTGAGACGTCTGACGACGCGCGCGCCGCCTTGCTCGATATCGACGGTGTGGGCGAGATTCTGGCCGACGCTGCAATCACCTTCTTTGCCGCTGGCGAGACGCAAGCCGCGATGGCGAGGTTGCTCGCGCATCTGGAACCCCACGCGGTCGAGGCTCCTTTGACCAGTGAGAGCCCGGTCGCGGGCAAGACCGTTGTCTTTACCGGCACCTTGGAGCAGATGAGCCGCGCTGAAGCCAAGGCGCGCGCTGAAGCCCTCGGCGCCAAGGTGGCAGGCTCGGTGTCCGCGAAAACCGATCTGCTGGTTGCAGGCCCAGGGGCGGGATCGAAACTGAAAAAAGCCGCGGTTCTTGGCATCGAGACTCTGACCGAAGCCGAGTGGTTGGCCTTGATCTCGGGTTGAACCACGCCGCGCGCCGCGCCACTCTCACGCCATGGCCCGCCCCGAGATCCTGTTTCCGCTGTTTGCCGAATGCACAACCCTTGCCGGGGTCGGCCCGAAGGCTGCGCAAGCGCTGGCGCGGCTGAACCTCACACGCCTGCGCGACCTGCTCTACCATCTGCCCCACGGCGTGGTCGACCGTCGCCTGCGGAACGATCTCGTCGGATGCGATCCGGGCGAGGTCGTGACCCTCCGCGTGCAAGTGGGGCAGCACCGCCCCGGGCGCACTGCCAGTCAGCCCTATCGGGTGGTTGCGGAAGGCCCGGCCGTGCAATTGGAGCTGGTGTTCTTCCGTGCCCGGTCCGATTGGCTCGAAAAGCTTCTGCCGCCTGGGGTTCTTCGCGTCATCTCCGGCAAGGTCGAGATGTTCGAAGGTCGCTGGCAGATGACCCATCCCGATTATGTGATGACCGAGGTTGAGGCCGCCGATCTGCCCGTCTTCGAGCCCGTCTACGCGCTGACCCAGGGGCTCGGCCAGAAACAGATCGGCAAGGCGCTGCGTAACGCCCTCGAGCAAGCGCCGGAGATGGAGGAGTGGATCCATCCCTCTCTGTTGGCCAGCCCCGCTCGGCCAGCAGAG
>JBCBIS010000248.1:0-5175 GCA_038524325.1 Pseudomonadota bacterium
GGCTGATGGACGTCGAGCAGGCTTTGCGCGGCAGCACCCGGATCCATCTCCGCAGGCAGCCCGAGGGCCCAGTCGAAGAAGATCGACCGGCAATCCTCGACCCCAATACCGGGGATGCGCAGGCTCTCGCCGATCAGATCGCGGGGATCGTTTGGATGGGCCGTTGGTTTCATTTCCCCGATTTGGCCCATGTGCCCCGCATTGTCATGGAGATTTGCGACCTGATGTCGCCAAAATGGGCGGGTTTCCACCGGGGCGCTGCCGGTCTAGGCTCGACCTGACCGAAGACATGCAGGACAAACGCCCATGACCGCCCGCGCGCTCAACCCCAATCTCGCCCGCGTCTTCGCCCCGCCTGTCATGGAGGCGCGGCGCTGGCTGGGCGAGGCCGTGTTTCCCCCGGACCGGCCCCTGCTCAATCTGAGCCAGGCGGCTCCGGTCGACCCGCCGCCCGAAGCGCTGGTCGAGGCGATGGCCGAAGCGCTGCGTCAGGATCCCGCCTCCCATGCCTATGGCCCGGTTCTGGGCAATCCCGATCTGCGGGCACAGATCGCCTCGGACTGGAGCGGGCATTACGACGCCAAGATCAGCGCGGATCAGGTCGCCATCACCGCGGGCTGCAATCAGGCGTTTTGCGCGGCGGTGGCGACGCTCTGCGCGCCAGGGGATGCGGTGATCGTGCCGGTGCCCTGGTACTTCAATCACAAGATGTGGCTGGACATGGCAGGGGTGGAAAGCCGGCTGATCCCTTGCGACGGCGACATGCTGCCAGATCTCGAGGCAGCGCGCGCGGCGATGGACGACCGGGTGAAGGGCATCCTGCTGATCTCGCCCAACAATCCGACCGGCGCGGAGTATCCCGACGCGCTGATGCAGGGCTTCTATGATCTCGCGGCCGCGAATGGCGCCGCCCTGATCGTCGACGAGACCTATCGCGATTTCCACTCTGGCGAAGGTGCCCCGCACGGGCTGTTCCAGCGTCCGGATTGGGAGGAGGTGCTGATCCATCTCTACTCGTTCTCCAAGGTCTTCCGTCTCACCGGGCATCGTGTGGGCGCAATCATCACCGGTGCGAAGCGTCTGGCGGAGGCGGAGAAATTCCTCGATACGGTGACGATCTGCCCGGGCCAGGTCGGCCAGGTTGCCGCTCTGCATGGGTTGCGCCATCTGAGCGACTGGGTCGCCGCTGAACGTGCCGAGATCATGCGCAGATGTGCTGCTTTGCGATCGGCCTTTGCGGCGGATCTGCCGGACTGGCGGATCCTTGGCGCCGGCGCCTATTTCGCTTATGTCGCGCCACCATTCGACCTCCCCTCGGACCGCCTGGCCCAGCGTCTGGTGCATGAGCAATCGCTGCTGCTGCTTCCGGGGACCATGTTCACGCCAGAGGAGCCCGCATGGGACGGCGCAGGGCAGGTGCGGATCGCCTTTGCCAATGCCGATCCGGACGGCCTGGCCGAGATGGCATCGCGCCTCGCGGCATTCCGGCCGTGACCGATCTTGTGAGCCACGGGAAACCTGTCTAAGTAGCTGGGGAAAGGCGCATCTGGCGCCGAAACTCTTGCGAGGCCCCATGCTCGACTTCCTCCGCCGCGGCGTGAAATCCTGGGTCGCGAAGGCGCTTCTCGCCCTCCTCATCCTCAGCTTCGCCGTCTGGGGCATCGGTGGAGAGATTTTCTCGTTCAGCATGCGCACTGCGGTTGCGCGGGTCGGCGACACGAAGATCACGGCCGAGCAATTCGTCAACGCCTATACGCGCGAGCAGAACGTGCTGTCGCAACAGCAGGGCGAACTGGTCACGCATGACCGGATGCGCGCGCTGAGAATCGATGACGCGGTGATGCAGGATCTGATCCGCCGCGCTGCGTTCAACGAGGAACTGGTCGGCTTTGGCGTGCGGGTCTCTGATGACGCGGCGATGGAGGCCATCCGCTCGCGGCCGGATCTGCAGGCGGGCGGACAATTCTCGGTGCAGGCGATGCAACTCGCGATGGGGCGGCAGGGTCTGAGCGATGTCGAGTTTGTCGATATGCACCGCAACCTGGTCGGGCGAAACCTGCTGTCCTCGCCGGCGGTTGCCGCGACGCGCTCGCCCCCGGGTCTGGCCGCGCGGATTGCCGCCTACCAGAATGAGACCAAACAGATCGCCGTGGTCACACTGCCGCTTGCGCTGGCCGGGGAGCCCGGGCTGCCGGACGAAGGCGCGATCCGGGCGGAGTATGAAGAGAACCCGCAGCGTTACACCGAGCCCGAGCGCCGCTATGGCACGTATCTCCATGTCGATATTGCCGATCTGGTCACGCGCAACCAGCCCGAGGAGGCACTGCTGCGCGAGATCTATCAGGATGAGATCGAGCGGTTCCAGCAGCCGGCGAGCCGGCAACTCGATCAGCTCTCGATGCCCGATATGGCCAGTGCAGAGGAAGCGGTTGGCCGCCTCCGCTCGGGCCTGATCACATTCGAGGCCCTGGCCGAGGAGCGCGGGCAAACCCTGGCCGATCTGGATCTCGGCACGGTGTCGCCGGGCGAACTGCCCGCTGCGACGGATGGCCCGGTCTTCGCCGCGACCGAACCGGGGATCCTCGACCCGGTCGATCTGCCGGTCGGCGCCGCCATTCTGCGCATCCGAGAGGTTGTCGAGGCGACCACCCTCCCCTTCGAGGAGGTGCGGGACGCCTTGGCAGACCGCACCGCCCGTGACCTGGCCTTCGAGGCGGCCCCGGGTCTCGCCAACCAGATCGAGGAGCTGCGCGCCGGCGGATCGACATTCGAGGAAATCGCCGCGGCAACCGGGCTGAGTCTCGCGCAGCTCGACGGTCTGGGTACAGATGGCACCAAGGCCGGCGGGGCCGCGGTGGATGCCGTTCTGCGCGACCCCCTGGTCTCGCGTGAGATCTTCGAAGCGCTCGACGGGGAGGAACGCCCGATCATCGAGACCTCGGAGGGGGGCTTTTTCACCGTCATGCTAGAGCGGATCGAGCCGGCGGGTCTGCAACCGCTCGAGGCCGTTCGCGACCGCGTGGTTGCGGATTGGGAGATCTCACAGAAGCTTGCCGAACTGGAGACAAGGGCGGCGAAAACGGCTGAGCTCGTATCAGGCGATGGATCCCTGCAGGCGCTGGCCCCGGCGCTGGGCCTGACGGTCGATGAGCCCGCTCCCTTCACCCGTCTCGACCCACCGGCCTGGGCACCCGATCCCCTGGTCGCGCGAATCTTCGCGTCTGAAACCGGCACAGGCCTGTCGACCATGCGCCCGGACCGCAGCGGGGTCATGGTGATCGAGGTGACCGCATCGATCGAAATGCCCGCCGATGTGACGGCCGAGGCAGCGGCTCAGATTGACACTCTGGTCGAACAGACCGTCCGGGCCGATGAGCTTGAACTCTTCACCCGCGCCATCGTCGCCCGGCACGAAACCAGCACCGACCCGGATGCGCTCGACCAGGTTTTCACCCGTCTGACCGGCCAACGCCCGGATACCTATTAAATGGACGTCCTGCCTTCCCCGCCCGCCTTCGCCGAGGCCCATGCCGCTGGAAAGCCACAGGTTGTCTGGACTGAATTCGTCGCGGATGTAGAGACCGCGGTCTCGCTGATGCTGAAGCTGACCGGCGCGGAGCCGATGAGCTTCATGCTGGAATCGGTAACCGGCGGCGAGGTCAGGGGCCGTTATTCGGTGATTGGCTGGGCGCCGGACCTGATCTGGCAGTGCCGCGGCAATCGGGCCGAGATCAACCGCTCGGCCCAAGCGGACGCGACCATCTTCACGGCAGAGCCGACCGACAGCCTGACAAGCCTGCGCCACCTGATCGAGGAAAGCCGGATCGAACTGCCCCAAGGCCTGCCACCGATGGCGGCGGGTCTGTTCGGCTATCTCGGTTATGACATGATCCGTCTGGTCGAGACGCTGCCCACCCCCAATCCCGATCCGCTCGGCTTGCCGGATGCCGTCTGGCTGCGTCCGAGCCTGATCGCGATCCTGGACAATGTGCGCGATCAGGTCACCCTGGTCACCCCCGTCTGGCACAGTGAAGGCGCCGCGGAGGAGGCCTATGACGCGGCGGTCGCCCGGCTCGAAACCGCAATGTCGACGCTTGAAGCAACCGTCGCCCGTGGACACCCCGCACCGGTTGGCGGCGCTCAGCGCAGCCTCGACCCGGTGTCGAACACCTCTCACGCGCGGTATCTTGAGATGGTCACTCGGGCCAAAGACTACATTCGCGCGGGCGACATCTTTCAGGTCGTCCCCTCGCAAC
Organism: Pseudomonadota bacterium; assembly: GCA_038524325.1. GTDB lineage: Bacteria > Pseudomonadota > Alphaproteobacteria > Rhodobacterales > Rhodobacteraceae > Thermohalobaculum. The sequence continues at coordinate 4,257 of JBCBIS010000248.1, forward strand.
GCTGGGCGATCCCGCTTGATGTCACCCCCTTTGCGCTCTACCGGGCGCTCCGACGGACAAACCCGTCGCCTTACATGTTCTTCTTCAATCTCGGCGCGTTCCACATCGTCGGCGCGAGCCCCGAGATCCTGGTGCGGGTGCGGGACGGTCAGGTCACGATACGGCCGATCGCGGGAACCCGGCCGAGGGGGGCAGATGCCGAGGAGGACGCCCGGCTCGAAGACGATCTTCTGGCGGACCCCAAGGAGCGGGCTGAACATCTGATGCTTCTCGACCTGGGGCGCAACGACGTGGGACGGGTCGCGAAAATCGGCACCGTGGACCCGAATGAGCAATTCACAGTCGAGCGGTACTCGCATGTCATGCATATCGTCTCGAACGTAGTTGGTGCCCTGCGCGAGGATACCGATCCTCTGGCGGCCTTGCTGGCGGGGATGCCGGCAGGGACAGTGTCGGGTGCGCCGAAGATCCGTGCGATGGAGATCATCGACGAGTTGGAGGCGGAAAAGCGCGGTATCTATGCGGGTGGCCTGGGCTATTTCTCCGCGGGTGGCGACATGGACACCTGCATCGCATTGCGCACCGGCGTCGTGAAGGACAGCACGCTTTATGTCCAGGCGGGGGGCGGGGTCGTCTATGACAGCGACCCGGAGGCGGAGTTCCAGGAGACTGTTAACAAGTCGAAAGCCCTGCTCCACGCGGCGCGAATTGCGCGGAACTTCAACTGAGGGCCGTCGAGGTTTTTGGTCCGGCGGCGCTGTCCAGGGCCGCTCTGAGGGCATGGCAAACCCGCGAAGAGTTGAGGAGGTTGCCAGCGCACAACTCCACCCCTCGCCATTGTCTGAGAGCTCTTAAACGGTGTCGGCCAAGAGGCCGACGCAACATACCCCTTTGCCGATCCTTGCGGATCGACAAAGGC
>JBCBIS010000249.1:0-5151 GCA_038524325.1 Pseudomonadota bacterium
CGGGCGGGTGGGAGCCACCGGCGGAGCGGAGCGCGGGGCCGGACCCTCCACCCGATGCCCGATCCGTTCACGGTCGATCGCCATATCGCTGCGCTGCGGCTCGGCCCCGCCCATGCTGACCCCTGTTGCATGACCCATGGGCACCCGCGCTGTCTGAGCCGCCCCGCCGAACGGCTCTGCCGGAACCGCACGGGCGCGACGGGCGCCGATCTGCCCTGCCTCGTCGGTCAACGTCTCGGGGATCAGACCGCGCCAGCCCTCGCCGCCGCCCGCCAGACTCGACATTTCGGCAAGATGCGGGGCCAGACCCCATCCCGCCTTGTCAGCCGCGACCTGACAGCTCTCGATCAGCGCGCAATTCTTGGCCAGCCGCCGATGCGCCTTCATGTCTCCGTCGCGATAGGCATTGATCAGCCTGAGCGCGATCGGGTCGACCCCGGCAGCCTCGGCGACCTTGTCCATGTGGCACTCGATGGCAAAATCGACCCCGGTGATGCCAAAGCCGCGCATCGCCGTGGCCGGGGTGCGGTTGGTGAACACGCAATAGACATTCGAAGCGACATTCGGGATCGTATACGGCCCCGGCAAATGCCCCGTCCCCTTCTGCACCGCATAAGAGGACAGCCGCGTATACGCCCCCGCATCGAAGAACCCGGTAAAGACCCGCGCGACGATCCGCCCATCGCGCATCACGCCATCCTTGATCCGCCAACGCTCGGCTCCGCGCGGCGCGCCGACCTGCATTTCCTCGGCGCGGTCCCACATGAATTTCACCGGCCTCCCGGTCAGTCGCGCCCCGAGCACCGCCATCGGTTCATGCAGCGAGTCGACCTTGCCCCCGAAACCGCCCCCCACCGTGCCGCCGATGAAATGCAGCCGGCTCGACGGCATATCGAGCAGTTTCGCGGTTGTCCCCAGCGAGAAGAACAGCGCCTGGGTCGAGGTATAACAGACATAGCGGTCATTCTGCTCAGGGGCCGCAATCGCCCCGCAGGTCTCCATCGGGGCCTGCTCGATCGGTGACATCTGGTAGGTGCCTTCGACGATCAGATCCGCCTCGCCAAACGCCCGCTCCGGGTCGCCGAAACGCAGCTTCTGGTGGTCATAGCGGTCGTGATAGTCGAAGCTGTTGTTCGGGTATTCCGCATTGACCACCGGTGCGTCGGGTTTCAGAGCGTCTTCGGGGTCGAGGACATGGGGCAGCACCTCCCACTCCACCCGCACCGCGGCGCAGGCCGCCCGGGCCAGCCGGTCCGAGGTGGCGATCACCGCGCAGACCGGCTCTCCGGCATAGGCCACCTTGCGGTCGGCCAGCAATTGCTCGTCGTCCCTGCCGAAACCGATCAGGCTGAGCAAGGTGTTGATATTATGGGGAACGTCGCGGGGCAGCACCACCCGGACCACCCCCTCCATCCGCTCGGCCGCCTGGGTGTCGAGGCGCAGGATCCGCGCATGGTGATGCGGCGAGCGCACGCAGCGCATATGCAGCAGGCCGTCGAACAGATGATCGTCATAAAACGGCGTGCGCCCCGTGACATGGCCCAGGATATCCTGGCGGATCACTGGGCGGCCGATCTCGTTCAGGTCGTCATCGCGCTCATCGGCGAACAGGTCCTTGCGGAATTCGATGGGCATCAGGCGGCCCTCCCGCGGCTGGCGGCGAGGATCGCCTCGACGATGGGCTCATACCCCGTGCAGCGGCAGAGATTGCCCGAAATCGCCTCGATCACCTCCTCGCGCGAAGGACGCGGAGTGCGATCGAGCAGCGCCTTGGCCGCCAGCAGCATCCCGGGCGTGCAATAGCCGCATTGCGCCGCGAACCCCTCGATAAAGGCGGTCTGCAAAGCGTGGAGATCGGGCCCGTCGGCCAGACCCGCCGCCGTCTCGACCGCGCGCCCCTCGACGGCCTCGGCCAGCATCAGGCAGGCGAGATGGGGGGCGCCATCGATCAGCACGGTGCAGGCCCCGCATGTCCCCTGTCCGCAGCCCCATTTCGGTGAGAGATCCCCCAGCCCACGGCGCAGCGCGTCGAGAAGATTGCCCCCGGGGTCGACGAACACCGCCGCTTCGGCGCCGTTTAGGGTGAAAGTGACGGGTGTCTTGGCCATCAGCGGTCCTCTCCCAACAAAAGGCGGCGCAGATGCACGGGCGCGACCTCGCGGCGATACCAGGCGGAGGCGAGGGCATCATCCGGCGGGCTGAGCCCCTCGGTCGCAAGGGTGAGCGCGGGTTGAATGCCGGCGAGGTCCAGCGTCCGCCCTTCGAGCGCCTGCTCCACCGCCGCCGCGCGCAGCGGTGTCGGGCCCATCGCGCCATAGGCGATGCGCACCTGACCCAGCCGCCCGGCGGAGCGTGGCAACCAGGCCGAGATCGACATCACCGACACGCCTTTGGGTTTGACCCGCGATACTTTGCGGAACCGGAACGCCTCCCGGTCCGGCCGGGCGATCGAAACGCTCCGCACCAGACCTTCGCGCCGGGCGAACAGGTCGGCGAGCGGGCGCCGGGTGCCATCCGCCATCTCGGCCACCCCGTCCAGCGCCAGAAGCGCCGCAGCGAAATCGCCATAAGGATGCGGCGCAAAGAGATTGCCGCCAATGGTCGCCATATTGCGCACGGCAGGCCCGCCGACCGCGCGGGCGACCGGGGCCAGGAACTCCAGATCGCGCGCGGCGATCACCTCCGCCATGGTCACTCCGGCCCCCAGGATCACCCGGCCGCCCTCGACCCGGATCTCCTTCAGGGACGGGTCGGTCACCCGCACGATGCGGCTGATGCCATCCTCTCCATAGTTCACCGCCCGCATCACCAGCGTGCCACCGCCCAGATAGCGGCTGGCGCTATCCATCGCCGCGGCGGCGTCGGCCAGGGTGGGGAAGGTGGCGACCTCAAGCATCGGCCCCCTCCAGTTCCGCACGGATCGCGGCGAAGCCCGCGGCGTAGATCTGCGTGCCCACCATCTCGGCCAATTCCGCCGCGCGACCCGCCGGCGTGTCGAACCGGCTTTCCCATTGCCAGAAGGTCCGGTCGCCATCGGTCACCGGGAACAGTCGGACATGGGCGACATAGTTGAACAGCGGCACCGGCGTATCGAGGAGGCAATAAGAGAAGGTCTGTTCGAGATCGGAGAGGGTCAGCAATTGCTCGCGCAACTCGGCACCGTCGCTCAGCCGAAAGCGGCGCACACAGCCGACCCGGTCCGAAGGCTCGCCGCGTTCCACGGCGCTCTCGGCCACCGCGGGGTGCCAGCGGTCATGCCCGTTGAAGTCGCGGATCAGGTCCCAGACCGCCTCGACCGGGGCATCGATCACGATACTGCGGCTCACCCGGGGCATGGCGGCGCGGGCTCCTCTGTCCGGTGGCGCATCGTCATCCTCCAAAATGCCGCTTCAGCGCATCGAAGCCGCCCTGGAAGACGCCCGAGCCGATGCCGTCGACCAGACCGGCCTCGTCTTCGGGGTCGCAGTCGAATTCGGCGGACCATTCGATGAAGCAGCGGTCCCCTTCGGTCACCGGGGTCAGGCGCAGCGTGGCCACATAGTCGGTCAGCGGCATCGGGCTTTCGAGGATCGCATAGGTGCAGAACATGTCGTAATCGCTCAGCCCCAGCAGCTGCTCGCGCAGGGTGTCACCGTTCTGCAGCGAGAAATTGCGGACACAGCCCACCTTATCGCTGGGCAGCGCGTCCTCGATCCGGCTGTCGCGGATGCGAGGATGCCAGCGCGGCAAAGCGTTGAAGTCGCGGATCCGCTCCCACACTTTCGCGGCCGGCGCATTGATGACCGAGCTGACATAGACCCGCGCCATCAATTGCCGTCCTTCTTGTCATCGGTCTTCTTGGCATTGGCGAGCTTGTTGGCCTCGTTTGCAGCGCGGGCCATGTCGTTGGCGTCGCGGAACACTGCCGCTTTGGCCAGATTCGAGCCGTCGATGCCGATATCGCTCATCAGACTGTCGATCATCGGCCCCTGGACGCGGTAGCGCAGGGCGGAGTTGATGACCTCGTCCGTCGGGCTGCCGGCGGGGCCGATCGCGGCGCCCCCTCCGCCGCCCCCCTCGCCCTCGGCCCAGTTGAGACCGGTCGTCCCAGCGCCGCCCAGTTGCATGATCTTGATCTCCTGGATTTTCTCCAGCGGCTTGACCTGGGCTGCGATGATCCCCTCCAACCTTTGCAGCATGCCGCGCTTGAACAGCGAGCGGCGGGCGCCATCGGTCAGGATGTTCTCCGCCTCGTTGATCAGCCGCTGCGCCTCGGCCTCGACGGCCGAGCGGATGCGGGCGGCTTCGGCGGCAAGGCGGGCCTCCTCGGCCTCCTTCTCGGCCCGGGTAACATCGACCGATTTCTGGCGGTTGGCTTCCTCGAGCGCGCTGGCGGTCTCGACCTTTGCGGCCATCTCGGCTGCGGTTGCGCGGGCTTCGTCGGCCTTGATTGCGGCCGCCGATTCCTCCAGCGATTTGGTGGCGACGGCGATGGCTTTTTCCATGGCCGCTTCCTCGACCTTCTTCTCGCGTTCGATCTCCAGCCGGCGGCGTTCGGTCTGATGTTCGATGCGGACATCGTCGAGACCGCGTTCCGAGGCGACGCGGGCCCGCTCGACGGCCTCCTGGCTGGCGATCTCGACCTCGCGCAGCGCCTGGTTACGCTCGACTTCGAGCTGTTCCAGCGCCTTGCGTCGTTCGATATTGCGGGCCTCGATGGCCTGTTCCTTGGCGATCTCGGCGGCGCGGGTCTTGGCCTCTTCCTCGATCCGGGCGGCGTTGATCATTTCCTGGGCGGCGATATTGGCCTGATCCACGGCGCGGTTGCGGGCGATTTCGCGTTCGCGCAGGTCCTGCTCATAGGCGATGCGTTCGGCGGCGAGCTTCTTCTCCTTGGCGATCCGTGCGGCCTCGACCGCTTCGGCCTTAGCCTGTTCGCGGGCCTCGGTGTGCTCGGTCGCTTCGATCCGTTCGAAGGCGAGCTGTTTCTCCTGGGCGATGCGGGCCTGTTCCACCGCTTCGCGGGCGGCGATCTCGGCCTCGTCGATCTCGCGATTGCGCGAGATTTCCAGCGCCCGGGTTTCCTGTTCCGAGGCGATACGGGTCGCGTGCACCACTTTCTCCTGCGCGATACGCAGCTTTTCGGCGGTCTCGCGCGAGGCAATCTCCGCC
>JBCBIS010000250.1:0-5144 GCA_038524325.1 Pseudomonadota bacterium
CCTTTGGCCGCCTGCCAGCTCTCCATATTCGTGAAGTTTAGCTCGAGGAGGGCGTTGTCGATCTCATCCGCCGTGCCGAGATCGGACAAGTCAGCCGAGTGCAGGACAAAAGTGTCCGCGCCTTCGCCTCCGGTCAGAACATCCGCGCCACCGCCTCCGTCCAGTGTGTCGTTGCCGCCTCCACCGGTCAGACTGTCGGCCGCGCTGCTGCCGACCACTGTGTCAAACCCGTCGCCCGCATCGACGGTCACCGCATCGGTCGAGTCCGAAGCGTCGAAACTGTCGCCGAGATCGCTGAGCTGGAACGCCTCGATTTCGGTGAAGTTGGCTGTTGCCCCGCCAGCCGAGGCTGTCCCGGCCCCGCTGCTCCCGACATCGACCGTCACCCCGCTGCCGGAGTTGGAGGCGTCGAGCGTATCGGCCCCGCCGCCGCCCTCGATACTGTCGCCGGCGGAGTTGGCGTCGAAGGCAATCCGGTCAGCTCCTTCGCCACCGAACAGATCATCCGCTCCGGCGCCGCCATCCAGCTGGTCGTTCCCCGAACCGCCATAGATCTCGTCGGCACCGCCCCCCCCATCGAGGGAGTCATCGCCGCCGCCACCTGCAATATCATCCGCTCCACCGCCGCCGGAGAGCGTCTCGGCCGTGGAGTCCGAGCCTGTCAGGCTGTCATCCGCCTCTGAACCGATGACATTCTCGACGCTGGAGAACGTGTCGCCCTCGGCATCGCCGCCGGTGCCCGTGCCTGAGGCCAGATCGACGGTGACACCATCAGAGGATTGCGAGAAGTCGACCGTATCGCTGCCCGATCCCCCGTCGATGCTGTCCGCGCCTTCTCCGCCATCGAGGACATCATTGCCCGACCCGCCCAGGAGCGTATCGTCGCCATCGCCGCCATGGGCGGTGTCATCGCCCTCTCCGGCATCGATGAAATCATCCGTCGAGATCGTGACCTCGTTGACATCCGGATCGTCCGCGAAGTTCGCCGAATCGAACCCATATCCGGTCCCCCCGGCGCGCGCGGTCACCGTGAAATCCAGCGAGCTCTGACCGCGGAAGACAACCTCCGCCCATAGATTCTCGTCGTCCGAGTCGCCGACGGTCGTGCTGCCGAAGGTCAGGCTGGAGCCGTTGTCGGTGACTGTCACGTCGGTCTGCGGATCCTGCGACAGCGCATAGGTGGAGATGTCGGACTTTGCGACCGTGATCTGCTCCTGACCGCTTGAGCTGGAATTGTCGATATCCCGGAACGTAAAGCTCGAATCGACCTTCACCACATCGCCATTCGGGTCGAGGAAGTCGACCCGGAAGCTGACAGCGGATCCCATCTGGCTGGTGTCGCCGACGGAATTCAGGAAAATCGGATAGTTGTCGCTAAAGCCTAGCTGCACATCCAGGTTGGGATCGGTCTGATCCGTAATGGTGATGCGAGCGCTGATCTGGGTGCCATCGGTCGCTGTGCCAATATTGTTGTAGACGATGCTGTCGCCGATGGACCCGGCCTGACCGCCATCGACGACCGCACTGGTATTGTCGGCATCGAAGGTGAACTCATTGACGATTTTGGCGCTTTCGCCAGCATCCTCAGGCGTGTCGGTACCACCATAGATGACGTCATTGCCGGTACCGGCGAAGATGCTGTCACCGCCCAGACCGGCATCGATGCTGTCATCGCCCGAACCAGCATAGAGGACATCGTCACCCGCGCCACCGGTCAGTTCATCCTGATCGGCACCGCCGTAGATCGTGTCGGCGCCATCTCCGCCATCCACGCTGTCATCGCCCGATCCGGCATAGATCTGGTCCGAGGACCCGCCGCCGTCGATGGTGTCCGCCCCATCTCCGGCGAAGACCGTGTCGTTGCCGTCGCCGGCGTTGATGGAGTCGGCGCCCGTCGACACGCCATCCTCGTCGGCGCCGCCATAGATCGTATCGGCATCGTCGGTTCCGTCGAGCGCATTATCGTTCGAATCCGTGCCGAAGGTCGGATCACCAAAACCGGTCTGGTCAGTATAGGTAAAGTTGGGATCGTCGCTGTCCGGGTTGGAGTCGTATTCCAGCGTCTGATAGCTGCGCCCGACCACCAGAGGCTTCTCCGACAGGAGGTAATTGCCCGTGGCGGCACCGTTTTCGACCTGGAACTGGACGATCTGGAAGACCTCGCCCGTGGTGTTATCGCGGATCGTCCAAGCTTGCTCGGCATCCACAAAACTGCTTGTCGAGGAGAGGCCGCCGACACTGACATCTGCCGTGGCACTTTCATTGCCGGAATCGTCATCGGTGAGCGTCAGACCGCCCACGCCGGATTGCGTATCGGTGATCGTTGCCGACCCCTCGGCCTCGGCCGGCCCCGAGTAGGTGCTGCTATAGCCGACCCATGTGGTGAACATCCCCGACGGATTCACGTTGTAGAACGCGACAGAGAATGTTGTCATGTTTTGGCTCCGGCTTCGATCAAGATCACAGGGCAACCTGCGCATAACAGGGTTTACGCACCGTATTTCTGACCGGAGACTGCGAATTTTTTGGAAAGAACTATAGTTACTATAAATTTATTTGCTTTGCGCAGGTCTACTGGCGGATCAAACGTAGGTCGCCCCGGGGACAGCCGCGGCAAATATCAATGGGGCGGCTTTAAATAGACTGATTGGACCTGATTGCCTCGAAGCGGCGCTTTGGCCTGATGGGCGAGGCGATGGCCGCGTCGCCGATCTATCGCTGGATTGGAGGCTGTCTCGGAGCGGTGAGGTCGGGTCAGGCGACCGATCTGCGGGGCTCCAGAACGGTCAGCAGGGCCTCTCGCGTCAGCGGCTTTTCGAGATAGCCGGTGATTGCGGGATGCTCCTCCGATCTTGCACGATCGTCGGGATTGATCGAGCTGGAGATCAAAAACAGCGGCGCCGTGCCGCGCAGTTCCGAATAGAGCGCCGAATAGGAGTCGACGAATTCGAAGCCGTTGAGCCGCGGAATATTGATATCGACGAGCAAAAGATCGAGTTTCCGCCGGTTCGGGGACCGGATATAGGCGAGGGCGTCCTCTCCATACGAGAACTCATGCACCTCGCATCCCGGATGCGTTTTCTTCAACACACGGCATGCAAAGAAGCGGTCTTCCAAAGAGTCATCTAAGAGCAAAATCGACTGCACCGGTCTCCCCTCGCGATCTTATCCAGCCTTCAAGGTGATGACAAAGGCGGCGCCGCCGTCATCGCCATCGTTAACGGAAATCTTACCGTGCAGTTGCTTAACAATTCGTTCAGACAAGGCGAGGCCCAGCCCGCTGCCCGAATACTCGTCTTCGGTATGCAGACGCGAGAACAGCTCGAAGATGCGCGTCCGATATTTCTCGGGAATGCCGATACCGTTATCGATGATGCTGATCGCCGCCATCCCCTCCGGGGCGGGCGCGGGCACGACCCGGATCTGGCAAGGGCGGTCCTTGTGGCGGTACTTCAGCGCATTAGACAAAACATTCTGGACGACCCTCAGCACCATGCTGTGTGCGCCATGCATCGAAGGAAGCTCAGCAACCGTGATTTCCGCCTTCGCCTCTGCGATTTGAGTTCCCAGATCGTCAAGGCAGTCCTTCAGAACCGCATTCATATCGACCGCGTCGAGCTGGATCTCCTCGTCCAGGAGACGGGCGAAATCCAGGATGCCGTTGATCCGCTCCTTCATGCGCAGGACCGAGGCGTTCAGGAAGGTCATCATCTGCCCCATATCCCCGTCGAGATCCCGGGGCAGGTCCTCCTCCATTGCCGAGAGGCAATTCGCAATGGTGTTCATCGGCTGAACGAGGTCGTGAGCTGCGATGAAGGCGAAGCGGCGCACTTCGTCGGCCCGGTGCTGCACCTCGAGTTCGCGGTCTTTCTGCTCGGTAATCTCGATATGTACGCCCATCATCCGCTTGGGCTGCTGATCCTCGGTCCATTCCAGAACCCGGCCGCGTGACCAGACCCAGATCAGCGACCCATCCTTGTGGACAAACCGTTTCTCGACATCATACGGGATCTTGCCACCGGAACTCACATGTCGGTCGAACGCCTCGCGGGCGATATGGCGATCCTCGGGGTAGATCAGGGCGTCACGGCCTTTGGGTGAGTTCTCGATCTCGTCGTCATCATAGCCGAACATCGACTTGTAGCGAGAGCTCATGAACAGCGTGCCCTCGGGGATGTCCCAATCCCAATAGCCGGCAGCCTCGCTCTCGAGCAGGGCTTCGAGCCGGTCGCGCTGCTGGCGGACTTCCTCCTCCAGCAATTTCAGATCGGTGATGTCCTGCAGGGTGATAACAACCCCGCGCAGATCGCCGTGGACATTGCGGTAAGGCCGCACACGGCAGAACGCGAAACCGCCACGCCGCGTCTGCAGCTCGCGCGTGTTCTCCTCGCCATAATCGCGAGACAGCCGGATATCGTCCATCAACCGGGTGAGCGAATCCGCGTCGAACATCACCGCAAAATTGGACAGCGGGCGGCCGATATCGCCGTGCTCGAGATTGACGTATTTGTAGACACCGTCGCTGAACTGCCGGATGCAAAGCTCGTCATCCAGCACAAGCACGCCCAGATCGGCCGTCGCCAACAGGTTGTTGATGTCTCCGGTGGCGGCTTCCAGTTCGGCGATTTTCTCGGCATTTTCGGCGTTGAGGGTATGCAGTTCCTCGTTGATGCTCTGGGTCTCTTCGTTGTTGGCCTGCAGCTCTTCGTTCGAGGCGATCAGCTCCTCGTTCGTTGTCTGCAGCTCCTCGTTCGACGCGCCAAGGTCTTCCGCAGTGGCGCTGAGCATATCCTGAAGCGACTGCACCTCGCTTTCGAGATGTTGGATATAGGCCTGTGTCGGCATGTTTGGCGCCTCGGCGGCGGTGGGGCTCTCAGATGCCAGGGTCGAGGGTTCGATGCGCCTGTGGAATGTGACGGCATAGGCCAGCGCGTGCGCTTCCCACGAGATCTTGCGGCAGGTGATGTTGATGGTCTCAACCGTCTCGCCCCGCACCAGTCTTGCGCCGCTTTTCTCCGCCTTGTCCTCGGTTTCGCTGCGACGCAGGACGAGGGCGACCGAGCTCCGCAGCCGCTCGTCGACCAACTCCAGCAGATTGGCGGAGAACCCATTGCTGGGGATGTCGAGCAGGTCGGTGTGGTTGC
>JBCBIS010000251.1:0-5047 GCA_038524325.1 Pseudomonadota bacterium
ATCGAACTCACCGGCCTCGTCGCCCTCGCCGCCAGCGACTTCGTGCTGTAGCGCAACACAAAGGGCCGCCCGGAAACGGGCGGCCCTTGCCGCGAACTGCGCTGGCATAATCGCGCATCATTTGGAAACCAGGGCTGCGCGGGCAGGGCCTCTATCCCGCCCGCGCCAGATGATGGCGGACGATTACTCGGGGACCAGTTCGCCGGGCAGCGTGTTGACCGTCATCGTATCGCTCGGCTGGAAATGGATGACCGAGCGGATCGATTGGCCCGCTTTCAGCAAGTCGAACGCCGTGTTGATCTGGTCATGCTTCATGTGATGCGTGATGTAGGGATCGACGCTGAAATCACCGCGGAGCCATTCATCGACCATGCCGGGCAATTGGCTCCGGCCGAGGACACCACCGAAGGCGGTGCCGCGCCAGACGCGTCCGGTGACCAGTTGGAAGGGACGGGTCGAGATCTCCTGCCCGGCACCGGCGACCCCGATCACAGTGCATTCGCCCCAGCCTTTGTGGCAAGCCTCGAGGGCGGCGCGCATCAGGCCGACATTGCCGACGGCCTCGAACGTATAGTCGAGGCCCCCGCCGGTCATCTCGACCAGAACCTCTTGGATCGGCTGGCTGTAGTCCTTCGGGTTGAGGCATTCCGTGGCGCCGAGCGCTTTGGCCAGCGGGAATTTCGCCTCGTTGATATCGATGCCGATGATCTTGGACGCCCCGTTCAGCACGGCCCCCTGGATCACCGCCATGCCGACAGCACCGAGCCCGAAGACGGCAACGCTGGCGCCCTGCTCGACCTTGGCCGTGTTGCGCACGGCGCCGATCCCGGTCGGCACGGCACACCCCATCACCGAGGCTTTGGAGAGCGGCGCTTCCTTGGTGATCTTCGCCACCGAAATCTCGGGCAGCACTGTGTACTCGCTGAAGGTACTGGTGCCCATGTAGTGCAGGATCTGCTTGCCTTTGTAGGAGAAGCGCGATGTCCCGTCCGGCATCAGTCCGGCGCCTTGGGTCTTGCGGATCGTCTGACAGAGATTGGTCTTGCCGGATTTGATATAGGGACACTCTGGGTCCTCCGGCACATAGAGGGGGATCACATGGTCGCCCACGGCCACCGAGGTGACGCCCGGGCCGATCTCCTCGACTACGCCACAGCCTTCATGGCCGAGGATGCAGGGGAACAGCCCCTCAGGATCCTCGCCCGACAGGGTAAACACATCGGTGTGGCAAAGGCTGGTAGTCACGATCCGGACGAGCACTTCGCCCTCTCTCGGGCCTTCAAGATCGATTTCCTCGATCTCCAGGGGCCGGTTGGGTTCCCAGGCAATGGCGGCACGGGTTTTCATGGCAGATCCTCCCTTTCATGCGTTTTAGTGAAGTCGCGATCCGTCGGGCGCCCCCTCGGGATCCAGAACAGGGTCAAGCACCAACACGAGACGGGTCTCGCCAGGTCCCTCGATCGGCGGTGAGCGGTGCAGCAGCCCGGCTCGCGGATCTTCGGGCCAATCGCTGCCGCGCAGCAGGATCGGCGCCCCGGTCGGCACGGTCGAGACATGCTTGGGCGCCGTGCCATCGGGGGCGATCCCGTATTGCGTGCCGGTTCCGCGATAGGTGCAGATGAGACGGGCGGTCACCGCATCGGTGTGAAACCGCCTGCACGCGTTTGTGTCGATCACATCCAACCGCAGGCGCAGATAGGGCGCTTGCATCACGGCCGAGAAGATATGCGCCAAGGCCGCGATATCGTCGACCAACATCGCCCGCTCCGGCGTCTCCGGCGTTCCGCAGAGACCGCAAAGGTCGCACATAGCATGGCGCACATTGTCAGGAGCGAGGATCATCCGCGCCTTCGGCAAATGCTCGGGCGGCAGGGCATCGATCCACGTCTGGAACCGCATCAGAGGCACGCGCTGCCAGATCGCGGCGGCGCAGCCTTCACGATGGATCGCCCGCAGCCCTTTTGGTGTGTCGGTCACCCGCAAACTGCACGCGTCGCCTTCCGAGACGCGCCGGACGACGTTCACTCCTCGGGCTCCGGCCGTCTCCAGACGGGAAAGGGATCGGGCAGATCGGGGAGGCTGTCGGGGCCCGAAGCGGCGACCTCAGGCAGCAGACAGGCATCAAGCCGGGCCTCGAGGGTCGGCCAGTCGATCCCGGCTCCGATGAAGACGATCTCCTGCCGGCGGTCGCCCCAGGGCTCCTGCCAATGCGATTTCACATAGGCGCGGGCGCCCTCATGGTCTGGCCACTGGTTCTTGGGCACCGACGCCCACCAGGTCCCCAGCGGCTTGACCGAGGACAACGCGCCCGCCAGCGAGAACTCCGCCACCCAATCGGGCCGGGTCGCCAGCCAGAAATGCCCTTTGGACCGGATCACTCCCGGAAGATCACCGTTGAGCACCGCCATGATCTTCTCGGGGATAAAGGGACGGCGGGCGCGGTAGACATGGCTGGTAACGCCGTATTCCTCGGTCTCGGGCACATGGTCGGCAAACCCGTAGAGCTCCTTGGCCCACATCGGGTGGTCATGGGCTTTCTCGAAATCGAACAGCCCGGTGTCCAGGATCTGTTCGGCCGCGACGGCGGAGTGGTTCGTCTCGATGATCTCGGCATCCGCGTTCAGGCTGCGGATGATCTTGCGGGCCGCATCGACCTGTGCCGGATCTGCATCGGCGACCTTGTTCAGGATCACCACATCGGCGAACTCCATCTGATCGGTCAGCAGATGGACAAGCGTGCGGTCATCCTCCTCGCCCAATGTCTCGCCCCGGTCGCGCAGGAAATCGTGGCTGGAGAAATCCTTGAGCAGGTTCACCGCATCGACCACCGTCACCATCGTGTCCAGCCGGGCAACATCGGCCAGGCTCTCCCCCTCCTCGTCCCGGAACTCGAACGTGGCGGCGACCGGCAGCGGTTCCGAGATCCCGGTGGACTCGATCAGCAAGTAATCGAACCGGCCCTCGCCCGCGAGACGGCGCACCTCGGCCAGCAAATCGTCTCGCAAGGTGCAACAGATGCAGCCATTCGACATCTCGACCAGCGTCTCATCGGTGCGGCTCAGTTCGGTATCGGCGCGGACCAGATCGGCGTCGATGTTCACCTCGGACATGTCATTCACAATGACCGCAACCCGTCGCCCCTCACGGTTGTTCAGGACGCGGTTCAGCAGGGTCGTCTTCCCAGCGCCCAGAAAGCCCGAAAGCACCGTGACCGGAAGGCGCGTATCTTGAACATTCATGATGTCATCCTGCGAGTTGATCCATGGCGCCCCCGCTCAACGAGGGGCAACCTCAGCCAAAAGACTGGAATATGTTATAACGTTACGCAAGAGAATGTCACTGTGGAAGGCGCGCCATTGAGGCGCGGCCGCACATGTCACTAGCGTCGGCCAAATACCGACTTTATACGCCGAGGCCGCTAAATCCCCAGGACTCCAAGGTGTATCCTTGTTTGGATAGCCGAGTTAGGACCAGTAGACGCCAAAGTCTTTGCATCAACAGGAAAGCAGAACAGTCCGCGTGCTCGCTCGCCAAGGGACTGACACGGCACCTTTAACCCCATTGGTCAATCAACGTAGACTTACCGAGAGGACCATACCGAGCATACGACGTCACGGTTTGGGCACAGCGACTTCCGGCGAGATTCAGGAAATCCCATCGTCGGGCGTTCAGCAAAAAGTAGGGTCATAATGGCGAAAGTTTCCAAGACTGTCTTGAAGCTCATTGACCGGGCTTTTGAAAAGGCAAGTTACCGAAAGTCTGGACGGCGCGTGTATTGCCGCGAGATCGGTGAGCGGGTGGAGATTATCGAAGTTGCGCTCGACAGTGAGCTTCGCGAAGCCCATGAACCAATAAGCATGAATGACCGATACATCGCCTTCGACGCTGGCGTTGTGCTGGCCAATGTTCCTTTGTACGCCTTGTACGGTCAGGACAGGAGGTTGAAGAAAGGACCCTGCGCGGTGGACTTTTCAAACTGCCCCGCTTGGTACCGCCCTGTTTGCGAGAAACGTAGATGGTTTCGGCGACCGAAGCACTATGTCAATCTTGTGGAGGGATCCCTGGATGAAGCTTCGTTTTCTATCCAGCTTGATGATGTCATCGTCCCGGACATTCAGGAATTCTTTGAACACTTCCGATCACGTCAAGACGCGTTGCGATTCTTTAACGGTGACAGGGGTGCATTTTCGAAAAGGTCTATCGGTGGGGGTCGTGAGGGTAGTCCCCTGCGCACATGGGTGAGAGCGTTTGTCGGCGCTATTGCACGTCATCCCGAGGCAAAGGCGTTTATCGACGTGGCCGATCAAAAATCCAGAGAAGTGACAGCCAGTATTTTGAGTACGGCGGTGCATGACCCAGAAAAATATGATTACAGAAAAAGAGAACGCGAATATCATGAAAGATGTTTCGGCCTTGTACGTCAGTTTGTCGATGGCGACCTGTCAGAAGCAGAATATGGCAACGCTCTCAAGCATGTGTTGTAATCCCTCCGGTGTCTGAGGGGTCAGCTTCGTGTCAGTGCTCAGAGCTTGAAGTGCCCCCCGGAGACGATCTCAATGAAGGTGCTCTGGCAGCGCTTACCCTGAGCGGAGATCCACTTGCGCAGTGGCATCGAACGGTCAAAAAACCACGGGTCATCTCTGTCAGACCGGACGGGGACTAGGAATCTCTTAGCCTTGATGGATCGAAAGTATGTATCGACCCAGTGAAAACCTGCTCATGCTACAGAGGAGAAAAGGTAGCGATGAGCGAGACAGTGAGCGAAGACATCAAGCGGTGGACGGCGAAGCGTAAGAGCGCGCTCGTCATTGAAATCATCCAGGGCAAGACGACCGTGGCAGAAGCCAGTCGGACATACGATCTGACGCCCTCTGAGGTGGAGAGTTGGGTCGACGATGCCAAGAAGGGCATGGAGAATGCCCTCAAGGCCAATCCATTGGATGTTCGTCAGCAGTATGAGAAGCAGCTCCGCGATCTGCAGGAGGCCTACGGCGAAGCCATGCTGGAGCTGCGTGCCCGAAAAAAGTTTCAGGCCCTCATGGAGCGG
>JBCBIS010000252.1:0-5033 GCA_038524325.1 Pseudomonadota bacterium
CGGGCTGCATATGCCCGAGAGGATCCTGCCCACGGCGCGCGATCTGGCAGGCCGCCATGTCGCCTATGGCGTCACCCCGGCGATGTACGCCCCCGTCGGCGACGCGCTGATATGGACCATCGAGCGGGGCATGGGCGACGGGTTCACGCCCGAGACCCGCGAGGCGTGGGAGACGGCCTATGGCATGCTCTCGACCGCCATGGTCGAGAGCGCCTATCCCAAGGCCGGCGCGCCCAAAGTGGCGGCGGAGTGAGCGATGAAGGATATCTCCACACCCCCGCAGAAACTGATCGTCATCGGCGCGGGCATGGCCTCGGGCCGGGTGCTTGAGACCCTGTTCGAGGAAGCGCCCGGCGCCTTCGACGTCACCCTGTTCGGCGCCGAGCCGCGCGGGAACTACAACCGCATCATGCTCTCGCCCGTGCTGTCGGGCGAAAAGACCTATGAGGAAATCGTCACCCACGACGCCACTTGGTACGCCGAACATGGCGTGACCTGCCGCTTTGGCGAGCGGGTGACGGGCGTGGATCGCGCCCGTCAAGTTGTGGTGACCGAGAAGGGCGAGACGGCGTATGACAAGCTGGTCATCGCCACCGGCTCGGACCCATTCATCATCCCGGTGCCCGGCAAGGACCTGCCCGGCGTCATCACCTATCGCGATCTCGACGACACCAACGCGATGATCGCCGCCGCCGAGAAGCCGGGCGCCAAGGCCGTCGTGATCGGCGGCGGTTTGCTGGGGCTCGAGGCCGCCGCTGGGCTGAAGCAGCGCGGGATGGAGGTGACGGTCCTCCACCTCATGCCCCATCTGATGGAGCGGCAGTTGGATCCCGCCGCAGGCTATCTGCTGCAAAAGGAACTCCAGAGCCGCGGCATCCATATCCACACCCGGGCCAATACGCACGAGATCCTGGGCGAGGATCAGGTCACCGGCGTGCGCCTGGATGACGGCACCGAATATGCCGCCGATCTGGTCTGCATGGCCGTCGGCATCCGCCCGGCAACCGCGCTGGCCAAGGAGGCCGGGCTGGCCTGTGGCCGGGGATTGCATGTCGACGATCAGATGATCACCTCGGACGCGGATATCCTGGCCGTCGGCGAATGCGTGGAGCATCGCGGCATGTGCTATGGCCTTGTCGCCCCGCTCTATGACATGGCCAAAGTGGCCGCCCGGACCCTGGCGGGGGCGGAAGCCGCATATACCGGTTCGGTCACCTCGACCAAGCTGAAGGTCACCGGGGTGGATCTGTTCTCGGCCGGGGATTTTGCCGAGGGCGAGGAGCGCGAGGAGATCGTCCTGCGCGACGCCGCCCGCGGCGTCTATAAGCGCCTGGTGATCGAGGAGAACAAAATCGTCGGCGCCGTCATGTATGGCGACACGGCGGATGGGTCCTGGTTCTTCGGCCTCCTGAAAGACGGCACCGAAATCTCGGAGATGCGCGAGACGCTGATCTTTGGGCCCGCCTATGCCGGGGGCACCCCCCTGGACCCTATGGCGGCCGTTGCAGCCTTGCCGGATGAGGCAGAGATCTGCGGTTGTAACGGCATCTGCAAGGGTCAGATCACCACGGCGATTGCGGGCGGGGCGACCACGCTCGATCTCGTGCGCAGCCAGACCAAGGCGAGCGGGTCCTGCGGCACATGCACCGGACTCGTCGAGCAATTGCTCGCGGTTACTCTGGGCGATGACTATGCCGCCCCGGCTGCCAAACCAATGTGTGGCTGCACCGACCTGACACATGAGGATGTGCGCCGGCTGATCAAATCGCAGCGCCTGACCTCGATGGAGGCGGTGTTCCAAGCCGGGCATTGGAAAACCTCTTGCGGCTGCCATGTCTGCCGACCGGCGCTGAATTACTATCTGCTCTCGGATTGGCCGGATGAGTATCAGGACGACCCGCAGAGCCGTTTCGTCAACGAACGCAACCACGCCAATATCCAGAAGGACGGCACCTTCAGCGTTGTGCCCCGGATGTGGGGTGGGATCACCACGCCGGGAGAGCTGCGCGCCATCGCAGACGCCGCGGACAAGTTCGACGTCCCAACGGTCAAAGTGACCGGCGGCCAGCGGATCGACCTGTTGGGCGTGAAGAAACAGGACCTGCCCGCGATCTGGGCCGATCTAAACGCGGCGGGCCTGGTCAGTGGCCACGCCTATGCCAAGGGGCTGCGCACGGTGAAGACCTGTGTCGGCACCGATCACTGCCGCTTTGGCACGCAAGATTCGACCGGGCTTGGCATCAAGATCGAGAAGCGGATGTGGGGCAGTTGGACGCCGCACAAGGTGAAGATGGCGGTCTCGGGCTGTCCCCGGAACTGTGCCGAGGCGACCTGCAAGGATGTCGGCGTGATCTGCGTCGACTCCGGCTATGAGGTCAGCGTGGCAGGGGCCGCGGGGATGGATGTCAAGGAGACGGAAGCGCTGGGCAAAGCCAGCACCGAAGAGGAGGCGCTCGACCTGATCGTCGCCTTCGTCCAGCTCTATCGCGAGAACGCGAAGTATCTGGACCGGCCCTATAAATGGGTCGCCAAGGTGGGGTTGGACTGGGTCAAGGAGCGCGTGGTCGAGGATCTCGACAGCCGTGCCGCCCTGGTCGCCCGCTTCGACCACTCGCAGACCATCTATCAGAAAGACCCCTGGGCCGAGCGCGCGAATGACGAGGTCACCAAGCGTTGGAGCCCATTGGCGGACCTGACCCTGGAGGCGGCGGAATGAGCTGGATCGATATCGGCGCGCTCGACGACATCCCGCTGCGCGGCGCCCGCGTGGTGCGCACGACGCTGGGATGCGTCGCCCTGTTCCGTACCGCCGAGGACGAGGTCTTTGCCATCGATGACGCCTGCCCGCACAAGGGCGGCCCGCTCTCCGAAGGCATCGTCCACGGGAAGGCCGTCACCTGCCCCCTGCATAACTGGGTGATCTCGCTGGAAACCGGCGCCGTTCAGGGGCCGGATGAAGGCCAGGTGCGCCGCTTCGCCGTGCGCGTGACCGAGGGGCGCATCCAGCTCGACACCTCGCTGGCGGGGCGGAGCGCGGCGTGAGTGCCACCTGCACCACCTGCCCCTATTGCGGCGTCGGCTGCGGCGTGCTGGCGACGCCCGATGGGCAAGGCGGGGCGGAGATTGCAGGCGACCCGGCGCATCCGGCCAATCTCGGCCGGCTCTGCTCGAAGGGATCGGCACTGGGTGAGACCATTTCGCTGGAGGGCCGGTTGCTGGCCCCAGAGATCGATGGCGCGCCCAGCGATTGGGACACCGCCACCGCCCTGATCGCCCGGAAATTTCGCGCCGCCATTGACCAGTACGGACCGGACAGCGTGGCAGTCTACGGCTCGGGCCAGCTTCTGACCGAGGATTACTACGTCGCCAACAAATTCATGAAGGGCTATGTCGGCACGGCGAATATCGACACGAATTCCCGGCTGTGCATGGCCTCGTCGGTCGCCGGGCACAAACGCGCCTTCGGGGCGGATACTGTGCCGGGGACCTATGAGGATCTGGAGGAGGCCGATCTGATCGTCCTCACCGGCAGCAATCTCGCCTGGTGCCACCCGGTCCTCTATCAGCGCATCGCCGCGGCGAAAGAGGCACGGCCCGAGATGCGCGTCGTCAATATCGACCCGCGCGTGACCGCCACCTGCGATCTGGCCGATCTACACCTGCCGCTGGCGCCGGGCAGCGACGTGGCGCTGTTCAACGGGCTCTTGTTGCATCTGGCCGAGATGGGGGCGGTCGATCAGGAATATACCGGGGCCCATGTCACGGGGCTGGAGGCCAGCCTGGATGCGGCCAGCACGGATGCGTCGCGGGTGGCCGAGATCACCGCGCTGGACCCCGCCCTGATCGCCCGCTTCTATGCCCTCTTCGCCCGGACCGAGAAGGTGGTGACGGTCTATTCCCAGGGCGTGAACCAGTCGACCTCCGGCACGGACAAGGTCAACGCCATCCTCAACTGTCACCTTGCGACGGGCCGGATCGGCCGCCCGGGGATGGGCCCGTTCTCGGTCACCGGTCAGCCGAATGCCATGGGTGGGCGCGAGGTGGGCGGTTTGGCCAATATGCTCGCCTGCCATCTGGAGCTGGACAATGCCCGGCATCGTGACGCGTTACAGACCTTCTGGAACGCACCTGCGATGGCAGAGCGCCCGGGGCTGAAGGCGGTCGACCTGTTCCGCGCCTGTGCCGATGGGCGGATCAAGGCGCTCTGGATCCTTTCGACCAATCCCGCCGTCTCGATGCCCGAGGCGGATGCGGTGCGCGACGCGATTGCCACCTGCCCCTTCGTCGTGGTCTCGGATCTGTTCGCGGATACCGATACGGCGCGTTTGGCGGATGTGGTTCTGCCCTCCGCCGGATGGGGGGAGAAATCGGGCACGGTGACCAATTCCGACCGCACGATCAGCCGCCAGCGCCCCTTTCTGCCGATCCCCGGCCAGGCCCGCCCCGATTGGCGCCAGATCTGCGACGTCGCCAGCGCCATGGGTTGGGGCGAGGCCTTCCGCTTCGCCTCCCCGGCCGAGATCTTCCGCGAGCATGCCGGCCTTTCCGCCATTGCGGGCCGTCTGGACCGGGATTTCGATATCAGCGGCCTCGCCCAGATCTCGGATGCCGAATATGACGCACTGCAGCCGACCCGCTGGCCGATCACGGCGCAGCGCATGGGCGGGCGGTTCTTTGCCGAGGGCGGGTTCTTCACCCCCGACGCAAAAGCCCGCGCCCTGCCCGTCTCGCACCGCCCCTTGGCGGCCGCCGTCTCGCCCGAGGCGCCGCTGCGGCTGAACACCGGGCGGGTGCGTGACCATTGGCACACGATGACCCGCACGGCCCGGGCCCCGCGTCTCAGCAAACATATCGCCGAGCCCTATGCCGAGATCCATCCAGCAGACGCGGCATCGCGCGGCATCGAACCCGCCGATCTGGTGAGGATCGAGAGCGCACATGGCCAGGCCACATTGCGCGCCCTGATCACGCCCCGCACGGCGCAGGAAACGGTGTTCGTGCCGATGCATTGGACCGCGCTTTGGAGCTCCGAG
>JBCBIS010000253.1:0-4986 GCA_038524325.1 Pseudomonadota bacterium
CCCCGCCGCCAGCCTCACCTGCCGCGCCAGATTGGCCCGCGGATGCCCCTATGGCCGAGCAGACCGTCCGCACCGCCCTGCGCGACGCCATGGCCGAGGAAATGCGCCGCGACGGCGATGTTTTCGTGATGGGCGAGGAAGTTGCCGAGTATCAAGGCGCCTACAAGATAACCGAGGGGCTGCTCGAGGAATTCTCCGCCCGCCGGGTCATCGACACCCCCATCACCGAGCATGGCTTTGCCGGAATCGGGGTTGGCGCCGCCTTCGCGGGCCTCAAACCAATCGTCGAATTCATGACCTTCAACTTCGCCATGCAAGCGATCGACCAGATCGTGAACTCAGCGGCCAAGACGCTCTACATGTCCGGTGGCCAGATGGGATGCCCCATCGTCTTTCGCGGGCCCAATGGCGCGGCGGCCCGGGTTGCGGCGCAACACTCGCAGGATTACGCCGCATGGTACGCCCATATCCCCGGGCTGAAGGTGGTGATGCCCTTCTCCGCCGCCGACGCCAAGGGCCTGCTCAAAGCCGCCATCCGCGACCCGAACCCGGTCATCTTCCTCGAGAACGAAATCCTCTATGGCCGCAGCTTCGAGGTGCCGCAGATCGACTATACCGTGCCCATGGGCAAGGCCCGGATCTGGCGAGAGGGGGCAGATGTCACCCTGGTCAGCTTTGGCATCGGTATGGCCCATACCCTTGAGGCGGCGGACAAACTCGCCGAAGACGGGATCATGGCCGAGGTCATCGACCTGCGCAGCCTGCGCCCGATGGACACCGGCGCGGTGATCCGCTCGGTCCAGAAAACCAATCGCTGCGTGACGGTCGAGGAAGGCTTCCCGGTCTGTTCAATCGGCAGCCAGATCTCGGCGGTCCTGATGCAGGAGGCGTTCGACTGGCTCGACGCACCGGTGATCACCTGCACCGGCAAGGATGTGCCGATGCCCTATGCCGCCAATCTCGAACGCCTCGCCCTGGTCACAGCCGACGAGGTCATCGCCGCTGCAAAATCTATCTGCTATCGCTGAGAGGGGGTCACCATGGCATTGTTTGGAAAGAGAAAACCGTTCTTCGAAGCCTTCATGGAGGCAGATGGTGGCATGGAGGTGCGGATCGACACGGATGTGTTCGAGGAAGCAGGCGAGGCCGGGGTGATGCTGGCCGATTTCGCCAATCACCTCTCGATGGCCCTGGCCCATTCCGGCAAGGCGGAAAACCCGGAGACCGCGATGCGCGAGATGCTGGATATCTTCGTGCAGGAGCTCGAAAACCCCACCGACATGCCCGAGGGCGGCATGCTTGGCGAGACCGGCTGACATGCCGGTCCCGATCCTGATGCCGGCGCTGAGCCCGACGATGGAGGAGGGCAAGCTGGCGGCATGGCTGGTCGCCGAGGGCGACGAGGTCCGCGCCGGCGCCGTGATCGCCGAGATCGAGACCGACAAGGCGACCATGGAGGTCGAAGCGGTGGATGAAGGCCGCATGGGCCGCATCCTAATCGCCGCCGGGACCGAGGCGGTCAGGGTCAACACCCCCATCGCCCTGCTGCTGGAGGAGGGCGAGGAACCCTCGGCCCTGGACACGGCCCTGGAGACGGCCCTGGAGACGGCGCCGGTGGCTGGTGCCCAAGTCTCTGAGACACAACCAAAACCAGCGGACGTCTCCCCTGAACCGCGACCGGCTACGACACTTCAATCTGCGAGACCCGCAAATGGCGCCCGCATCTTCGCCTCGCCGCTCGCCCGCCGGATCGCCGAACAAAAAGGGGTGGATCTCGCCGGGCTCACTGGTTCGGGCCCGCGCGGGCGGATCGTGAAGGCGGATGTCGAGGCGGCGGCCGCTCCAACCGCGGCACATCCCGAAACTGCGCCGACACCGATGCCTGCCAGCCCGTCGAGCGAGACGGTGGCGGCGCTCTATCAGGACCGCCGCTACGAGGAGGTCCCGCTCGACCCGATGCGCCGCACCGTGGCGGCCCGGTTGACCGAGGCAAAACAGACCGTCCCGCATTTCTATTTGCGCCGCAGCGTGACACTGGGCCCGCTGCTCGATCTGCGCCGCCGGATGAACGGCGCGTTGGAGGGGCGCGGGATCAAGCTCTCAGTCAATGATTTCATCATCCGCGCCGCGGCCCTGGCGCTGCAAGAGGTGCCAGAGGCGAATGCGGTCTGGGCGGGCGACCGGATCCTGCGCTTTGCCGCCTCGGATGTGGCGGTGGCCGTGGCGGTCGACGGGGGCCTTTTTACCCCCGTGTTGCGCGATGCCGAGACATTGGGGCTGGGCGACGTTTCGCAGAAGATGAAAGCGCTTGCAGACCGCGCCCGGGCCCGGCGATTGGCGCCGGCGGAGTATCAGGGCGGCAGCTTCGCAATCTCCAATCTGGGGATGTATGGGATCGAGAGTTTCGACGCCGTCATCAACCCCCCACAAGCGGCGATCCTGGCCGTCGGCGCCGGGGCCGAGGGACCGGTCGCGGTCGATGGTACGCTGGCGGTGGCGACGCGGATGGCCGTCACCCTCAGCTGCGATCACCGGGTGATCGACGGTGCGCTGGGCGCGACGCTGCTCGCCGCCATTGTCGCGCATCTCGAGGAACCGCTTGGCATGCTGGTCTGATCGCCGAAGAAGTGCTTTTTGCACAAAGCCGTGCCGCGCCCAAACCGGGCCTAGAGATCCGGACGGCGCATGTCTCTGCGGCATAAGCCGGGATGAGAGACGAGCATTCCGGTTGACCGGCATCGTGCTCCCTGGCGCCGCATTGTGGCTGCCTCACGCTCCCGTCCAGATCCAACTTGTCTCAAATTGATGCTGGGGCGATTGCGGCCTTTTCGAATCTATGTCACCCTTAATGGGCTGGTTGACTGCGGGAACCTCCCGCACCGGTTGCAGTGGGGGAAACATGTCGAATATCGCGGGCAAAGCCTATGCCATGAACGTGCTCACACCCAGCGTCAAAGGCTGGACCTGGGCGAACCGTTTGCTCTTCATGGTCAGCCGCGGACAGCCTGCGACGCTCAGCGGTCTGCTCGGCCTGTCGCTGATCCATTTCGCCCGCTGGGTCTTCGTAAAGCCGGATGAATGGCCGGTTTTCGAAAAAAAATACGACCCCGGCCGCGACCCGCATAACAAGCAGGTCACGCGGGATTACATGATCTTCTGCTCGAATTTCAACGGCACCTGGGACCAGTATATCGATGCGTTCTCGGACGGGATTCCGAACGGTCTGAACCTGTTCTGGTACTCGGCGCTGAAATATCCGAAATCGATCCCGGTCACGCCGTTCAAGGATTATATCACGCATAATCAGATCGATACGAACTACTATTACAACGCAACCCCGGGTGCAGCGCAGCGCGATGTCAAGGGCGGGCTGCGGGTGCGCCGGGCGCTGATCGCGTTGGAGAAAGCCCATGCGGAGGGGCCGGAGGCATTCGCCAAAGCCTGGGCCAAATGGGTTGCGGGCAAGGATAACAAGCTGGGGGGTATCCAGAATTATCTGGGCGATCCTGGCTTTGGCCCTGTCGCCAGCCTCGACACCGAGAATGCCGATCTCAACCGTCAGGAGCGGGTGCGCGCCGTGGCTGCGAATCCCGAGATGATCGCCGAAGACGCCTGAACCGCTCAGAACCGGAGGAACCCGAGATGCCGAACTATGATGGCGGCCACTACTTCCTGACCGTTCTGTCGCCGATCAAGGTCAATGAACAGCCAGGCGAGCAGCCGCTGGCCCAGCCCGACGCCACCCCGCCGGTCAAGCCGCGCGAAACCTATATGCTGCGGATCCAACGCGCGCTGGCCAGCCTTCCGACCGCGCAACAGAGCCCGGCGACGATCAAGATTGCCGAGCCGGACCCGACCGGGATCGTCAGCCCCTTCGCCAAGACCTCGCGCACCCATCTGGCCCGCTTTGTGGTGATCGAGAACGCGATCTATAACGGGCGGAACCCGGTGGATGCGGTGCTTGCCTCGGTCGGGATCAAGCCGCAGCCGACCGACCCGCAACAGGTCGACAAGCTGCCCTGCCCCTATCTGATGCTGGCGGTGGATTTCGACGCGATCACCGAGGCGGGCGCCGACCTGCGCAGCGATCTGAGCGGGGACGACCAGGACAAGGTGCGCGACGATTACCTGCGCGAGCTGTGGTCGACCTCCTCGGTCGAACTTCAGGCGATTTACGAGAACTGTCAGGGATTTCCCGAGACCCCCTCGGCGGACGACTTCGTCACCTATATCAAGCGCTGCCAGATCGAGACCTGGATGCCGTTCAACGATTACTACATCGATGGCGAAACGGCGCTGCTGCCCACCCTGCCCTTCAAGGCGTTCCTGGCGATCCTGGTCCTGCCGGCGCTGGCCTTCATCCTGGGTGGCCTGTCCTGGCTGACCGGGATGGGGACGGTGTTCGGCTATCCCGCGGGCAGCACGGCGGTGCTGGGCGGTGTGGCCCTGGCCGCGGCGCTCTATGGGATCTATCGCTTTATCCTGGCGCAGGGGCAGAAACCCTGGCCCGCCGCCAAGAGCGGAGATTTGGCGAGCGTGCTGAAAGGGCTCTACCTCCAGCAGAAATTCGCCGATTTTGTGATCGAGAACCAGGGCAAGGAGGGCGCAGATCTGCACGCCGCCTTCGGCCAGTTCATCGCCGATCACAAGCCCGACGACAAGCTGGCGCCGACCCAGGCGCCCGGCGTCATCAAATCTTGAGGGGGACAAGATGACCCGCAATCTCGATCTCGACGACATCCAGGGCAATGTGATCCGCGCCTATGGCAAGTTCGGATACCCAAAGGCCCGGTACTTCTTTCTGACGCTGACCAATGCCTGGGTGGGGCGCGAGTTCACCCGCCGGGTGATCGACCGGATCACCACGGCAAGACGCTGGCCGAAAGACCCGCATACGGGTCAGCGCAACGGCCCGCCGATCACCATGAATATCGGCTATACCTTCATGGGTCTCTACATGATGGAGCTGCCGACCCGCACACTGCA
>JBCBIS010000254.1:0-4971 GCA_038524325.1 Pseudomonadota bacterium
GCCCTGATCGTGGGCGATTTCTCGAACGGCAACGACGCGGTGATCCTGAAAGGCGCGGGGGCGCTGGCGGATCTGAAGGGAAAACCGGTGAACCTGGTGGAGCTTTCGGTCAGTCACTATCTGCTCGCCCGCGGACTGGACTCGGTGGGGCTGGCCGAGCGGGATCTGGCCGGTGTCATCAACACCTCGGATGCCGATATGATCGCCGCCTTCGCGACCGATGATGTCGAGGCGGTGGTGACCTGGAACCCGCTGGTCTCGACCATTCTCGAGCAGCCAGGGACGACCAAACTGTTCGACAGCTCCGACATCCCGGGCGAGATCATCGACATGATGGTCGTCAATACCGAGACGCTGGCCGCCAATCCCAGTTTCGGCAAGGCTCTGGTTGGGGCCTGGTACGAAGTGATGGCCCTGATGGAGGCGGGCGACGAGGCCGCGCTGACCGCGATGGCCGAAGCCTCTGGCACCGATCTGGCAGGCTACAAGGCCCAACTTGCCTCGACCGAGATGTTCTGGAAGCCCGCGGACGCGGTCGCCTTCGTGCAAAGCGAGGCGCTGCCCAAGACGATGGTCAATGTCGCCGAATTCCTGTTCGACAAGGGAATCCTGGGAGAGGGCGCGCCGAGTGCCGATTTCGTCGGCGTCGCCTATCCGGACGGCTCGGTCACCGGGGATGCCCAGAATGTGAACCTGCGCTACGACACCACCTATATGCAGATGGCCGCTGACGGGAAGCTCTGAATGTGTCTGCAGGTTCCTGGGCATCTCAGGCGCGGTGCAGGGAGATTCTGCGCCGCTGACCTAGGCGTTTTCAGCTGGGCTGGAGACGTCTCGAGCAGCTCCGGGAGGTCCCGGGTCAAGCCCGGGACAGCGCCGGTGTCACCGTCATGCGCCTGATCAACCGCCGCCCCAGCCGCCCGGTGGCGCTGATCCTGTTGATCCTGCCCTTTCTGATCGTAATGGCAATTTATTCCGTCGGATCGGCGATCCGGCTGGCGGAGAACCCGAAGGACAAGCTGCTGCCGGCCCCGGCCCAGATCACAGCCACGGCCGAGCGTCTGGTCAGCGAGCCCGACCGCCGCTCGGGCCGGGTGCTGTTTTGGAACGATACCCTGGTCAGTCTCAGCCGGTTGGCGCAGGGCGTGGGCATCGCCGCCGCCTTGGGCCTGGTTTTTGGCCTGACCATCGGGCTTTTGCCCTATGCGCGATCGACCCTGGCCGGCTTCGTCAGCGTGCTCTCGATGGTACCCCCTTTGGCGATCCTACCGATTTTGTTCATCATCGCGGGGCTGGGCGAGGAATCTAAGGTCGCCTTGATTGCGATTGGCATCACGCCCTTTCTGATCCGCGATCTCAGCCAGCGGGTGCTGGAGATTCCCGGCGAGCAGTTGGTCAAGGCCCAGACCCTCGGCGCCAGCTCGCTGGCCATTGGCCTGCGGGTGGCGCTGCCCCAGATCCTGCCACGGCTGGTGCAGGCGGTCAGGCTCTCGCTCGGCCCCGCATGGCTGTTCCTGATCGCGGCGGAGGCCATCGCCTCGGATGCGGGGCTCGGCTATCGCATTTTCCTTGTGCGCCGTTACCTCGCGATGGACGTGATCCTGGTCTATGTCGTTTGGATCACGCTCTTGGCCTTCCTGATCGACTATGCTCTGAAAAAGGGGGCCGAGCAGGCCTTTCCCTGGTTCGGGCGCGAGGGGATCTGAACGCCGCATGAGCTACGTCACCGCCAAAAACATCTTCCAATCCTATGGCCCGCGACCGATCCTCGAGCGGGTGAATCTCGAGGTGGCCGAGGGCGAGTTCATCTCGATCGTCGGCGCGTCGGGCTGCGGGAAATCCACCTTTCTGCGCCTGCTGCTGGCGCAGGAGACCCCCACCCGCGGGGAGATCAGCGTCGCCGGCCAGCCCCCGGCCGAGGAACCGGGGCGCGACCGGGGCATCGTCTTCCAGCGCTATTCGGTCTTCCCGCATATGACCGTCCGAGAGAATCTGGTGGCCGCCGAGGCGCTGGGTGCCACCAAAAGCGGCTGGATCTGGGGCAAGGCCAGACGTGCGGCGCGGGAGCGAGCAGAGGCGGTGCTGGACCGGATCGGCCTCGGCCATATGGGGCGCGCCTATCCCGCGGCCCTTTCGGGCGGGATGCAACAGCGCCTCGCCATCGCCCAGGCCCTGATGGCAAAGCCGCGGATCCTGCTGCTCGATGAACCCTTCGGCGCGCTCGATCCGGGCACGCGGCTGTCGATGCATGATTTTCTCACGGAGATGCGGGTCGAGACCGGCATGACCGTTTTCATGGTTACCCATGACCTGGAAGAGGGTTTCAAACTGGGCGACCGCGTTCTGGTGTTTGACAAACCCCGCTGGGACCCGCACGAACCCGAGGCGTATGGAGCCACGATCACCTATGACTTCGACGCCCGGGACGGCGGCATTCCCTATCAATCCATGCGCCTCTCCCCCGCGCTCCGGAAGGGCGGGCGGGTGAGAGGCCCCGTCGGAGCGGGGCACGGGGGAGAGACAGAGCAAACCACGGAGACGACCCATGTATGACCCGCGCCGCAGCCGGTCCCACCACCCCGCCGATGCCAGCGCGCCCGACCGGCGCCACCACCACCCGGATCTCTCCAAACTCCAGGGCTGGAAGGCCGCCCGCGCCGAAGCCGACATCCCCGATGCCGAGTGGGAGAAGGAGAAAGCCTGGGCGCTGCGCATGGGCCTGACCGCTGCAGATAGTATCGAGGACCGCTCGATCCCCACCTTCGCCCGCGGAGAGCTGCCGCATTACGCCGGCATCAACACCTTCCTGAAGGCGCCCTATGCCGAAGATGTCACCGAGGTCGGCCTCTACGACGCCACGGTGCTGGGCGCCCCGTTCGACGGCGGCACCACCTATCGCCCCGGCACTCGCTTCGGCCCGCAGGGCGTGCGCAAGATCTCGGCCCTCTACACGCCCTATAACTACGAGATGGGGATCGATCTGCGCGAGCAGATGAGCCTCTGCGATGCCGGCGACATCTTCACCATTCCGGGGAATATCGAGAAGACGTTTGACCAGATCTCCCGCGCCGTCTCCCATGTGTTCTCCTCAGGCTCGCTGCCGATCATCATCGGCGGAGATCATTCGATCGGCTTTCCCTGCGTGCGGGGGATCGCCGAATGCACCTCGAAGACCATCGGCATCGTCCATTTCGACCGGCATGCGGATATCCAGGAGAAAGACCTCGACGAGCGGATGCACACGACGCCCTGGTTCCACTCGACCAACCTGCCGAACGTGCCCGCCAAGAACCTGGTCCAAGTCGGCATCGGCGGCTGGCAAGTCCCGCGAGAGGCGGTCAAGGTCGCCCGCGAACGCGAGACCAACATCATCACGATGTCCGATATGGAGGCCATGGGCATCGACAAGACCGCCGAGATGGCGCTGGAGATGGCCTGGGATGGCGCCGACATGGTCTATATGTCCTTTGACATCGACAGCATCGATTGTGGTTTCGTCCCCGGCACCGGCTGGCCCGAGCCGGGCGGCTTCCTGCCCCGCGAGGCCCTGGCGCTGGCCAGCAAGGTCGCGGCCGAGGGGATCTGCGGGATGGAACTGGTCGAAGTCTCGCCGCCCTATGACACCTCGGACATCACCGCGCTGATGGGAACGCGGGTCATCGTGGACGTGCTGGGCGCCATGGTCTCCGCCGGCAAAATGGGCGCGCACCGACCCCATATCGACAAACCGGTCAGCCTGCCGAAGGGCGACTATGACGAAGCGATTCACGGCAAACGCTGGACCACCAAGGCGAAGGGCTGAGCCATGCCGCATGACCATGGCCACAACGCCCCTGCCGACCATCTACACTCCCACCTGACGCCCGAGAACGAGGCCGCAGATCTCCAAGTGCTTTGCGCCGAATTCATCGAGGGCTTCCAGGCGGCCACGGACAAACAGGCCTATCTCCGCCTGGCAGGCGTGCCGCTGGAGATCGAGGATACCGATGGCGGCCCCCGCCTGAAGCTGGTCGACGTGGCGCTGACCACTGAATGGCAGGTCGGCACCGCCGCCCCCTCCTTCGGCTCGGCCGAGCTCAGCTACCTCCCCTTCCCCGGCGAAATGATCGAGGAGCGCAGCAATCTCGGCTTCATTTATGTTTCGCTGCGCCGCCGAGAGACAGTGGATCTGCGTGATTTCCTCCGCCCGCGCTTGGCGGAATGAACATCGCGCGCTCGGCCAAGTGACAATCGTCACAGCGGGAGCGGGCACGATTCGGTTAACTTTTGCTCGTCCCTCGGGAACAGGTGCCGGGTCTCCCTGCCCTGCACCGCGCTTCCGAAGACATCACATGTGTTTCCTGTGATACCTCTCTAACTGGGCGCCGGCTTCTCTCCCCGGCGCCTTTTTTTTATTATCCGTCCCAGACACAGCCCGCTTCGGTCCATCGCGTAAGGGCCAGGTCGAAGGCGGTTCGGTCCTTGGCCTGGCTGCGGACGAGATACCCGGTGGCGATCAGCGTCTCGGCCATGCGGTCACGGGTGAAAAGACCGGCATCGAAGGCGGGGGTGCGGCGGGCCGTGGCCTCGGCCACATCCCCCAACGCACAAGCCGCATCGGCCAACAGGAATTGCAGCCCGGCGGTATCGCGCCCGGCCTTCTCCTCCAGCGCGATGGCGGCGGTGTAATTCTCCCGTGCTTCGGCCGCCCGCCCGGTCTCAAAGGAGAGGCTGGCGCGGTTGATCAGGGCGTTGACATAGGATGGGTCCAGCTCCAACGCTTTGTCATAGTCGCGAAACGCCCGGTCGAACTCGCGAAACTTCGCATGGCTGGTGGCGCGGTTATTCCAGGCGCGGGGGTTCGACGGATCCAACTTGATTGCCTGATTATGATCGTCGAAGGCGTCGAGATGGTTGCCCAGTTCGGCATGGGCCATGGCACGGTTGGAATGGGCCCAGCCGGCGCGCGACCCCTCCCAATCGCCACTGGCG
>JBCBIS010000255.1:0-4947 GCA_038524325.1 Pseudomonadota bacterium
GATGGCCCGCGCCATAGCGCTCCAGCGCCGCCCCGGGGATGCAGGCGGCCAGCGCTGCGCCGGTCGCCTCGGGCACCACCCGGTCGGCCTTGCCATGGATCACCAATGCGGGACAGGTCACCGCGGCATACTCCGCGTTGAAATCCACATCGCGCTTGATGCAGGCCCGGCGCGTCTCGACCGGGCAGAGCGCGGTCCAGGCCGCCATCAGCGCCATGTCGCGCTTGCCGCCCGGCCCGGCGAAACAGGCCTTCACGAAATTCACCGTGCCGGTCAGCGCCTTGGCCTGGTCCGCGCTCAACAGCGCCGCGCCCGAGGCATCGGGTTTCACCCGCGCCTGGATCTCGGCATCCGCCAGCGCCCCGCCGCGATAGATCGCACCCACCGGCACGATCCCGCCCAGCGCGGCATCGCCATGGATGCGCAGGTAGTCCCCCAAGACCCAACCGGCCATCGACCAGGCAACCACGACCGGCCGCTCCAGCTCCAGCGCGCCGAGGATCGCCGCCACATCCTCGGCCCAGAGCGCGCCATCGCCATAGGCCTCCGGCTGCACGGGCCGCTCCGAGGCGCCATGGCCGCGCAGATCCGGGCAGATCAGCTGGAATTCCTCCGCCAGTGCGCTCTCGATCTGCTTGGTCCAGCAGAGATGCATCTGCGACCAGCCATGCAGGAACAGGATCGGCCGGCCCGCCTCCGGGCCGAAGGCCCGCACATGCAGCCGCACCCCGCCGCCGCCCTGGATCTCATGGGTCCGAGGCGTCACATCCCGGCCCTCTTGCCAGGAACGGCAGGGTGGGCGGGCAAACGAGCGTCAGCGATGTTTGGAGCCCAGCCGGCCGTCCCAGAGATCACCACTTGTCCCCATAGCTCAGCGCCTCCGGCCCCTGGCCGATCGGAGAGCTCTGCCGCCCGGTCCGCGGTTCGGCCCGTTGCAGCCCCGGCTCGGCCTTCTCGATCTTCACCCGCAGATCGTACCAGGCCGCCTGCCCGGTCACCGGATCCGAGTTCGACCAGCGCAGCCCGTCCCCCTTGGGCGGCAGCAATTCATGGATCAGATGGTTGAGCAGGAACCCCCGCGTCGTCTCCGGCGCGCCCTCGCCCAGGGCCCAGGCGCCCTCGCGCTTGCCGATCGCGTTCCAGGTCCAGAGCGTATGCGGGTTCACCGCCTCCATCCGCGCCACCGGCACCTTGATCCGCCCGTGATGCGAGCTGATCCAGGCCCAGTCGCCGTCCTGCAGCCCATGCGCCTCCATCACTGGCCCCGGCACATACATCGGGTTATGCCCGTGGATCTGCCGCAGCCAGGCGTTTTGCGAGCCCCAGGCATGGTACATCGCCGCCGGGCGCTGGGTGATGGCGTGCAGAGGATACTCCGCCGCATCCACCGCGGCCTGCTCGAACGGCTCCCACCAGACCGGCAGCGGGTCCATCGCCTGCTGCAGCCGCGCGCGCAGATGCTCGGGCGGCTGCCGGTCGCCATGCCCCTCGGCGGCCAGTTGGAATGTGCGCAAGGGCTCGGCATAGAGCTGGAAGACATAAGGAAACGGCTTGTCGAAGAACCCCCGTTCCACCGCCCAGTCCTGATAGGCCATGTTGAAGGGTTTCATGAACCGGGCGTCGTCGGGGATGTGACATTCCCAGAACCCGCCATTGTCGATGTATTTCTGGAGCTGGTCCGGATTCGGCGCCCCGCGCCCTTTCCCCTCGCCATCCTCGCCGCGCCAGCCCGCCAGCGGGCCGACACCCGGGCGGCGCTGGTGGTTCACCATGTAGTCGGCGTAATCCTCGTATTTCGGCGCTCCGTCATCGTCGACAAAACCGGGCAGCTTCAGACGCGCGCCCAGATCCAGCAATGCCGACTGGAACCCCCGCACATCCCGGTCCGGCGCGACCACCGGCCAGCGGATCGCATCGCAGGCCGCGTCGATCTCGCCAATTGGCCGGTCCAGCAGGCTGATGCAGTCATGCCGCTCCAGATAGGTCGTGTCCGGCAGGATCAGATCGGCATAGGCGATCATTTCCGACGAATACGCATCCGAGTAGATGATCTTCGGGATCTTGTATTCCCCGTCGATCCCCTTGTCCGTCAGCATCTCGATCACACCGGCGGTGTTCATCGAGGAGTTCCAGGACATGTTGGCCATATACATGAACAGCACGTCGATCGGATAAGGGTCGCCCGCATGGGCATTGGCGATGACCATATGCATCATGCCATGGGCGCTCAGCGGATGCTCCCAGGTAAAGGCCTTGTCGATCCGCTTGGCCGTGCCGTCCTCCTCCAGCGCCAGATCGTCGGGCGAGCGGGGAAAGCCCAGATGCGGCCCGTTCAGGGGCGAGCCGGGGACCGAGCCCGCATGGGGCGCGGGATGCGCCTCGACCGGTTTCGGATAGGGCGGTTTGAAGCGGAAACTGCCCGGCCGCTCGACCGCGCCCAGCAACAATTGCAGGATATGCAGCGCCCGGCAGGTCTGGAACCCGTTGGAATGGGCCGAGATCCCGCGCATCGCGTGGAAGCTGACCGGGCGGCCGATGAATTTGGAGTGTTTCTCGCCGCGGAAATCGGTCCAGTCGCAGGGGATCTCGAAGGCCTGGTTGAAGGCGACATCGGCCAGTTCCGCCGCCAGCCGCTTGATCGTCGCCTCCGAGAGGCCGCAGCGTTCCGCCACCGCCTCGGGCGCAAACTCGGGCTCGAGATATTTCCGCGCCATCAACTCAAAGACCGGCTGCGCCCGGCCGCCATCGGGCGAGGGGAACTCGCCCTTCAGCGCCGGCCTCACCCCCGGCTTGTCGAAGGGTTGCGCCATGCCGGTCTCGCGGTCCCAGACCTGCGCCTTGCCGTCGCGGTCGCGGATGAATAGCCCGAACGTGTCGCCCGGATTGCGATCCACCAGCCAGCCCGCATTGGTCCAGCGGCTGAGATACTCCACATCGACATGGCCCGTGCGCAGCAATTCATGGCAGAGCGCCAGGATGAACAGCCCATCGGTGCCCGGGGTGATCCCCACCCATTCGTCCGCCACCGCGTTATAGCCGGTGCGCACCGGGTTGACGCCGATCACCCGGCCGCCCGCGGTTTTCAGCTTGCCGATGCCCATTTTGATCGGGTTGCTGTTGTGATCCTCGGCCACGCCGAAGATCATGAACAGCTTGGTCCGCTCCCAATCGGTGCTGCCAAACTCCCAGAACGCGCCGCCCAGGGTATAGATCCCGCCGGCGGCCATGTTGACCGAGCAGAAGCCGCCATGGGCGGCATAGTTGGGCGTGCCGAATTGCTGCGCCCACCACGAGGTGAAGGACTGCGACTGATCGCGCCCGGTGAAGAAGGCCAGCTTCTTCGGATCGGTCTCGCGCACAGCACCCAGCCAGTCGGAGGCGAGGCTGAGCGCCTCCTCCCACGAGATTTCCTCGAACTTGCCCGAGCCCCGCTCGCCGACCCGCTTCAACGGCGCCTTCAGCCGCGCGGGCGAATAATGCTGCATGATCCCGGCGGAGCCCTTGGCGCAGAGCACGCCCTTGTTCACCGGGTGGTCGCGGTTGCCCTCGATATAGCGGACCTCGCCATCGCGCAGATGCACATTGATCCCGCAGCGGCAGGCGCACATGTAGCAGGTGGTGCAGTGGATCTCGTCCGAGACCTTGGGCGAGGTGTCCAGTTCCGGTTGCGTGCTCTCGGCCATGTCGATCCCGCCTTGTTCTGTTCGCCGCCAGTCTCTAGCGCGCTTTGCCCCGCCTGCCTTGGGCCAGTGCACCGGCGCCGCCCAGCCAGATAGCGCACCGCGCCTTTGTGCAGCGGTTTTATGTGATTTTCCGCAAAAGTGTCGCAGAAAATCCCGATCAGTCTGGGATGCAGACGGTGGCAGGCTTGATCCCGCCCAGAGCACAGGGCATATCCGCCCCAGCCGCAGGAGCTGCCGATGAGCGCCCAGTCCGACCAGACCCCACCCCATTGGCGCGCCCGCCTGGCGGCCTGGCTCGACCAGCCGCTGGTGCGCAACGCGATCCTGGTCGTGATTCTGATCAACGCGATCACGCTGGGGATGGAGACCTCGAAGACCCTGATGGCGGCGATCGGCCCGGTTCTGGTGGCGATCGACACGATCTGCCTGGGCATTTTCGTGGTCGAGCTGGTCCTGAAACTGGTGGCGCAGGGCTGGGGGTTTTTCCGGCGGCCCTGGAACATCTTCGATTTCATCATCGTGGGCATCGCGCTGATGCCGGCCACTGGCGGGCTGTCGGTGCTGCGCGCGCTTCGGATCCTGCGGGTGCTTCGGGTGATCTCGGTGGCGCCCTCGCTGCGCCGGGTGGTGCAGGGCTTTATCTCGGCGCTGCCGGGGATGGGCTCGGTGTTTCTGTTGATGGGGATGATCTTCTATATCGGCGCTGTGATGGCGACCAAGCTGTTCGGGCAGAGCTTTCCCGACTGGTTCGGCACCATCGGCGAGTCGGCGTATTCGCTCTTCCAGATCATGACGCTGGAGAGCTGGTCGATGGGCATCGTGCGCCCGGTGATGGAGGTCTATCCCCATGCCTGGGCCTTCTTCGTGCCCTTCATCATGGTCACCACCTTCGCGGTCGTGAACCTGCTGGTCGGGCTGATCGTGAACTCGATGCAAGACGCCCATTCCGAGGAAGCCAACGCCGCCACCGACGATTACCGCGGCGAGGTGATTGACCGCCTGCGCGCCATCGAAGCCGACCTGAAAGCCATCAAGGAGGAGAAGTCATGACCTGGAACATTTATCTCTCGGGCGAGATCCACACCGATTGGCGCGAGGTGATCGAGGCCGGGGCCAAGGCGCATGGCCTGCCGGTGTCGTTCTCGGCGCCGGTGACGGATCACGGCGCTTCGGATGATTGCGGCGTCACGATCCTGGGCGGCGAGGAGAAGAAGTTCTGGCATGACCGCAAAGGGGCGGGGGTGAACGCGCTGCGCACCCGGAC
>JBCBIS010000256.1:0-4893 GCA_038524325.1 Pseudomonadota bacterium
CTGCTCGCCGGCACCCGTTACCGCGGAGATTTCGAGGAGCGGCTGAAATCGGTGATCAAGGAGCTGGAGGAGCACGAAGACGCGATCCTCTTCATCGACGAAATCCACACCGTGATCGGGGCAGGGGCCACGACGGGCGGGGCGATGGATGCATCGAACCTGCTCAAGCCCTCGCTGCAATCGGGCGGCCTGCGCTGCATGGGCTCGACGACCTATAACGAATTCCGTCAGCATTTCGAAAAGGACCGGGCGCTCAGCCGCCGGTTCCAGAAGATCGATGTGAACGAGCCGTCCGTGGATGACGCGATCGAGATCCTGCGCGGCCTAAAGCCGTTCTTCGAGAAGCACCACGATGTCGAGTACACCCCCGAGGCGGTGAAAGCGGCGGTGGACCTCTCACATCGCTATATCAACGACCGCAAGCTGCCCGACAAAGCCATCGATGTGATCGACGAGGCCGGGGCGGCGCAGCATCTCGTGCCGAAGGACGAACGGGAAAAGACCATCGACGAGGAGCAGATCGAAGCTGTCGTCGCCAAAATCGCCCGTATCCCGCCCAAGCAGGTGTCGAAAGACGATGCCGAGCAGCTGCGGGATCTGGAGACCAACCTGAAGCGCGTGGTCTTTGGCCAGGACGCGGCCATCGATGCGCTGTCTTCGGCGATCAAACTTTCGCGTGCCGGGCTGCGTGAGCCGGAGAAGCCGATCGGCAACTACCTTTTCGCTGGCCCCACCGGGGTCGGGAAGACCGAGGTTGCCCGTCAACTTGCCTCGATCATGGGGGTCGAGATGCTCCGCTTCGACATGTCGGAATATATGGAGAAGCACTCCGTCAGCCGCCTGATCGGGGCGCCTCCGGGCTATGTCGGGTTCGATCAGGGCGGTCTGCTGACCGATGGGGTCGACCAGCACCCGCATTGCGTGCTGCTGCTGGACGAGATCGAGAAGGCGCACCCGGATGTCTTCAACATCCTGTTGCAGGTCATGGATCACGGCAAACTGACCGACCACAATGGCAAGTCGGTGAGCTTCCGCAATGTGATCCTGATCATGACCTCGAATGCCGGCGCTGCTGATCTCGCCAAAGAGGCTATCGGCTTTGGCCGCGACAAGCGCGAAGGCGACGATATGGAAGCCATCGAGAAGATGTTCAGCCCGGAATTCCGCAACCGGCTGGACGCGGTGATCTCCTTCGGCGCCCTGCCGCGTGAGGTGATCCTGCAGGTGGTCGACAAATTCGTCCTACAGCTCGAGGCGCAACTGATGGAGCGCAATGTCTCGATCGAGCTGACCAAACCGGCTGCCGAATGGCTGGCCGACAAGGGTTATGATGAGCGTATGGGCGCCCGTCCGCTGGGCCGGGTGATCCAGGAGCATATCAAAAAGCCGCTGGCCGAAGAGCTGTTGTTCGGCAAGCTCTCCGAGGGCGGACTGGTCAAGGTCGGCATCCGCGACGGCAAGATCCATCTGGAAACCTCGCCACCGGAAAAGGCGCGGCTACCAAAATCGAAACCGCCGCTCCTGACCGCGGAATGACCCGCCTCCTGGCCGCTGCCCTTCTGGCGGCCAGCCCCGCCGCGGCGTTTGAATTGCAGAACCCGGTCGATTGCGAGATCGGCCGGGACTGCTTCCTTCAACAATATGTCGACCATGATGACGGTCCGGACGCGCGCGATCTCGCCTGCGGGCCGCGCAGCTATGACGGGCACAAAGGCACCGATATCCGCCTTGCCACGACCCAGGAGATCTCTCGCGGCGTCGATGTTCTGGCCGCTGCCGGGGGGATCGTCCAAGGCGTGCGCGACGGGATGGAGGACATTGCCAGCAACGCGCCCAACGCCCCCGATATCGCGGGCAAGGAATGCGGCAACGGCGTGGTGGTCGATCACGAGAACGGTTGGTCGACCCAGTATTGCCACCTCCTGAAAGGCTCGGTGACCGTGGCGCCGGGCGACCGGGTGGCGGGCGGCGCGGTGCTGGGCGAGATCGGGTTGTCAGGGCAGACGGAGTTTCCGCATCTCCATATCACGCTCCGCCAGGGCAACACGGTGGTGGATCCGTTCACCGGTGCCGCGATGGGCAGTGCCTGCGGGTCCGGGGGCGGCAGCCTCTGGGCGGCGGAGAGCGGTATCACCTACACCCCCGGCGGGCTGATGAGCGCGGGCGTCACCGACCGTGTGCCCGACTATGCCGAGGTCAAGGACAGCGCGCCCCATTCCGACCGATATCCGGCGGATGTTCCGGCGCTGGTGATGTGGGGCCATTTCTTTGGTCTGGAGAAAGGCGACCGGTTGGAGACGCGGCTGCTCGCCCCGTCCGGTGCTGTGGTGGCCGAGGCGACCCATGTGATGGACCGCCCCCGCGCCACCGAGTTCCGCGCCGTGGGCCGCCGGATCCCGCAGCGGGGCTGGCCCGCGGGCACCTATCGCGGCATCTCGCGCCTGATCCGGGGCGAGAAAACCGTGGCGGAGATGGAGCGGGTGGCGGAGATCCGCTAAGCCTCGAACCGGTCAGCCGCCGACCGTGGGCGGGTAACTCGACCCTCATCGCGCCTGGGGCACAACGGGATCATCCTGCGGGGAGCTTATCGGGCGTCTTCTCAGTGGTCCGGTGTCACGCCCGACCGACCGAGGCATAGGCGAAGCCTGCCTCACGCGCCTCCTCCGGCCCATAGATGTTGCGCAGATCGACCAGCACCTTGCCGCGCATCGATTGCGCAAGGCGCACCAGATCGAGGCCACGGAACTGGTTCCATTCGGTCAGCACCACAAGAGCATCCGCCTCACGCGCCGCGTCATACTCGTTCTCGGCCCACGTCACGCCGGGCAAGAGAGCCTCACCCTCCTTACGGCCTTCCGGGTCGACAACGGTCACCTCGGCACCTGCGCCGATCAGAGCGGGAACGATGGTCAGGCTGGGCGCTTCACGCATATCGTCGGTGTTGGGTTTGAAGGTCACACCAAGAACGGTGATCCGCTTGCCTGCGATTTGGTCGCCCATCGCGTCGCGAATTTTCTCGACCATCGCCCGTTTGCGCGCGTCATTGACGGTGATGACTGTCTCGACGATCCGCATGGGCGAGGCGTGATCCTGTCCGATCCGAGCAAGCGCATTGGTATCTTTTGGAAAGCATGATCCGCCATAGCCAGGGCCGGGGTGGAGGAATTTCGATCCGATCCGCCCGTCGAGCCCGATGCCCTTGGCGACGGATTGCACATCCGCCCCGACCCGCTCGCAGAGATCGGCGATCTCGTTGATGAAGGTGATCTTGGTCGCGAGGAAGGCATTGGCGGCGTATTTGATCATCTCCGCACTCTCTAGCGAGGTGACCACCATAGGCGTCTCGCG
Source organism: Pseudomonadota bacterium (assembly GCA_038524325.1). Taxonomy (GTDB): domain Bacteria; phylum Pseudomonadota; class Alphaproteobacteria; order Rhodobacterales; family Rhodobacteraceae; genus Thermohalobaculum. The sequence continues at coordinate 3,349 of JBCBIS010000256.1, forward strand.
GATATAGAGCGGGCGGTAGATCTCGCGCATCACCGCCTCGGCCCGCTCGGTCTCGGCGCCCACGACAACGCGGTCGGGGCGCATGAAATCCTCGATCGCGGCCCCCTCGCGCAGGAATTCGGGATTGGAGGCGACGTCGAACTCGGCCTCCGGCGCTGTGGCCCGGATCCGGCGTGCCACCTCGGCATTGGTGCCGACGGGGACGGTCGATTTCACCACGACCACGGTATAGGCCGCGATCAGCGCGGCCAGCTCCTCGGCCGCAGCATAGACATAGCGCAGATCCGCATGGCCATCGCCCCGCCGGGTGGGGGTGCCGACCGCGATGAAGACCGCATCGGCGCCCTTCATCCCCTCGGCCAGATCGGTGGTAAAGCTCAGCCGCCCCGCCTCGGTGTTCTTGGTCATCAGCATGTCGAGGCCCGGCTCGAAGATCGGCACCTCGCCTGCCTGCAGCGCAGCGATCTTGCCCGCGTCCTTGTCGACGCAGACCACCTCATGCCCGAAATCCGAGAAACAGACGCCCGAGACCAGGCCGACATAGCCCGAGCCGATCATGGTGATGCGCATGGCGCCTCCTTACTGCACCGGCCCGACATCGGGCAGGGACAAAGCCTTGACCATATCGCGCACTTCCTGGCGGGCGGCAACATGGCTGAGGGTCAGCGCGATCAGCCCGCCTTGTTTCAGGTCCAACAGGGTCAGGCCGTTGAGGAACAGTTCGCGGAAGATCACCCGCTCGGAGAACCCCGGGATGGTGCGGAACCCGATGCGTTTGGCGAGATCCTTCATCACCTTCGAGACCTGCCGCCGGTTGCGGCTCTCCAGCGTTGAGAGGCGGTTTCGGAGCACGACCCAATCGACCGGCGTGTCCCCCTCGGCCGCCCGGCGCTGGCGGGCCTCCCAAACCAGTTCGGAATAAACGCTAGGGCCGGTCACCTTGCCGGTTTTCGGGTCGACCCGGCCCAGCAGATCGAAATCGATCAGGCTGTCATTGATCGGCGTGATCAGGGTGTTTGCCAGGCGATGCGCCGTCCGGTTCAGATGGTTCACCGCGCCCGGTGTGTCGATCATGACAAAATCGCAGGTCTGAGAGAGACGATCGACCACATCGATCAGCGTCTCCTCATCCTCTCGATCGGCATGGTCGCGCAGCGAGGCGGTCGAGGCGGAAACCTTCTCGCCCTGTGGCATCAGCAGCTTCTGCCCCGCGCGCTCGCCATAAGCGTGTCGATTTTCGAGATAGCGGAAAAAGCTTTGCTGGCGCAGGTCGAGATCGATGACCCCGACAGTCTTGCCATCGCGCAGCAAGGCGACACAGAGATGCATGGCCGTGGTGGATTTCCCCGACCCGCCTTTCTCATTGCCGAGCACAATGACATGCGCGCGGTGCTGCATCGATCCCCCAACGCGGTCCGTCCCCTCGCCTCAGACACAAAGGGCGCGCCGTCCCGGGCGCGCCCCAAAATGCTGTCGGCCGGGCGGGTCTTAGAAGCCGAAGCCTTCGAATTTTTTCTTGAAGCGAGAAACGCGGCCGCCGGTATC
>JBCBIS010000257.1:0-4825 GCA_038524325.1 Pseudomonadota bacterium
ACTATCACGCGAAAATTGGGAGAGAGAGGGGGGCGTTTTGCGACCGCTCGTCGGTCCGTTCCGACGCCTGGGCAATCGCTGCCGGAGGTGCAGGCAGGGCCGGGGCGCGAGACCGCCCCGGCCCGAGTTGCGTCAGGAGAAGATGAAGTCGGCCTCGTCCAGCGTAAATGCCCCGGTGCCGCGGATCTCGGCAACCAGGTCGCCATCGATCTTGAGCTGCTTGCCGCCGCCCGCGCTGACCAGGCTGAGATCGTCGAACCCGACCTCGAAGCCGACGAGTTCGATCTGATCTTCCTCGCGGAAGTTGAAGACCTTGTCGAACAGGGTCTCGCCTTCGTGGAAGATGATCACGTCCTCGCCATTGCCGAGACGGATCGTGTCCATCCCGTTGCCGCCGGACACCATGTCATCGCCATTGCCGTCCAGCAGCAGATCGTTCCGATTGCCGCCTTCCAGCTTGTCCTCGCCATTGCCACCGCGGACCGTGTCATCGCCCTTGCCGCCGAACAGCATGTCATCGCCATTGCCGCCATCGACGATGTCCGCGCCATTGCCGCCTTCGACCATGTCGTCGCCGTCACCACCAAAGGCTTTGTCATTGCCGTTGCCGCCATCGAGATCGTCATCTTTCGAGCCGCCGAAGAGCACGTCCTTGCCGTTATCGCCGTCCAGATCATCCTCGCCCGAATTGCCGAACAGACGGTCATCGTCTTCGCCACCCGACATCTCGTCATCGCCAAAGCCGCCGAACATCTTGTCGTTGCCTTTGCCGCCGAACAGGCCGTCATCGCCCTTGTTGCCGTTCAGATGATCGTCGCCCTTGCCGCCGAAGATATCGTCGTCACCTTCTTTGCCCGATGCATAGTCGTCGCCGCCAAAGCCGATCAGCAGGTCGCGGCCTTCGGTGCCGGTCTTGGTGTCGTCCCCCTCGGTGCCGCCGATCCGGTTCGAGGCGAGCAGCGCGTCGCGTTGGACATGCTCGACCCCGCCCGAGCGCATGATGACGTCGGACAGCGAGGTCTCCTCGATGATCTCGGCGACATATTTGTCGAACTCGCGATTCAGGTAGAACAGCGGGTCGGCGTCGCGGGTCCGGGTGAATTGCTCCACCAGGATGGTCTGGAAGGTGATGCCGATGGTGACATCGTCCGAGGCATAATCCTCGGCAATCCCGCCGGCCCAGAGATCGACCTGATCGACCGTGCCATAGACGGCGGCCAGGGCCTCTTGGACATCGAGATCCGCGGTGATGATCGAGAAATCGGTCGACCCGATCAGCGCCGTGGCATCGATATCGCCGACCAGAGCATCGCGGACATTGATATAGCTGTCGATCCCGTGATCGCGGCCCCGCAAAATGTTGCGCTCGGGCAGCGAGAAACCGGTCAGCCCGCCATCCGGCGTGAACAGGAAGAAGTTCAGCGCATCGACCACCTTCGAGTCGATCTTCTGGCTCTTCTCCTCCAGCATGCCGCGCAGGACATGGGCGACGCCGCCATTCTCGATCGGGGTCTGGTTATCGAAGACTTCCAGAAGACCCAACTCGCCATCGACCGTCTCGGTGCCCGGCTGACGGGTGAAGGGGTCGACGATGGTCGCCTCGAAGACCGAGTTCGAGCCGTCCTCCTTCAGGAAGGTCATCTCGTTCGGGATCGAGGTGTGTCCGAAGCGGAAGGCGGCGGTTGAGAACTCATTGGTGATCTGGCCGCTCAGCTCTGGCTTGAACCCGGTGTATTCGGGCAGCTCGTCACCTAGCAGGATCGGAAGGAACTCCTCATAGGTGATCTTCTGCAGCAGCGATTCCACGATGACGCGGGCGTTCTGGAACAGCTCCTCATCGGTGAACTCCGGGTTCTTCTTGGCCAGTTGTTCCGCCCAGTGGTTATGCTCGTTGACGAACAGCGTGTGGAGCGATTGCAGGCCGGGGTTTTCGGTCGCGCGGATATCGCCGGCGGTGAAGGTGGCGTTGCCCGCCTCGCCGAACACATCCTCGCCATCGGGCAGGATGGCGACGCCGTCAAAGCCGACCGCCCCGGTCTTCAGCTTGCCGCCCTCGCCGGTGCGCAGGGCGTCCTGACGCTCCTGATCCGAGCCATAGACATTCGAGCCGTCGATGAACGGGGTGATGAAGTTCTCCTGCTGGCGGACGCCATCCTCGTCGATATGAAAATCCGAACGGGTGACGCTGAACGGGAACTCGTCCTTCAGCAACTCGGCCTCGGCCCCTTCCTGCTCCAAGGTCAGGTCGAGGTCGTGATCGAGAAACTGGCCCCAGAAGATCCAGAGAGCGGAGAGGTCGAAATCATTCGGGATCGAGCCGTCCTGATCGAACACCTGGGCGGCGACCTGTTCGGCATCGGCGCCATCGCGCACCTCACCCAGGCCATCGGCATAGTTCGGCTCGGTCAGGCGGATCAGTTCTTCGACGACATCCTCGGGCGTCTCCGGGACGTCACGAAACGGGTTCAAAGTCTCGGTCATATTCTTCTCCTCGCATTCCGCGTAAATGACACGCCCTGCCTCTGTTGCGGGGCTGCGGCTGTTTCAGGTACAATGACGCTCCGTCGAGCGCCTGCGTTCCAGCGCGCCCCCTGCGACCTCACTCATTCTTTTGTTCGGACCTCGCTCCGACAGGACGGAGCTTATCACCTAAATTTGATTCGATTTGTCCTTTTTTGACCTAGAAGTGGAAATTCACCATATTTATCAATGGGTGACGATTGTTACAGACCTCTCCAATCAACCCGTGATTGGCTCGTGAAACACTCCGAACAGTGTGAATCGACCGCCCCGACATCTCTGATTGATCGGCCCGAGCCGACCCGTCAGACTGGCGCCGAGACGAAGGCAAGAAACAGGGGGAGCGGATGAGCACCACGATGATGAGCCCGGCCGAAATCCATGCGCTGGCCTGCGAGACGCTGCGCGCCCATGGATGCGACGAGCGCAATGCCGAGGCGATCGCCGACAACATGACCGCGGCGGAGCGCGCAGGGTCGGCCTCGCACGGGCTGTTCCGTCTGCCGGGACATGTGGTCAATCTCAAGAACGGCCGCGCGAATGGACGCGCCCAGCCCGTCTTGAGCCGCATCACATCTGCGGCCCTGCGGGTCGAGGGCGATAACGGTTTCGCTCCGGTGGCCCACAAGACCGGGTTGGGGCCGCTGGCGGATCTGGCGCGCGAGACGGGCCTGGCAGCGCTCGCGATCACGCGGACGATGCATTACGCCGCGCTCTGGCCCGAACTGCAGGTCCTTGCGGAGCAAGGCCTCGCCGGGATCGCGATGACCTCCTCGCCGCCCTTCGTTGCGCCCGCAGGGGGGACGAAGCCGTTTTTCGGAACAAACCCCATGGCTTTCGCCTGGCCCCGGGGCGATCAGCCGCCGATGATCTGGGATCAGGCCTCCTCGGTCACCGCTCGGGGTGAGATCATGCTGCATCAGCTCGAGGGAAAGCCAATCCCGGAAGGGGCGGGCATTGATGCCGATGGCCAGCCGACAACCGACCCGGCCGCGATCCTCACCGGCGCACAGCTTCCCTTTGGCGGCTACAAGGGCAGCGCGATCGCGATGATGGTCGATCTGATGGCAGGTCCGCTGATCGGTGAGGTCTGCTCCTTCGAGGCCGGCCCGCCCAACAACACGCTCGGCGGCCCCTCGCTGGGGGGAGAGATCATCCTGGCCTTCGATCCCACGCGGCTGGCGGGCGACGATGCGCTGGCCCATGGAGAACGGATGTTCGAAGCCTATCTCGGGCAGGACGGCACGCGATTGCCGGGGCTCCGGCGAGGCGAGAACCGCGCCAAGGCCGATCGTGAGGGGGTGGCGGTGGCGACGGCCACGCTCGACAAGATCAAGGCGCTCTGACCAAGCCGCCGCGGCGGCCCCGTCTCAGCGTTTCTTCGGGGTGAGCAGGGTCGCCGGGCGCCGCTCCTCCGCGGCCTTGAACAGGCTGAAGGTCTGGTTCACGAAATTCACCGCGCCGGAGACCAGCTCGAGATATTCCTCCAGCTCCGGCGTGCGCGCGGCCTCGATCACCTGGACCGGGCGGTCCTGCGGCACGGCCTCGAAGCAGCAATAGAACAGCGGCTCGCCCCGGGTCAGGATCAGGTCCTTGGTCGGGTCATGCCACTCGAACGCCCACATCAGCGGGCGCGGCCACAGATTGATCGGGAACCGCCCGCCAAAGATCGTGCCCGGCCAGGGATCGGCGCGGTAGTGCAGAAAGGGCGCGACCTGGCTCATGTAAACCGGCTCATCGGCGATGAAGAGATAGGGGAGCGAGAGCTGGATCGTCGGCCGGTCGGGGTAACGCCACTCCGCCTCGCCGGTCACATGCAGCAGGCTGTTGAGCTTCTTCGCCCTGACCGGAGAGCTCTCGCCCAGCATGTTGCGCAGCCCCGCCTTCCCCTCCTTGTCGCGGGCAAAGCGCAGATGCAGGTCGAACGGGCATTTCACCGCGAAATAGCGGCTCTCCATATTGATCACCGCCGGGCAGCGCGAGGCGCTTTTCGCGTGGCGCTTGTTGGTATCGGCCGAGCGCAGCCGCTCCGGCGGGTCAAAGATCACCCCGCCCTTGTCCTCCGTCAGCAGCCAGCCGACACGGACGGGCCCGGTGCCCGGTTCCCCCTCGGGCTGGTCATAGGTGACATTGATTTGCATGATCTCGCGCCTCTTGAACTCTGCGCCGCAGGGTAATCGGGGCCGAGGGATTTGCAAGCATCCCGGAGAGCCCGACCGGAGACCTGTCAGGTCAGCCAAAAGGCCGGATCGGCCAACAAGTCGATACCTTATGTCGATCACCCAAAGCGAAGGCGCGTTTTGGG
>JBCBIS010000258.1:0-4739 GCA_038524325.1 Pseudomonadota bacterium
GAAAGACGGCACGCCAGTCGTCGATATGGAGGATGATGTCATCCGCGGCGCGCTGGTCTGCCACGAAGGCGAGATAACCTTCCCGCCGCCGCCGCCCAAGGTGAAGGCCATCGCGGCCCAGCCGAAGAAGAAAGAGGTCGAGGAGACCTCGGAGGAGAAAGCCGCCCGCGAGGCCGCTGAACTGAAGAAATCCCTCGACCAGCAAGGCTATCTGCTGGGGATCGGCGGGCTCTTGCTGCTGCTCGTCGGCTCGGTTGCGCCGGCCAGCTTCATGCAGCACTTCATCGTCTTCGTGCTGAGCTGCTTCGTCGGCTATCACATCATCTGGAACGTGGCGCACAGCTTGCACACGCCACTGATGGCGATCACCAACGCGATCTCATCGATCATCATCGTCGGCGCGCTATTGCAGATCGGATCACCCGACAGCACGGTGCAATATCTTGCGGCCTTCTCGGTCCTGATCGCAGCGGTGAACATTTTCGGAGGGTTCCTCGTGACCCGCCGGATGCTCGCCATGTTCCAACGTAGCTGAGGGGGGATAAGACCATGAGCATCGGTTTGATTTCTGCCGCCTATGTGCTGGCGGCCATTCTCTTCATCCTCGCCCTCGGCGGCCTCTCGAACCAGGAGAAGGCGAAGCGGGCGATCTATTACGGCATCATCGGCATGGCCCTGGCGGTCGGCGCGACGGTGGCGACGGGCACGGGCCAAGGTCCGCTGATCCTGATCATGATCGCCATCGGCGGTGTCGGCGGCTACATCGTCGCCAACAAGGTCCAGATGACCCAGATGCCGGAACTGGTGGCCGGGTTCCACTCCCTGGTCGGCCTCGCCGCCGTCCTGATCGGCTTCAATGCCGATGCCGAGATGGTACGGGCGCTGGCAGCGGCAGATCCGAAGGAGCTGGCCGGTTTCGCGGCGACCATCGCCAAGAAGACCCCCGTCGAGATCTCGATCCTGAAGGTCGAGCTGTTGCTGGGCATCATCATCGGGGCAATCACCTTCACCGGCTCGATCGTCGCCTATGGCAAGCTGGCGGGGAAGATCTCTTCGAACGCCCTGACCCTGCCGTTCCGGCATCAGATCAACCTGGCTGGCGCGGCGCTCTGCCTGATCCTCGGCTATCTCTATATGGGCAGCGGGGATGTCACCTATCTCATCCTGGTGGCGGTGATCGCAGGTGCCATCGGCTGGCACCTGATCATGGCCATCGGCGGGGCGGATATGCCGGTCGTGGTCTCGATGCTGAACAGCTATTCCGGCTGGGCAGCGGCAGCCATCGGGTTCACCCTGGGCAATGACCTCCTGATCGTCGTCGGCGCGCTGGTCGGGGCTTCGGGCGCGATCCTGTCCTACATCATGTGCCGCGGCATGAACCGCAGCTTTGTCTCGGTCATCCTCGGCGGCTGGGGCGGCGAGCAGTCGGAGGCCCAGGCGGTCGAGGGCGAGATGATCGCCATCGATGCCGATGGTGTCGCCAGTGCGCTGAACGATGCCGACAGCGTGGTGATCATCCCAGGCTATGGCATGGCCGTCGCGCAAGCACAGCAATCGGTCAGCGAGCTGACCCGCAAACTGCGCGAGCGTGGCAAGACCGTGCGTTTCGCCATCCACCCCGTCGCCGGCCGCTTGCCGGGCCACATGAACGTGCTGCTCGCCGAGGCGAAGGTGCCCTATGACATCGTGCTGGAGATGGAGGAGATCAACGACGATTTCCCCGAAACAGATGTCTCGATCGTCATCGGCGCCAATGACATCGTCAATCCGGCGGCGGAGGACGATCCTGGATCCCCCATCGCCGGCATGCCGGTGCTGCAATGCTGGAAATCGCGCCAAGTCTTCATCTGCAAACGCGGGCGGGGCACGGGCTATTCGGGCATCGAGAATCCACTGTTCTTTAAGGAGAACAGCCGGATGTTCTATGGTGACGCGAAGGCTTCGATGGACGCGCTGATCCCGCAAATCACCTGAGGAAAGACCATGGCCCTCGCCGAAACCCGCCCCCGCGACCTGAAGATCCCCGGCCAAAGGCATCCGGAGAAGGCGCATCGCGCCGACAACGCGAGCCCTGCCAAGCCGAAATGGATCAAGGTCCGGGCGCCGGGGGGCGAGGGCTATACCCAAACCCGGCAGATCATCCAGGAACACGGTCTCTCGACCGTGTGTCAGGAGGCCGGCTGCCCCAATGTCGGCGAATGCTGGGCACAGGGGCACGCGACCATGATGATCATGGGCGAGATCTGCACCCGCGGGTGCTCGTTCTGCAATGTGGCCACGGGCAAGCCGGACGCTCTGGACGTGTTCGAGCCGGTCAAGGTGGCGGATGCGGTGGCCAAGCTCGGCCTCTCGCATGTCGTGGTGACCTCGGTCGACCGCGACGATCTTGGCGATGGCGGGGCGGAGCATTTCGCCCAGACCATCCGCGCCATCCGGCACAAGCGGCCCGAGACGACCATCGAAGTGCTGACCCCGGATTTCCTCAAATGCGCGGACGATGCGCTGGAGACCGTGGTCGCTGCTCGCCCGGATGTGTTCAACCACAACCTGGAAACAGTGCCGGGCCTCTATCGCAGCGTCCGCCCCGGGGCGCGATATTTCCATTCGCTGCGCCTGCTGCAGCGGGTGAAGGAGCTGGACCCGCAGATCTTCACCAAATCTGGCATCATGGTGGGCCTGGGCGAGACCGATGACCAGGTCTCGCAGGTGATGGACGACATGCGTTCGGCCAATGTGGATTTCCTGACCGTCGGGCAATATCTCCAGCCAACCCGCAAACATCACCCGGTGAAGCGGTATGTCAGCCCGGAGGACTTCACCGCGCTAGAGCGCAGCGCCCGGGCCAAAGGGTTCCTGATGGTCTCCGCCTCCCCCCTCACGCGCTCGAGCTATCACGCCGGGGCGGATTTCGAGCGGCTGCGCGCGGCGCGGACTGCCTCTGCCTGAGCAATCGGCGTGACGGCCTCTCCGATCATCCTCTATGGCGCTTTGCGTTCAGGCACGACGGTGTTCCGGCAGATGCTGGGAGCGCATCCCAACCTGCACAATCCGGGTGAGGCGGATTACCTGTTCGACACGCTGCATCAGGGGCCAGATGGCTGGCGCTATGACCTCGATGCCCTGACCATCAACCGCGTCTTCGTCGATCACGGGATCAAACTGCCCGAGAGCGCTGAGCAGATGTCCGGCCAAGCGCTGCTGGCGGATTTCCTCGGGCAGTTCGCGGCGCGGGGTGAGGGCGATCTCGTGCTCGCCATCCACCGGCATATCGACAAGGTGGCGGCTCTGCTGCCAGAGGCCCGGGTCCTCCACCTGCTGCGCGACCCGCGGGACGTCGCGCGCTCGTGCATCGGCATGGGATGGGCGGCGCATCCCTATTTCGGAGTCGATGGCTGGCTGGGCACCGAACGCGCCTGGGACAAGGCAGCGCCGGGCCTTGCGGGGATGCGCGTGCTCTCGCTGCGATACGAAGACCTGATTCGGGAAACGCCCGAGCGGCTGAGCGAAGTCTGTTCCTTTCTGGGACATGCCTTCGATCCGCAGATGCTCCGCTATCACGAACGTACAACCTACGGTCCGCCAGATCCTGGCTTGATCGAGCAATGGCGGCGGAAAATGCCCCCTGATGAGGCGGCGCTGGTAGAGGGTCAGGTCGGCAACCTGCTCGAGGACCGGGGATATGCCCCTGGCCCAACCCGCGCGCGCATCCCCGGCCAGATCGAAAAGCTCAGGCTGGGGATCGGTAACAAACTGGGCGTATGGCTTTTTGCGGGCCGCCGATACGGGTTTGCGACCGTGCTGTCCGAGAAGCTGAGCCGGCGGCTGGGATTGCGCGGATGGCACCGCCGCACGATGGAGCGCATGAATACACGGTCCCGAGCGTTCCTGAAATGACCCGGCGAGCATTCGTTTCTCAACGAGACCCAAATCTACCTTCGGTTGCATTGCCCTGCGATATCGTCCACCATCGCAGGTGCAGCATGAAATCGTCGTCACGCAAAACATCGTATGATACCCTGCGCGTGGCAAAGGCCCTTGAGCCGCGAGGTCATCTCAAACGGTGCAGTGCATCTCGTAGTCTTTGGTGTGACCGCGTTGCGGAGAGCGTTTGTTCTGAATGACTCGGGATCGAATGATTGACTAAGACCATCGATACCTCTGGGCTGACCGTGGCGGGGCGCATGATCGTCGACGAAGACGGCGTGATCGGCGCACAGAGCGACCGCAGCAACCAGGCGACACACTGGGCCGAGGCAGCCGCGATGTCCCGCCGGGGCAGCGAGGGTCAGGGGGCTGCGGGCGATAGCGCGGCTTACCGAAACTCCCGCTCGGGCTGGATCAAGCGTCTCGCGGTGGTCATGGCGTTCTGCGACCTGCTGGCCGTGGCGCTGGGCTTCGGCATTGGGGTCCTGATCGCCGACGGGGTGCGCGCCACACTTGGCATGGAGGGGATCGCTGCAACGCAGTTCCTGATCGACCGCTCCAGCGAGTTGATCCTGCTGGCGATGCTTCTGATCGGCATCTTTGCTTTTGGCGGCCTCTATCGCCGCAATATCTGGGAACTGGACGAGATCCGCCGGATCGTTGCGGGCATCTGCCTTGTGGCGATGTTCGATGCCACGATGCAATTCGTTCTGCGCGACCACTCCTCTCGCCTCTGGTTCATGGCCGCCTATCCGATGATCGCCGTGTCGGTCATCTCGCTGCGCATGGTGCTGCGCTCGATCCCGGTGCTGAAA
>JBCBIS010000259.1:0-4720 GCA_038524325.1 Pseudomonadota bacterium
GCGGATCTTTCCTAGGCGCGAGTCACCTGCCGTCCCAGCCTGCTCAGCCCCGAGGCCCGCCCATCTCCGCAGTATGGAACGCCGGATGAGGCCGTGCGATCAGCCATGGGGTGACGTGGTAGAAGATGCAGAGCCGCAAGCGAGTTCCGCATCGGCCAGGGCCGCCGCCCATTCCGCCGCCACTTCCGGGTCCGGGTCGTCGCGCCAGGCGGCGCGCAGCGCGGTATGCCCGCCCAACCGACCCAGCGCCCATACCCCATGGGCGCGGACCAGCGGCGCGTCGTCTCTGGCCAACCGTTGCGCCGCCGGCAGCAAGTCCGCGCGCCGTGAATTGCCGATCGCGACGGCCACATTGCGCAAGAACCGCGCCCGGCCGATGCGCTTGATCGGCGAGCCCGAGAACAGCGCCCGGAACGCCGCATCGTCCAGCAAGGCCAGATCGGCCAGAAGCGGCGCCTCGGACAACCGCGGCGCATAGGCGGGATGGGCCGACCGGGCGAACTTGTTCCAGGGGCAGACCGCCAGACAATCGTCGCAGCCATAGATCCGGTTGCCGATCAGCGGCCGCATCGCACGCGGGATCGCGCCTTTCAACTCGATGGTCAGATAGGAGATGCAGCGCCGCGCATCCAGAACATAGGGCGTCGGAAAGGCGGCGGTCGGACAGATGTCCAGACAGCGCCGGCACCCGCCGCAATGGTTGCGATGTGCCGCGCGCGGCGCCAGCTCCAGGGTGGTGAACACGGCCCCCAGAAAGAACCAGCTGCCCAGCGAGCGGCTCACCAGATTGCTGTGCTTGCCCTGCCAGCCTAGACCGGCGGCCTCGGCCAGGGGTTTCTCCATCACCGGGGCGGTGTCGACGAATACTTTGATCTCGCCGCCGGCCCGGTCGATCAGCCAGCGCCCCAGGCGCTTCAGCCGTTTCTTGACCGTGTCGTGATAATCCTTGCCGGCGGCATAGACGCTCACCGCGGCCCGCTCCGGCTCGGCCAGGGTGGCGAGAGGATCGGTCTCGGGCGCATAGCTGTCGGCCAGCATGATCACCGAGCGGGCCTCGGGCCAGAGCGTGGCGGCATCGGCCCGCCACGCCAGGCGCTCGGCCATCCAGCCCATGTCACCATGATGCCCGGCGGCGATCCAGGCGCGCAGACGCGCCCCGGCCGGCGCCGCCGCGGCAATTCCGCAGACCCCATGGGTGGCGAAGCCGAGCGCTGCCACCTGCTCCGCGATCTCCCGGCCGATGTCATCCTCCGATGCCATGCCCTCCTCTAGCCGCCGCGCATCCCAAAAACCAGTTCCCGGTCCCAGCGCCCGTCCCGTGCCGCCAGGTGCCACGAGCGGCGCCGGAGGCGCCGCGCAACACAAGCTGTATGCGGCGCCAGCCGCATTCCGTTTGATACGGCGGCCCGCTGCAGGCCACCCGGCAGGCGGCGCTCAGAAATCCAGATCGGCGTAATGCGCCGGAGGGGTCGGGAAGCCGGGCAGATGATCGGCCAGCAAGCCGCGAAACCCGGGCCGGGATTTCATGACGGCATACCATTCCCGCACAGTCGGATAGGGCTCCCAAGGCACATCGCCCAGATAATCGAGGCAGGAGATATGCGCCGCCGCCGTGACATCTGCCAGCGTCATCCGCTTGCCCGCCAGCCAGGAGTGATCCTCCAGCAGGAAAGTCATATAGTCCAGATGCACCCGGATGGATTGGCTGCCTGCCTTCAGGCAGGCCCCGTCGGGATAGCCGAGCTTCGCCATCCGCTTGGTCACCCGCTCGAACACCATGTTCTGGGTCACCTCGGCATTGAACTTGTCATCGAACCAGTCGATCAGACGCCGGATTTCAGCCCGTCCCGCGGGATCCTGGGGCAGCAACTGCGGATCTGCCACCGTCTCCTCGAGATATTCCGCAATCGCCGTCGAGCCGGACAGCGCCCGGCCCTCATCGGTCACCAGCACCGGGACGGTGCCGGCCGGGTTGAGGCGCAGAAAGCCGAGGCGTTTCTCCCAGGGCCGTTCCTCGACCAGTTCCGCCTCGATGCGTTTTTCCGCCAGAACCAGCCGGACCTTCCGGCAAAAAGGCGAGAGCGGCAGATGATAGAGACGGTGCATGGAGGATCCGGTGCAAGAGGCAGTCCCCGTTCTGTGCCTTCTGCCGGGCGGTGGATCAAGTCTTTCGCGCGCCCCGGACCCGGTTTCCTGGCCCAGGAGCGTTTGCCATTGGCATGGACCGCTTCCGAATCCGGCGAAGCCCCCGCCCACCCCCACCCACCCCCCGGTGGACGGGCGCTCCACCGGTTTCGGAAGCGGTCCTGGTTATAGCGATGTCCGGTTTCAACGCGCGGGCAAGGCGCAGTCGGCCCGTCCCTCGGCCTTCAATGTGCGGGCCCCGGCGGCGATGGAGGCCGCCCGGTTGCGGGTCCAGGGGCCGGGGCGGGCCGCGCTCCGCCCTTTCGGGTCGGGCAGGATGGCGGCGAGCAGGCTGGCGCGGCGCTGGTCGAGCCCCGCCGCGTCGCGCCCGAAATAATGCCGTGCCGCTGCCCCGGCGCCGAACACGCCTTCGTCGAACTCGGCGATGTTGAGATAGATCTCGACGATCCGCTGCTTCGGCCAGAGGGTCTCGATCAGCAGCGTAAATCCGGCTTCGAGCCCTTTGCGCAGCCAGGAGCGTTCGGGCCAGAGAAACAGGTTCTTGGCCACCTGCTGGCTGATGGTCGACCCGCCGCGCAGCCGTCGCCCCGCCGCATTCGCTTCAATTGCCGCCTCGATGGCGGCGAGGTCAAAGCCGCTATGTGCACAGAACCGGGCGTCCTCGGCCGCAATGGCGGCGAGGGGCAGGGACTCGGACATCGCGCTCAGATCGCGCCATTCATGCGATAGTCCACCGAGGCGCCAGCGCTCTGCGAGCATGTAATAGCCGCCCGGCGGATCGATCACGCGATAGAGCAGAACCCAGATCACGGCGAGGCAGGCAAAACCCAGACCCAGCCGCCAAAGACGCCGCCACAGCCAACCGACCGGCCAGAGCAAGATCCCGAAGATCCGTCTGAGGAGCCCTTTGCCCTTGCGCCCCGCTTTCCGAGACTTGGCCGCGCCGCCTGTCTTGCTCTTGCCGCTTGCCGCCACAGCATCGCCTTCCACGCTGGCCTTTTCGGATTGCCCGGCGGAGATAGCGTGGCTTTGCGGTCAAGACCAGCGGTCAGCTGCGCAGGAGCCGTGAGATGGCCGGGCGCAGCTCGTCCGCGGCCAGCAGATGCATGTCGGGCGAGGGCAGTTCGGTGTTGCGGGTGATCGCCGTGCCGGTCGGCTGGAACAGGACCGGCTTGCCCTCCTGCGTCAGATCCTGCGGCAGACCGGCGGACGAGATGCATTCGACATAGCGGTCCGCCATCATTCGGACCGAGTCGATCATCGCGCCATCGACGAAATGGGGATAGCCCCAGGCCTCGGGCGGGGCATCGCGTTCGGGCCGCTGATCGGGCTCGCGCTCGGAGAACCAGAACAGGATTTTTGGCACATCGATCTCGTTCAGCAGGCTCTGCATGCGGCCGATCCAGGCGTTCTGCATTTCGTTCTCCAGCAGGCGGAACCGCTCGGGATCCACTTCGTGGAGATAGGAAAGCATCCCCTCGACCCCGGCAAATTGCCGGAAATCCACATCGGGATAAAGGCCGCGCAGCAGCGAGGAGGGTTTCGACAACCGCTCGTTCCGCCGGGCCCGGACGGTATACATCCGGTTCGACAGGGGCCGCGCGCTCATCGCCTCGATGATCACCAGTTTCGCGCCGTTCGCCACATGCAGGATATCGGTATCCGACAGGAAGAAGCCGGGGCCAACGCCCTCGGTCCCGAAATTGATCACCGGCTTGCCCACATCCTGCTCGACCATGTTGGGGAAGGGAAAGTTGGTGAAGCGACCGAAGGTGTGAGACGAGCCGAGACAGACGATGTAGGGGTGGCGCAGGTCCGGCATCGGTCCGCGGAACACCTGATGGGTCCGTCCGAACAGATAGGTGTGATAGTCGAATAGTGGATCGTCGGTTTTGAAGATCGACATGGGAACCCTCGTATCGGCGACGCTGTCGGCAGCTTTTCTGGGGCAGCGTCGGGCGCGAGAGTGCAACGGATTCGTTGCCATAGGATTGACCGGACCGGGGGGCGGGCGGTTCTGTGCCAATCGCCGCGGGCCGGTTAGAGTGGCCGAGGCAGAAAAACAGGGAGCCCGGCCATGACCTATAGAACGCTCACCTACCGGCTGGATGGCGCGGCGGCCACGATCACGCTGAACCAGCCCGAGACGCTGAACGCCTTCACCGCAGAGATGCGCGGCGACCTGGCCGAGGCGATCGCCGAGGCCGCGGGCGAGGCGCGCGCGCTGGTGATTACCGGCGCGGGCCGGGGGTTCTGCGCCGGGCAGGATCTGGGCGATCTGGCCCAGCCCGAGCGGGCCAATCTCGAGCGATTGCTCGAGGAGGAGTACCACCCGATCCTGAAGGCGATTGTCGACTGTCCCATCCCGACGATCTGCGCGGTCAACGGGATCGCAGCCGGGGCGGGGGCGAACCTTGCGCTGGCCACCGATCTGACCATCGCGGCGGGGGCGGGCCGCGTTTTTGGGGGCGGGGCGCGGGGCGGGGGGGTTGCGGGTGGGGGGGGGGGCGGGGGGGGGGCCCCCCCGGGGGGGGGGGGCCGCGCGCAAGGGAGGAGAAGGGGAGTGACCGGAAAC
>JBCBIS010000260.1:0-4662 GCA_038524325.1 Pseudomonadota bacterium
GGTCCTGAAATTCTTCCAGAACGCCCGGGCCGAGCGGGTCAGGGAGATCTCGCGCGCCATGGCCATGCTGATGCGCGACAATACCGATGCCTATCGCCGCCATCTCGCTGGTACGGGTCATGAGGGCCTGATCGTCGATGCCATGAACGTCACGGTCTTCCGTGGCGGGGCGCATCCCGACCCGGCCGATCTGCAATACCGCCTGCGCGAGGAGATCGGCTGCGAGATCAGCTTTATCGGGGCCGGAGAATTGAGGGATCTCGAGCCCGCCCTGTCCTCCGACTATTCCTCCGCCGCCTTGATCCACGGTCAGGCGCGGGCGCTGGATCCGGGGCGGCTGACCAAGGCGCTCGCCGAGAAAGCACGCGCCCTCGGCGCCACGTTCCACCAGACCGAGGTGACGGCACTCAGCCCGCAGCCAGACGGAACCATCGCGCTGCACAATGCGGGCGATACGCTGCGCGCGGAAAGGATGGTCCTTGCCGGGGGTATCTGGTCGGCCGATCTGCTGAAACCTCTGGGCATTCACCTGCCCTTGATGGCCGAGCGGGGATATCACCTCGAATTCTCGGACCCTGGGATCGCGCTTCACAACTCGATCGCCGATGCCTCTGCCAAGGTGATCGCAAGCTCGATGCAGGGCGGTGTGCGGATCGCGGGAACCGCCGAGTTTGCCGCCGCCGATGCGCCGCCGAACTATGCCCGAGCCGCCGCCCTGCAGCCCCTGGCGCAGCGGCTTTTCCCGGGTTTGCGGACAGAGAAGGCGCGCAAATGGATGGGCGCGCGCCCCTCCTTCCCGGACAATCTGCCCGCCATCGGACGGCTCCCCGGGGTGCCGAACATCCTCACCGCCTTTGGCCACAGCCATTACGGTTTGGGCATGGCGCCCGCGACGGCGCGGCTGGTCGTCGAGGAGCTGGCGGGCAAGTCCAACCTGGATCTGACCGCGCTGAACGCGTCCCGCTTCTTGCGCTAGGGGGCGGCACCTCCTCGGCCCGTGCCGTCACGCGCAACCGCCGTGCGGCGGCGCGGCTGTCAGGCCGTCTTGCCGTCCCACGCCGTCCGGTCGATGTCCAGATCGGCGAAGTCATCCGGGTTCAGCACCGGCCGCGCGATGCCCGCATCCAACTGCCGCCTGAAATCGCGGATCAGGCGCAGGCAGATCGGCAGCAGCATCATGATCGCCACCAGGTTCACCACCGCCAGAACACCCATCATCGGGTCGGAGAAAAAGAAGACCGACGTTGCCCCCGGCGCCGTCGCCCCGAGGAAGACGATCAGGATCACCACCCCCCGCAACCCGTGCAGCGCCATCGGATGCGGCGTGATCACGGTCATGGCGTTCTCGCCCAGATAGTAGTTGTAGATGATCGAGCTGAAGGCGAAGAGCAGGATCATGACCGACAGGAAATACTGCGTCCAGCTGCCCAGATGCGAGACCAGCGATTGCTGCGTCAGCACCACGCCGTCCACACCCTCGGCCCCGGGCTGATAGACATCGCCCAGAAGGATGACGAAGGCCGTGCACGAGCAGATGAAGATCGTGTCGATAAAGACCGAGAGCGCCTGCGTGATCCCTTGGCTGACCGGATGGCGCACATCCGCCGTCGCCGCCACATTGGGCGCCGAGCCCAGGCCCGCCTCGTTCGAGAACAACCCCCGGCGCAGACCTTGAGCGATGGCCGCCCCCATGCCGCCACCGACCGCCTCCTCCCAGCCGAAAGCATTGGCGACGATCGAGTAGATGACGCCGGGCAGCGAGCCGATATTGATCAGGATGATAAACAGCGCCATGGCGATGTAGAGCACCGCCATCACCGGCACCACAATATCCGCCGTCTGCGCGATCCGGTGAATGCCTCCAAACACGATGAAGGCTGCGACCACCGACAACAAGGCACCGGTATAGACCCGGTCGATCCCCATGCTGTCCTGCATCGCACCGGCGACGGTGTTGCCTTGGAACGCGTTGAAGCCGATGGCGAAGGAGGCGATCAGGCAGATGGCGTAGAGAATGGCGAGCCAGCGAAACTCCGCCCCCAACCCATGAATGATCGAGCGCGCCGGCCCCCCGCGGAAATCGCCCGACGCCTCGCGCCGCTTGAAGAGCTGGGCCAGCGAGCACTCGACCAGGCTGGTCGCCATGCCGACGATCGCGATCGCCCACATCCAGAACACGGCCCCGGGCCCGCCCAGCGTGATGGCGACCGCGACCCCGGCGATATTTCCCCCGCCGACCCGCCCGCCGACCGAGATCAGCAGCGCCTGACGCGCCGAGATGGCGTTCGGATCCGCAGCCTCATTGTCGCCGGTCAGGACCGAGAACATCCGCCGGAAGAAGCGAAACTGCACAAAGCCGGTCAGGGCGGTGACAAAAATCCCAAAGACGACCAAGAGGGGGATCAGGGCGAACCCCCATGTCAGGTCACCGATAAGTCCGAAAAAGCCCTCCAAGAGTTCCATGGCCTGTCCCCCGTCGTAAAGCCGCGATTGTCCGACAAAAGCCTTCTACACTTTTTACGAGAATGCGAATCGAATCGTTAGCAACTGCAAAAGGTGGCGGGGCTGCGGCGGCCAGACCGGGGTCAGTACGCCAATTTGGCGTGTCGATGCTGCTCGAACGCCTTGCAAAGCCACGGTGCAAGGGATGTTGCCACCGCGATTCGCACCTCAGGGCAGACATCCGGCACCCGGCTTCTCTAGGCGCCGCGCCGGTTCAGGCTGATCGCATAGACCGAGGTGGTCGCAGTGATAAACAGCCGATGCCGATGGCGGCCGCCGAAACAGACATTCGAGACAAGCTCCGGCACCAGAATCTTCCCAAGAAGCGCCCCATCCGGCGCAATGCAATGCACGCCATCGGCAGCCGAGGACCAGATGTTCCCCTCGGTATCGCAGCGGAACCCATCCGCCACGCCGGGACGGATCACATGGAAGACGTCGCCGCCCCTCAGCCCCCCCTCGGTCACGTCGAAGACGCGGATATGGGTCGGGTCATCGCCATACATCCGCCCCGTGTCGGCGATGTAGAGCCGGGTCTCCTCTGGGTTGAAGGCCAGCCCGTTGGGACAGTTGAAATCATCCGCCACGACCGAGATCTCGCCCGAGGGATCGACCCGGTAGACATGGCAGGGCAGCTCTTGCTCGGCATGCTGGCCCTCGTAATCCTGGCGGATTCCATAATGCGGGTCGCTGAACCAGATCGAGCCGTCGGATTTCACGATGACATCATTGGGGGAGTTCAGCCGCTTGCCCCGATAGCTGTCGGCGATCACGGTGATCGTGCCGTCATACTCGGTCCGTGTGACCCGGCGGGTCAGATGCTCACAGCTCACCAACCGGCCCTGCCGGTCGCGCGTATGGCCATTGGCGAAATGCGAGGGGCTGCGATAGGTCGAGATCCCCGTCTCGGCATTCCAGCGCAGAATGCGATCGTTCGGGATGTCCGAGAACAGCAGGCAATCCGCATCGCCAAACCAGACCGGTCCCTCGACCCAATCGAACCCTGTCGCCAGCTGTTTCACCGGCGCATTGCCCAGCACATAGGTGTTGAAGATGGGCTCGAACGTTTCGAAGAAGGCCATGGGCGGTTCCCTCGTGACTGGCTTGGTGATAGCGGTGTTACCGATAACATAGCGATCAGGCAAGGTGGCGGCACAGCGATGGATCATACCAGAGAGTCCCGTATTCTCAGCCATGACGGGGTCATGGCGATGCTGGTTGCGGGAATTGCGAAAGCCGAGGCGCTGGGCCAGCCGCAATGCATCGTTATCGTCGATGCTGGCGGGGAGGTGCTGGGCGAGATCCGGATGACCGGGTCGAAATTTCTCAGCCGCCGCACGGCGCGGGCGAAGGCCCTGACCAGCGCGTCGCATGGGGTGCCCTCCGAAACGATCCCGGAGGCGGTCCGGCCAGCGGTGGCTGCGGCGACGGGTGGCGATGTGACCGGGCTGCCCGGGGGCCTGCCGATCCGCATCGACGGCGTGTTGCTGGGCGGGATCGGCGTCGGCTCGGGACGGCCCGAACAGGATCTAGAGGTGGCCAGGGCCGCCTTGGCGGCCATCGGGGCCTGACAGCCATGAACCGGCGGGCGTGATCCCTATCCCCTAGGCAAAGGCAATCTGCGCTTTCATCGCCCGGCCGCGATCGCCGGCGATCTGAAACGCCGCCTCCGCCTCGGCCAGAGGCAGCGTGTGAGTGATCAAGGGCGCGACATCGATCAGGCCCTTTTGCATCAGGCGCACCGCGGTGGCGAATTCCTCGTGGAAGCGGAAGGAGCCGCGCAAGTCGATCTCTTTGGCGGTGAGTGTCTGCACAGGCACGGTCATATCGCCGCCGAGACCGAGTTGCATCACGACGCCTCGGGGACGCACCGCGTTGATCCCCCCTGCCAGGGCCGCCGCCACGCCGGTCGCTTCGAACAGGACATCGAATGTCCCTTTGTCGGCGGCATAGGGTGCCAGCGCGTCTGGCGTTTCAGCCATATTGAGGACCCGGTCGGCCCCGGCCCGCGCGGCATGTGCGAGGGCATTGGGCGCGAGATCGGTCGCCACGATCTCGGCCGCACCGGCGCGCCGCGCGGCCAGGATGCAGATCACACCAATCGGGCCGCAGCCGGTCACCAACACCCGCTTTCCCAGCATCTCGCCCGCGCGGCGGGTG
>JBCBIS010000261.1:0-4656 GCA_038524325.1 Pseudomonadota bacterium
GTGCAAATGGCTGGTTACGTTGTGAGGGATCAGTGCCCACCTCCATCGGGACACGTTCCACCGATATGCGAGGAGCCACGACATGGCCGATCTCTCCGCCTTTCCCATCACCAAGCGCTGGCCGGCAAAGGACCCCAGCGTGATCCAACTCTATACGCTCGGCACGCCGAACGGGGTGAAGGCCTCGATCGCGCTTGAGGAGCTTGGCCTGCCCTATGAGGCGCATCGCGTCTCGTTTGGCACCGAGGATCAGATGACGCCGGAATTCCTCAGCCTGAACCCCAACAACAAGATCCCGGCGCTGATCGACCCGGACGGGCCGGGCGGTGCTCCGTTCGGGATCTGGGAGTCGGGTGCGATCCTGATCTATCTCGCCGACAAGACCAGCAAGCTGCTGCCCGCCGAGGGCGCGGCGCGCTATGAGACCCTGCAATGGCTGATGTTTCAGATGGGCGGCGTCGGGCCGATGTTCGGCCAGTTCGGGCATTTCCATAAATTCGCCGCCGACAAGGTCTCTGACCCTTACCCGCGGACCCGCTATCTGAACGAAGCGAGGCGTCTGCTCGCGGTGCTCGATCAGCGGCTCGAGGGGCGGGACTGGATCATGGGGGCGGATTACTCGATCGCCGATATCGCGACCTTCCCCTGGATCCGGGCTGCCGACTTGTTCTATGAGGCGGGCGAGGACCTCGGCCTCGGCGCGTTGAAAAACGTGCCCGCATGGCTCACCCGCGCTGTCGAGCGCCCGGCCAGCGTGGCCGGCCTGGCCGTGCCCGCGACCGATTGATCGGAGCCTGGCCCGGGCATAGGGAGGTTAGGTGCATATCCGTGAAATTTGGTATGGCGCCCTGTAGAAGACCTGCCACAGCGAGCCCAAAGGGAGAAAAGGCCGGATGATCGAGCGCGGGAATTGCACATCGATCCCCACGGTCAGATCGCAGCCCTGAGCGGGGCCCCACTGAGCGGCCCCCCTGAGCGGGATCCGGACTGTTTCGTCCTCGAGCCGCCGGATCCGGGACGTGTCGAGCACGAGGCCGCGGCGGCTCCGTCGACTTCATGCTTTGCCAGCGGTCGCCTCCGCCGCTAGGCTTTGTCCAACGACAAGCCGAGGAACCTGAGAATGACAGATCCCATCGCCGCCCTGCAAACCCGGCTGGAAGGCGCCGGGGTGCATCATTGCATCGCGTCTTATGTCGATATGCACGGGGTCTCGAAATCGAAATTCGTGCCGATCTCGCATCTGCATCAGATGATGGAAGGCTCCGAGATGTTCACGGGCGCCGCGCTGGACGGGGTGCCGCAGGAGATCAATGACGAGGAAGTGGCCTGCATGCCCGACGCCGCGTCCTGCACCATCCTGCCCTGGCGCAAGGAGGTGGCGCTGTTCCACTCGGATCTCTGGTGCGAGGGCAAACCGTTCGAGGCCTGCTCGCGCAACATCCTCAACCGCCAGATCGCCCGGGCCGAGGCGATGGGATACAAGATGAACCTGGGGATGGAGGCGGAGTTCTTTGTCTTCAGCAACGCGCCGGGGGCCGATCGCGACCCGGTCTCGCCCCGCGCCGATCTGGAGAAGCCGGCCTATGACACGCTCCGCCTGCTCGACAATTTCGACTGGCTGAGCGAATTGGTCGACGCGATGAACACGCTGGGCTGGGATGTCTATTCCTACGACCACGAGGATGGCATCGGACAGGTCGAGATCGATTTCGCCTATGCCGATGTGCGCACCATGGCGGATCGCTATGTCTTCCTGCGCATGATGGCGACTGCAATTGCCGAGCGCCACCACGCCTTTGCCAGCTTCATGCCCAAACCCTTTGGCGACCGCACCGGCTCGGGCGCGCATTTCAACATGTCACTGGCCGATGCGAAAACCGGTGAGAACCTGTTCAAATTCAGTGACGATCCGCGGGGCTGCGGCCTCTCTCCCCTGGGATATCAGTTCCTGGCGGGGGTGCTGCGGCATCTGCCGGCGATCATGGCGGTGGTGGCGCCTTCGGTGAACTCCTATAAGCGGCTGGTGAAGCAAGGCTCGATGTCGGGCTTCACCTGGGCGCCGATCTTCGCCTGCTATGGCAACAACAACCGCACCAACGCGATGCGCATCCCGAAGGGCGGCGGCCGGGTCGAACTGCGCGCGGCGGACAGTGCCTGCAACCCCTATCTGGGCGGCGCGATGGTGCTGGCCGCTGGCCTGGAGGGGATCGAGGAAGGCCTCGACCCCGGCGAGCCCAATACCGACAACATGTATCTGGTCAGCGAGCGCGAGCTGAAACGGCGCAAGATCACCACCCTGCCCCGCACGCTGGACGAAGCCTTGGACGGGTTTGCCAAGGACCCGCTGTCAAAAGCCGTGTTTGGCGAAGCGATGTATGACAGTTGGCTGGGTTATAAGCGGGACGAGTGGCTGAGCTATCTCAACCATGTCTCCGATTGGGAGCTTACCCGCTATCTGCGCCAGTTCTGAGGGCGTCAGCTCTCGGACGGTGCGGCCGGGACCAACAGCGCGTCCGCACGCCCGGTTCGTGCGAGCCGCAGCCGGATCGGACCATTTGCGTCGTGGAGATCAACCGGCTGGCCCTTTTGGCTCACCGAGATGACACCCTCCTCTACCAATATCGCCGCAACATCTCGGATCTCGGGCATGAGGGCACGCCATGCTTCGTCTTCGGGCAGCATCATGCGGGCGACTTCCGAGGGGCAAATGCTCTTCTCAGCCCCGCGTAGATAGCAGCGAAGCAGGATTTCCCGTGCGATTCTCGTGTCCGTCGGCGTCTGCATCCCCGTCTCCCTCAGGTGAAAGGATGGTCCGTAAAAGTTAACGGACCAGAGCGATGTGGGAAAAGTGCTGCATTCGAACTGTCCGATGGATGGCCCGGTCAGGGCCGCGCGGCCTCGGCCAATGAATGGCGGGCCCAGAACGGCGCCTCGGGCCAACGCTGCTCGGCCGCATAAACCCGGGCCGCGTGCTGCCGGTAGGTTTCGCGGATGCGCGCGAGATCCGAACTGTAGTCATCGAGGGCCCGGATGTCTCCCGACAGCCAGGCGCTGGCGGTCAGCGCGCCGGTGAGCCCGGTATAGAGCGCGTTGAACAGCCCGCGCGACGCCATCGGATCGGGGCAGAGCGCGGCATCGCCGACCGCCAGCCAGCCCGGACCACAGGGTGCTGACAGCCACTGCGCATGGGCCGCCGTGGTCCTTGCTGCGCCATCGGGCGTGAAGCCGGTGCGCGCGAGAACCGCGGCGATCCCCTCCGCAGATCCGATGCGGGCAATCCGGGCAGGCAGAGGCGCCGATGTCCCGGGCTCTGGCAGGTGGTGCCAGGCGAGCAATCGCCGGCGTCCCGGCAGCGGTGCGGTATAGGCCCATCCCTCCGGCAGGCCCTCGATCATGCTGAAGCCCGCGGTCTCGGGCGTTTCCCGCCGCACAGATCCCGCCCACCAGGTCGAGACCAGATCAGGCCCTTTGCCCGGTCTTGCGCCCAGCCGGCGCGCGACAGGGGCGCGGCGCCCCCCGGCGTCGATGACAAAACGGGCCTCGAGCGTCTCTCCCTGCCCGAGCGAGAGACGCCAGCCCTGCCGAGCCGGTCGGATCATGCCCAGCCTTGCGGGGGCCAGAACCTGCGCCCCCCGCTCGACCGCGTGACGGCGCAGCATCCTCTCGAACGCCGCGCGGTCGAGATGCCATCCAGGCCCATGGGGATCGCGCAAAAAATCCCGTTCCTCGATACATCCGCCGCCCCAGATCGAGCGGTTGCCAAGATAGGGCAGATGCCGCCCCGATGCCTCCATCACGGCGAGCACGCCCAGATCACGCAAAAGCGGCCGCGCCGCCGGGATCAGCGCCTCGCCGATCCGGGGTTGTGGCGCGGCGGTCCGGTCGATCAGCGCCACCCTGTGCTGCGCCGCCAGCACGACGGCCGCCGCCGATCCGGCCGGGCCCGCCCCCAGGATGGCGATCTCCGCCTGCATCAGACGCTCTTGAACCGCCGCGCCTTGTCGATGCGGGTGAAGTCGGCGGGGATTGTGTCGGGATCGACCTCGGCCGGGCTGTCCGCGCGCTGCAGGGTCTGACGCGTGACGCGTGGGTCCGCCTGCACGCTCTCGACATTCGGTGCTTTCCAGGGAGTCTGCTGCTGGTCCGAGATCTGCATCACCGCCGGGAAGGCCGGGTCGTCCGGACCGGGCCGGGTCTCGACCACGCCCATCTCCTCGAAATGATGGATCATGTGGTTGATCTGATGGGTATAGCTCTTCTTCTCGACCGAACCGAGCGGCGCATTCCAATCGGCCCGATTGGCAAAGGCCTGGAGGCGCTGCGACATCGGCAGGCTTTGGTCCATCACGATCTGATAGGCCTCCTCTCCCATCACCTCGTTCGGCACCCGCGCGGGCCAGAAAGTGGGCAGATAGGGATCATAGGTCGGGTCATAGCCCGAGCGGCACGAGGCCGTGTCGGTCTGCCAAGGGATCGCCATCCAACGGGTGATCGAGCCCGGGCTCTGCCCGCCGGTGATCGGCCCGTCTTCGAGCTGCAAGGTGCCGGGCGTGATCTCGGGCCCATAATTGCGCTCGCGGTTGCCGGGCTTGCGGTGTTTGAGGCGGTACGGAGCCATATACATGCCGGCGAGGCGCATCGGCCAAGTCATCTCGC
>JBCBIS010000262.1:0-4569 GCA_038524325.1 Pseudomonadota bacterium
CGCGCGGAACCGGTCGCCCGCGACAATCGCCCATCCCTGGTGTTCGCCGGTGTGCAGCGCGCTGACATAGCGGTTCACGCCGATCACGTCGCCTGCCGTGTAGGAATAGCGTTCCAGGTCATCCAGCCGCACATCATCCGCCGTGCGCCAGTTCCCGGCATTGAACAGCTGGGGGGCGCCGATCTCCTCATCCAGAAAGCGCGCGATCTCGGCGTGCCAATCGTGCATCAGGCGCGTCAGGAATTCCGCCTGATCGCGCAGGCGAGCCGCTGCGCGGCCCGGGTCGGCCGCTGCGGTCAGGGCCCAGATGTTCGAGAGGGCGATGACACCGCCCGCCCAGTCATCGGTCATCCCGTCCAGCGGGGCTGGGGCCGCCACCCCGCCCCAGGCCGCGCGGACCGCGTCCAACGTGCCGTATTTCGCCGCCAGGAACGCTCCGAAGCGGGCACCCAGCAGCCGCGCCTCGCGGCCCCGGATGTGGTTGAAGCTCCAGAACAGCAGTGAGTCCTCGTTCTGCATCTGGAGGATCGCGAGTGCTGGGTCGTCCTTCAGCGCCAGGCCCGTATGCGGGTTCACCGGCACCAGCGTCTCGCGCAGCCATCCCTTGTAGGCCGCCTGCAGGACCGGGTCGACATAGATCAGCCCGGTCAGACCCGGGCTGTCTTGCGGCACTTGCCAGCGCCGGGCTGCCTCGGCGCGGACGGCATGGGGGTAATAGGGGCTGAAGGTGACATAGATGCCCTCGGCCTTCATCGCCGCGACCAGTTGCCAGAGGCGCTCGCGTTCCTCGGTGTTGATCGCCTCGAGCGGGCCGCCATCGGGCCCCGCCTGCGGGATCTGGCCGTGCATCCGCACCATGTTCACACCGCGCTTGGCGAGGAACCGGGCATGGTTGCGCAGCGTGGGCAGGCCCTGGCGGGTCACATAGCTGTTTACCGCCCAGAAGCGGATCTGCGTGCCGTCACCGCGCACGAAGCCCGCGCCGTCCGGCGTGCGCCGGACAAACCCGGTCTCGCCCGCCCTGGCTTCATTGAGATGCGCGAGATCCAGCAGAGCGTCTTCGGCGAAGCGGTCCTGTCCGGGTTCGAAGGCCCAGGTGGGTGGGGTGGGCGGTGTCGGGTCGGCGGCGGCAAGCCCCGACACCAGGGCCATCAGCAGCGTTGTATATATAGTGTGCAGGTTCATGTGGCGGCGCGGCATCGGCCAGGCAGGGGCGGGCCGTCAGTCCGTCGCTGCGGGGGCCGTGGTGGGGATCGGGCGGCCGATCCGGTCCTGGGCGTTTGCATAGTCATAACGGAAGTATTGCTTGGCCGCGGTCTCGGTCGCAAACAGAGCCCCCGTCTCGGTGCGCGACACCGGATAGGTCACGCGCTGCGCCAGGGCCGCGCGGCCATCCGGCCCGGTCTCGATCACCTTCAGCCCATGCGCGGTGAAGCGGGTCACGGCCTCTTGCCCCGGCCTGCCCCGCCGGCGGGTCCAGCCGATCATCTGCTTTTCGCCGTCGTGCAGAAAGCTGTCCTCCCAGTCGCGCGCGGGCCAGATCAGCGGATCGGCATAGACACCATCGGCGGGGCGATACTTGATCGACAGCAGCCGTCCCTCGGCATCGTAGTCGCGGGCCTGGTAGGCCGGGTAGAGCATGCTGAAGATCGCGGGCGCCGATATCTCGGCACCATTGTCGGCAAAGACGGCGATGTCGACCCGTGGCACGGTGATGCCGGGCTGGCGCGGCGCGGGCCGCGGTGGCTGCCAGGTCAGCGCCAACCGGATGCGGCGGCCGTCCTCGTCCTGTGGCTCGATGCGGATGCTCGCCGGGTCCCCGCGCAGCACGCGCCAGTGGAAGGTCAGATCGCGGCCGTTCGGATCCTCGGCCCGGACCTCGAGCTCGTAATCGCGCCGGACCGGTCCGCCGCGCCAGGCCCGGGCCACGGCGGCGGGCGTGTTGAACAGCGTCTCGGTCACCCCGTCGGCGAAGATGCTGGCATGTGGTGCTGTCTCGCGCAGCACCCTCAGGTTTGGCGCGGGCGGGATCGTCTGTGGCGTCATCGCCTGGGCAGCCCGGATCATTGCCGCGAGATCGATATCCTCGGCCCGGATCACGGTCGGATGCGCCGCCGGATCCATATACCCGTGGTCGCCGGTCAGGCCCTGCCGGATAATGCGCTGAACCATCGGGGCGATCAGCTTCTCGGTCGTCAGCCGCGCTTTCACCTCGGGCGGGAATGCGGCCAGCACGGCCTGGACGGCCTGCAGCAGCGGCTGGTCCGAGCCGGAAGATCCCTGGCTGATCAGAACATAAGGTGTCAGCGCTGGCAGCAGATCACCTTGCCCACCGCTCGCGGCGGGGTCGTGGTCGCGGTCCTCGGGGAAGATATAGACGTGGTTGTTGGTATAAAGCTGCGACAGCCGGATCGCTCCGCCGGGACTGGTCAGCGCGAACCGGGGTTGCGAGCGCCAGTTCGGGCCTGACAGCGCGGTCGAGGAATTGCCAAAGGTCGGTGCGTCGAACAGGATCCGGGTGTTCAGCCCATAGTGCAGCCCGGCCGCCCGGGCTTCGGGGCCGTACGCGACATGGCTTAGCTGCGTGCGCTTGCCCCGGCGCAGGATGGAATGGCCGTCGTCGCGGTTGTCGTAGAGGTCGCCCGCATTGCCCGCCGCGAAGCCACGTGCCACCAGCCGCTGCAGCTCGGCCAACGGTCCCTGGGGCGTGCCGTCGGCAAAGGCATAGGTGCGCAGGATCGGCGGGAAAATGAACCGGCTGACAACCCGTGCCGTGCCGGGATCCCAGGTGCTGTTGGCAGGCGTGACCGGCGCCCGGCGGTCCTCGACCAGTGCCGGGGGAGGCGGGGATATCTCGGCTGCCGGATGGTCCTGCAGGTCCGCCAGCCGCGGATCCCCGGCGATCCGCGCCAGCGCCGGGGCTGTCAGGAGCGCGCGCAAGCCTTGTGCGCCCAGATCATTGGCGCCGAGCAGGTGGCTGATTGCTGCTGCATCATCCCCGGCGGCCAGCGCGGTCAGCGCCGCGGTCACCTGCAAGTTGGCCGCATCGGGATAGGCCGTGGTCCAGTCCATGGCCGTCTGGTGCGCGCCCGGCGCGCCCGGATTCAGCCGCACGAGCGCCTCGGCCTCGACCAGTGCGGGAACCTCGAAGACCCCGACCCCGGCATATCCCGGTGCCTCTGCCAAGGCGACCGTGCCACCGAGCAGGCCGCCCGCCAGACCTGCGCACAGGCCCAGAGCCCATTGGATTGACACCGGCATTCGTCACTCCTCACTCTGCCCATCGGCCATCACCCCCATTTGGAAGGTTGACGGGCCGGCTCTTGTTACGAGACTCTGCCACGGCGCATGCCATGGCAACCGTTTTGCGAGGCTCGGATGTTACAGATTGTCCTTGTTTTTCGAACAATTTTAATTGCAACTCTCTTAAATAATAATACAAGCCTATATTTGGATTATACGAAAGTTTACTATGATATTTCGACAAAGGTATTAGAATATTCACGGCAAATTAATTCAGATCCGCGACACCTGTCAGCGATGGGTGATCTGCTGGAGCTGGGAATGACAATTCCGACCGATACGTTTGCTTTGGAAACCGGGTTTACGAATGCCGTAGACCTGCCGGATTCGAACGAGGCGCTGATCTCGGATCTGGCCGGGTCCGGTGAGTCCGAGACGCCGGACAATACACTCTCTGACTCCGGGGAAGCGGCCCCGGTCCCGCAAGGCGGTGAGACCGAGGCATCCGGAGAGGGGTCCGGGGAGATGCCGGGCGCGGGCGATCCGGTCGTGCTCGAGCTGGCGCAGGCCGAACAGTCCACTTCTGAGCACTCCGACGATCTTGGCGGCGGTGTCATGGGGCCGTGCCCGGAGACGGGTGGTCCGATCTGTCATTGCGACGATCCCGAGGCGTCCGGCGGAGACCATGATTATGGCCCTGCCGAAGACTGTGATCACGACCATGCCAGCCATGACGACAGCACTGGCGGGCATGGGGACCACGGTCCTGGTCATAATCCGCACGATGCTGACAGTCCCCTGCATGGCGAGCACGCAGCGGTGTTCGATCTGGTCAAGCACGCGGATGCGACGCATGTGGCGGTGTCGAACGGGTCGTGGTTCGATCCTGCGACCTGGGCCGACGGGATCATCCCGGGCGATGATGCCAGGGTCGTGATCGGCGACGGGGTGCACGTCACCTATGACGATGTCTCGGACGCACGGCTGTTCACGGTGCGCGTCGACGGGCACCTGGATTTCGCCACCGACCGCGACTCGAAGATGGTCGTCGACACCATGGTCGTCGACGGCGCGGGTCGGCTGACCATCGGCACCGAGGCCGACCCGGTCGAGGCCGGCGTCACTGTCGACATCGTCATCGCCAACAATGGTGCGATCGATGTCGGCTGGGACCCGCAACTGCTGAGCCGCGGCATCGTCAGCCATGGCCAGGTCGAGATGCACGGCCAGGAGAAGGACACCCACCTGAAGGTGGCGACCGACCCGATGGCCGGAGACACGTCGCTCACGCTGGCCGAGGTGCCCGAAGGCTGGCAGGTCGGCGAC
>JBCBIS010000263.1:0-4539 GCA_038524325.1 Pseudomonadota bacterium
GGAACAGCGAGTTTCGCGGTGGACGCGCTGTCGCTCAGCCCCTAGTGTGCAGCCGCAAAACGCAGGATCGAAGAAAAGTCAGATCGCCATGACGATACTCTGCCTCGGCCACAGCCATCTCCAAGCCATGCGCACCGCGCCGATCAAGAGTTTGGATGACGTGGCCACCTTCGTCCAACTGCGACAGGAAACCGAGCGGTTCCCTGAATGGGCGATCAAGATCGCTCAGTCAGACGACTGCAAGGCGGTGTGTCTCGTGTTGCACGGCAATGCGCACAGCTCGGTCGGCATGATCAATCCGGTTGGGGATGCCTCCAAATGGCTGCCCAACGGTGTGCGCGCCAGTCTCGACATCCGCCGGTTGCGGGACCGGATGATGAAGATCTCTCGGGACCATTTCGACGATATGACCCGCTGGATCGAACTGGCGCCCGGCAAGCCGATTTTCATCTCGATGCCGCCACCACCCCTGCCCAACGAAATGGTCCTGGCGACGCCCGGGCATTTCTCGCGCATGCTGTCGCAGCATGGGATCGCACCGCAGGAGGATCGTGTCGCCTGCTGGAAGATCTATCGCGAGATGCTGCTCGACTTTGCCCATGCGCACGAGGCCGAACTGATCGATCCGCCGCAGCAAGCGATCGGCGCGCAGGGCACTCTGAAGCCGATCTATGCCCAGAAAGATCCGACCCACGGCAATTCCAGGTACGGCGCCCTGGTCATCAGCGCCCTGTTCTCCCGGCTGGGGATCGAGGCGGTCGAGCTCGATCCGGCCGAGCTGAAGGCCAAGAGTGCGCCCAAGCCGCGCAACCCCTACCGGCGATTGCCGCCCAAGCACTGGTGGTCGCGCAGCGTCGCCGCGGTCGCTCCGGAGGATATCGATCCGGTCGGCACGCCGAAATTCCAAATTGCGCCGGATGACAAGGTGGTCACCGCGGGAAGCTGTTTCGCACAGCATATCGGGCGGAGGTTTCAGGCCGACGGCCTCAACTTTCACATCACCGAGCCTGTGCCGGAGGAGTTGCGCGAGACCAGCTCGGTCTTTTCGGCACGCTACGGCAATGTCTATACCGCGAAACAGCTGCTGCAACTGGTTGAGCGTGCCTATGGCCGCTTTCAGCCCGTCGACGATGCCTGGGAGGAACCCGATGACCGGTTCCGCGATCCCTATCGACCCACGGTCACCCCGGACGGGTTCGAGAGCCGCGAGGCGTTGGCCGAAGCGCGCGAGACCCATCTGGCCGCAGTGCGCCGCGCGGTCGAGGAAGCCGATGTCTTCGTGTTCACCCTGGGCCTCACCGAAGCCTGGGTGAACCGGCAGGATGGCGCGGTCTATCCGATCGTGCCGGGGGCCTCGGGCGGGCGATACGACCCGGACTTTCATGTCTTCCGCAATTTCCAGATCCACGAGGTTACCCGCGATTTGACGACGGCGTTGGCGCGGATCCGCGATGTGAATCCCGGCTGCCGCGCATTGATCACCGTCTCGCCCGTGCCTCTGATCGCCACCCGTGAAAAGAAACATGTCCTGGCGGCGACGACCTATTCAAAATCGGTGCTGCGGGTCGCGGCCGAGATGGTCTGCCGCGGGAATGCGCAGAACGACTATTTCCCGTCCTACGAGATCATTACGGGTGCGCCGACACGGGGCCGGTACTTCCTGGAAGATCTGCGCGAGGTTGCGCCCGAGGGGGTCGACCATGTGATGCGGGTGCTCTACCGCCACTATGTCCAGGCGGAGCAGGAGACCGTCGCCGAGGCACCGGTCGAAGAGACCCCGGCACCCCCGATGTCCCGCGACGCGCAGATTGCCGAGATGGAACGGCTCGGCAAGGCCGTCTGCGATGAAGAAGCGCTCGGCCGTTTCGACTCCTGAACCCGGCGGTCAGGCGCAGTTGCAGCTCGCGCATTGGTCGAAAGGCTCGATATCCACCGCCAGCTTCAACGCGGCATGCAACGCGATCATAACGTTCAGGAACGGCAGGATGGCCAGTTTCGGCGGCGAGAAGCTGCTGCTGAAATCCGTGCCGCTGGACCCGGCGATTTTCTCGCCGAGGTTGATGTCGTCCAATGGCGGCAGCCCCTCCAGCTTCGTGTTCAAGGCCAGCGCCGGCATCGGGATGGGGATGTTGAACCGGGCCCAGAGGCTGAGCATCGCGTTGATCGAGCTCATTCCCGACGGGCTTAGTGCCTCATCGCCGAACGCCTCTTGGATTTTCGCCAGCGACTCCAGAACCATCGCGAGTTTCAGGATCAGCGGGAAAGGGATCTGGATCGAGGGAGGCGAGAGGCCGGCCAGCCCGTTCAGGGAATGGCTCATGCTCGACATCGACTCCGGGTCGCCGATGGGCGGCAGATTCAGCGCCTCGTTCATCTTCAAGAGCGATGGCAGGCCCGCGAGCAGCCGGGCCATCGCCAATTGCGGCGGCGTCAGACGGAAGTTGAAGCTGGAGGAGGTGGGCGCCTCCGGCAAGTCGCCCGCCTGCACATTGAACGGATCGATGCCCTGCGCCTGCAGGTCCAGGGCCAGCCGTGCCGCCAGGGCAAGGTTGAGCAGCGGCTGGATCTTCAGGCTGGTCAGCCACCCCAGCTTTGGCCAGACATTCTTGCTGAAGCTCTCCGCCGATTGCTGCATCTCGAATTCAAGCTGCGGCAGGTTGTCGATCTTGAATGTCCCGACTGCCAGCGAAAGGGTCAGCGCAATCGAGGCCAGCGGGCCGCCGCCGAGGTTGATCGTTGGCAAGCGCATGCTTTCGAACGCAGCCTCGATCTGAATATCCTCCCGCTTCGCCGGATCGAGCCCCGGCAGGGCGGCGACAAGCTGCATGCTCAACGGCACGGTTGGCAGCAAGAGAGACATGCCAGTGTTGAAACGCATCCTGGCGGCATCGGCGGGGGTGTTGCAAAAGCAGGGCATTGGTTTGTCTGGGGACCTCCTCAGGTTTCCACGACGACGACCGAGATATTGTCCGCCCCGCCGCCATCCAGGGCGACTTGGAGGAGACCGTCGGCCACGGTCTCGATCGGGCTGTTCACCAGGAAATGCTCCAGCGTGGGCTCGCCGGCATATTTGGTGAGCCCGTCCGAGCAGAGCAGGAACCGGTCGCCCGGCAGCACGTCGCCACGGCGCTTGTCGATCATCAGCTCCTCGCCCACGCCGACGGCCCGGGTGATCTGATTGGCCTGGGGGTGGAGCTCGGCCTCGGCCCAGGTCAGACGGCCTTCCTCGACCATCTCGCCCACCACCGAATGGTCCGAGCTGAGCATCTCGACCCGGCCGCCGCGCAGCCGGTAGAGACGGCTGTCGCCAACCCAGAGGCAGACGAAATGCTCACCCGCCAGCACCAGGACGACGGCGGTGGCGCCGATGGTGGCGCCTCCCTGCCGTGCCGCTTCCTCGCGGATGTTCAGATGGGCGGCGTGGAGCGCGTCGCGGGCGGCATGCATGGTGGAAGCCGGATCGAGATCGAGCGGGATCATCGCCAAAGCCTCGGTCACCGATTGACTGGCGAAATCGCCACCGGCATGGCCGCCCATACCGTCCGAAACGACCCAGATACCCAGCTCCGGGATCGCGAGCACCGAGTCCTCATTGACCGAGCGGACCAGGCCCACATGGGTGCGGGCGCTGTAGCGGCGGTCGGCGGCGGCGGGGGGCAGGATCATCTCATGCGCCTCCTGTGGTCCAGGCGGGGGCGGCGCCGTCGAAAAAGGCGGTGGCCTCCTCGGCGGTGCTTGGCAAGTCCGCATTCGTCATCATTCGGTGCTGGCCCTCATGGCTCGAGATCCACAGGGACCCGGCCGGGGCGAGCGTGGCGGTCGCGGCGCCGGCGGGCAGCGGAGCCGGGGTCGCCAGGGCGACCGAACGCCCGAGCGCGAAGGGATGGGCCACCGGTGCAGCCACCGGCGCGGACAGGGGCGCAAGCGCGGCCGCCAGGCTCTCGGGCGTGCCACCATCGTCCAGACTGTCCAGCGCCGCACTCTCCAGCGTCTCGAACGCGTCCGATGCCGCGAGATAGGCCGGCCAGGCCTGCGCCTCCAACTCGGCCGCGAGGCAGAGCGGGAATTGCCGGCCCACCCGGTCGACACTGGGCATCACGATCCCCACAACGCCCGCGGCGCCCGCAATCCGGGGGCTGAGGGCAAAGCGCCAGATCGGGGCGCTGAAATAGGCGTCTTGCCAGCGCCCTCCCAAGGCCTCGCGCCCGGTGAGCAGAAAGCGCTGCATCCAACCGTCCCAGGCCGAGATGAACTCCGGAGACAAGCCGCGGCGGATGAAATCCCCCGCCCCCGGGATCTTGCCGTAAATGCCATAGCCACCCCCCATCGTCTCACAGCGATTTCGGGCAGCGGAAGCTGGCGATGGCGGGCAGGGTGAACGGGTTCAGCGCCGAGCCAGCGCGGAGCTGGAAGACCGAAATGCGCCCGCCGATATTGAAGATCACGCGGGATCGGTCTGAGACATTGGTCCGGCGGATCTCGGCCGCGTCCAGCAGGCGGAACCAGGCCCAGGGCCCGTCGCGGGTGATGGTGTTCTCG
>JBCBIS010000264.1:0-4538 GCA_038524325.1 Pseudomonadota bacterium
CCGGTCGGTCCTGCAGGAGCGGACCACTGGCCAAGCCCTGACCGATGTCGAGATCGAAATCTCGATCCAGAACCGGTTGATCAACCATTCCGGAGAATTGTTCCGCGATGTCTCGGTCGATGTCCACGAGGCGCGGGTGGTCCTGACCGGCAGCGTGCCGCGCCGGGCCGATCAGATCGCCGCGACCCGCGAGGCCTGGGCCGTGCCCGGCGTCGCCGAGGTGACGGACGAGCTCGCCATCGCCGAGGACAGCGGTACTGAGACCTATCTCAACGATGTCTGGATCTCGAACCAGCTGCGCTATCACCTGCTCACCGATCTCGACATCCGGTCGGTCAATTTCAACATCACCACGGTCGATGGGGCGGTGCATATCACCGGTCTCGCCCGCTCCGAAGCCGAGTTGCAGCGGGTCATCCGCCATGCCCAATCGGTCCCCGGGGTGCGCCATGTGGTCAACCACGCACTGACCATTGACGATCCGCGCCGGGTGGAGCAACTGGCCAAGGTCGGCTGACGGTTCGGGCCGCGCGGTCCCGGGCTTGACCCGGGACCTCCGGCAATAGATCTAGGGGGTCCACACCAGAAGGGACCGCCAAGAGGGACCGAACCATGCCGCTTTCCGTCGCCATCCAGATGGACCCGATCGGGCCCATCGATATCGAGGCCGATTCGACCTTCCACATGGCCATGGCGGCCCAGGACCGCGGCCACAGCCTGTTCTATTACCATGTCGAGGATCTGGTCTGGCGCGAAGGCCGCGTCATTGCCACGGGCTGCGATCTGGAGTTGCGCCGCGCCAAGGGCGACCACTACACGCTCGGCCCCCGCCGCGATCAGGATCTGAGCGCCTGCGATGTGATCCTGCTGCGCCAGGATCCGCCCTTCGACATGTCGTATATCACCAACACCCATCTGCTCGAGCGGATCCATCCCGAGACCCTGGTGGTGAACGATCCGTTCTGGGTGCGCAACTGCCCGGAAAAGCTGCTGATCCTAGAATTCGCCGATCTGATCCCGCCCACCATGATCGCCCGCTCGCTGGAGCAGATCAAAGCCTTCCGCGCCCAGCATGGCGACATGATCGTCAAGCCGCTCTATGGCAATGGCGGCGCCGGGGTGTTCCGGATCAAGCCCGATGACAGCAATCTCGCCTCGCTGCACGAGATGTTCGTGGGCATCAATCGCGAGCCCCTGATGGTACAGAAATTCCTGCCGGACGTCTCGGCCGGGGACAAACGGGTGATCCTGGTCGACGGCGCGCCGATTGGCGCGATCAACCGGGTGCCGCAGGCGGGCGAGACGCGCTCGAACATGCATGTGGGCGGGCGGCCCGAGAAGATCGATCTCAGCCCCCGCGACCTGGAAATCTGCGCCCGGTTGGGCCCGACCCTGCGTGAGAAGGGGCTGATCTTTACCGGGATCGATGTGATCGGCGACTATCTCACCGAGATCAACGTGACCTCGCCCACTGGCCTGCAGGAGATGCAGCGTTTCGACGGCACCGACACGGCCGGGCTGATCTGGGACGCGATCGAGCGCCGGCGCGGCTGATGCCCCTGCCGCTCTGGCTGGTGACCCCGGCGCTGCGGCTGCTGGTGCGCCTGCCGCTCCGCCTGATCGCCAGCCCGCAGCGGTTGCGCGCGAAGTTCGAGCGCGCCGCGCGGCTGTGGTTCCGGATGCCCGACGGGGCGCATGCGGCCGAGGATCGCCTGCCGGGCCCCGCTGGGCCGATCCGCGTGCTCTGGGTCAGCCTGGGGCGGCCCGACCGGCACCGGGTGATCCTCTATCTGCATGGCGGGGCCTATGTGATGGGCTCGCCCGAGACCCATCGCCATCTTGCCGCCCATCTGGCGGGGGCGGCGGGGGTACGGGTGCTGTTGCCGGCCTATCGTCTGGCGCCCGAGCATCCGTTTCCGGCGGGGCTGGAGGATGCGCTGGCCTGCTATCGCCACTTGCTGCGGACCCATGCGCCGGGGCAGATCGCGCTGGCCGGGGATAGCGCGGGCGGCGGGCTGGCCTTTGGCCTGTTGCACGCCATCGAGGCGGCGGATCTGCCGCCGCCGGCCGCCGCCGTGGGGTTCTCTCCCTTCACGGACATGACGCTTTCAGGTGAGAGCCACCGGAGGAATCTGCGCTGGGATGCGATGCTGCCGGGTCAGCGGGCGCGCGAGGTGGTCGCCTTCTATCTGGCCGGTCAGGATCCGCGCGACCCGAGGGCCTCGCCGATGCTGGGGCAGTTGCGGGCGCCCCCGCCCAGTCTGATCTTCGCGTCGACCTATGAGATCCTGAAGGATGACGCGCTGGGCCTGGCCGGGAGCCTGCGCGCAGCGGGCGGCGATGTGCGCCTGGAACTCTGGCCGCGCCTGCCCCACGCTTGGCCGGTGCTGACCCGTCTGCTCGCAGCCAGCCCCAAGGCGGTGGCCGAGGCCGGGCGATTCATTTCGCAGGCCATGGAGCGGGCGGCCCGACTGAGCTGAGCGATGCATTTTAGGGCGGTCGTCTTGCGGGACGGCGCGCTTTGCCCGCGCTCCGGCAGGGCCGGTCCGGAGTTTTGCCTGGGAGACCCCTTCGAACCTGGCCTGAGGACGGCCTGCCAAACGGAGTCGGCCCTGGCGGGCCGACACGACATACCCGCCCCCCGATCCTTACGGATCGGGGGGCGGTGCGGGCGCTTGAGGCGGGTCTTGGCGCGATGCGGATCGAGTTGCGGCAGTTATGCCCATGGGCACAGGGCGTCTCCCAGCCGCCGACCACTCCGCGCCCAGCCCGAACGCTTGATTGTCTGGAGGTGTTAGGGAGGTGGGCGGACGGGGTCATCTCCGACACCTTTGGTGTCAGGGGCGGATCCGCCGGGTTCCGGAGGACGCGGCAACGGACTGCGGGGTTGTCTCTCGGGATTTCTTGATGTCAGGGATTTTTTTCGGGAACAACGGAGCTGCCTTGCCCTACGGGAGACCCCGGGCCGAAGAAGCCGATCTGGCGCGCGCCCTTGTCATGCGCGAAGCGCTCGAGCAGGGTCAAGCCGCAGCGGTCGAGGAAGCCGGCCACCCGCTCGGCATCCGCCAGGCCATGGTCGACCAGCACCAGCGGGTGGCAGCGGCGCAGGGTTTTCTTGAGCCCGCGCAGCACGTCCATCTCGCGGCCTGCGGTGTCGATCTTGAGGGCGTCGATCCGGGTCTCGCCCAGCAGATCGTCGCCCGGCACGATCTCGACCTGCTTGCGCGGGGTCGCGGGCGTGTCGAAGGCGGGCAGGTCGTCGCGCATCGGTGGCGCCTCGGCGGGGGCCGGGCCGGGGGTAACGCTGCTCTGCCCGGGGCGGCGGCGATGCACCGCCAGCGTGCCGGTGCCCTGCGCAGCGCCGAGCGCCTGCGGTTCGATCCGGACCCGGCCCTCGACCCGGTTCAGCGCGATGTTCATGGCCAGGAGGCGGGTGATCTCGGGATTCGGCTCGACCGCGATCACCTCGGCCCCGGCCCAACGGGCGAGCGCGATGGCGTGGTTGCCGAGATGCGCGCCGACATCCAGCGCCCGCGCGCCTTCCGGCAGGCGGCGGATCAGGGCGGAGAGGGCGGCTTCCTCCCACAGGGTGCCGGAGCGATGCGCCTCCATCACCGGATCGGCGCCGGAGCGGCCCAGGAAGGAGAGCCGGGTCAGGCCGCGGCCGATCTGGGCGGCGTAATCGGCATGGACCAGCTTCGCCGCCTGGGTCTTCAGGGCGGCGATCGGAACGGTGAGGCCATGGGCGATGCTGCTGGGCCCGCCGCGCAACGCGGCCATGGGCTGGCCCGCAACCCGGACGGTCAGCGGTGGCGCCGCGCCGGCACCCTGTGCCAGCATGGCGTCGAGGCTTTGCAATTCGGGCCGCACGCGGGCGGCCTCGCGCGGCAATCCGTTCCAGATCATCGCCCAGTCGACGCCGGCGACGATGCGCTGGGCCGCGCTGCGCTCCAGCATCGCACGAGCGCCCTGGGCGGTGATCAGATAGCAATCGGCGCCCGGGGCCTGGGCGGTCATGGCGGCCAGCGCTGCCTCCAGCGAGAGCGTGCCCGCGCCTCCGGCGGCCAGCCGGTCATTGGCGAACATCAGGTCGAGGTCTGGTGTCTCGGCCGCCAGCGCGGCGATCCGGTCGGGTGGTTCGGTCAGATCGGCATCGTCCTCGCAGATCAGGGCGGCGGGATACCCGGCCTCGACCACCCGGGTCCAGGCGCGGCGATGCGAGAGATAGCAGGCCAGCGCCCCGGGTTTGATCCGGTCGCCACCCCAGAATTGCGGGCCGATCAAATCGGCCCAGAGATGGAAGGGGCAATCCGCCCGGTGCCCGTCGAGAGCCGCGATCCGCTGCGGTTTGACGCCGTGGAGGCGGGCGCGCTGCTTGAACTTCTGCAGGCGCCCGGTGTCGCAGGCTCGGTTGATGACCAGGACCGGCAGCGTCAAGCGGGGTCCTCGCCAGGTGGCCTGCCGCGCCCGGCTTTCTCGGCGATGCCGGACTGGCCGCGGCGGGCGGCAAGCTCGAGCAGGACCTCGTCGAAGGCGAC
>JBCBIS010000265.1:0-4432 GCA_038524325.1 Pseudomonadota bacterium
GGTCGATCGAGGTGAACCCCACAGCTTCGTCGTCGAAAATCCCGGCGAAGGGCGTCACTTCGGCCCGGAACCGTTGTCCCGCAGTCGGGTTGAGCAGGTCGTTGGAGCCATCATAGGCGGCGAAGAGCGGGAGCCCGGCGAGATAGCTCTCTGTCTCGCCGGTATCGCTGTCATCGATCAGGCTGGCCTCGAGCAACCCGCCCGCGCCGACTGTCCAGAACGGCGAGAGGCGGCGATTGACGCCGACGGTCAGCGTGGCAGTGAGGGCATCGAAAGCATCGTCCTCCTCGCGCGCCAGTTCAAAACCAGCGCGGAAATCCTGCCCATCACGGAGCCATTGCGGCTCGAGATAGCCGAGCGTCAGGCGCTGCACCTCCGCCCCGCCCTCGAGCTCGGCGGTGAAGGTCTCGTTGGCGCCGAACAGGTTGCGATGCTCGAACCCGAGCAGCACCGAGGGCCCCCGGTCCGTGTTGTAGCGTGCGGCGGCGGAGACGGTGCGCGGCATCCGCTCCTCGACCGAGACCTCGATCGGCAGCGGCACGGGCGCCGCCCCTTCGGGCGGTTTCTCCGGCGGCAGCACGGTGACGGTGTTGAACAGGTCGGTGGCCAAGAGCTCGCTCTGATAGTCGCGCAGGGCTTCGTCCGAGAAGGTCTGCCCGACCTCGAAATCAAGATAGGTGCGGAGGTAATCCTCGCGCACGCGGTCGAGCCCGGTGAAGCTCAGATCCCCATAGATGCTGAGCGGGCCGGCGGCGAAGGGGGTGGTGACCTCGAGCTCCTTGGCTTCGAGATCGGCGACGGCCCGACGTTTTTCCTTTTCCGCATAGGGAAAGCCAGCGCCGCGCAGGGCGGCCAGCGCCCGTGTTTCCGCGTCCACAATGGCAGCCGCGACCGCGACCTGACCAACGGGCGAGCCGAGCTCTGCCGGGTCCAGCGCCGGCGGTGTGCCCCGGGCGGTCACCGGCATCTCGTGGCCTGTCAGGGTGAACGGCTCGCCCGGGTCGACCGTGAAGCTGACGCGGGCATCGGTCTCGCTGTCCTCTTCAGGCTCGGTCTCGACGACCTCAATCTCGATCTCACCGGTATAGTACCCGCGCGAGCGCAGCAGCTTGGTCAGCACGGCCCGGTCCGCCTCGGCGCGGCGCTTCAGGAAGGGCAGGCTCTGCGCTCCATCGTCCTGGCGCTGGAACGTGGCCAGCGCCGTCTGGGCGAGTGCGGTCATCTCCTCGTCCGGCAGCCCGGTGATCTCGGCCTGATAGGCGACCGAGGTCTCGGGTGCTTCGAACAGCTCCTCGTCCAAGCCTTCGTCGGAGGCGCAGGCCGCGGTTAAACAGAGCAGAAGCGCCGACGCAAAGCGCGGCAAGAAACGGGTCAGGCAAGCAGAATCAAGCATGGCGCGCGACCCTAGCCGATCCCCCGGGCCGCGCCTATTGCGAACGCACTCACGATTATGGCGGAGCGGTGCGATTATCGCGCTGCCGGGGCGCCGATGGGTTTGCCGTTCACCGTGACGCCTTCTGGCCCCATCTCGATCTCTGCAATCAATTCGCCGCTCTCGGGGTCCTCGGTCAGATAGGTCTGGCTGATGATGCTGCCCATCAACAGGACATCCGGCGTCAGGATCTGCGCTTCGACCATTTTGGTCATCACCTCGACCACCTGGTTCAGCCGCAGGGTGATCCGGCCCATCGGCACATTGATTGGCTGCAGAAACTCAACATTCCCCTTGGCCTTTGCGGTGGCGCCGAGAGCGGACAGATCGATCCGATTGACGACCAGATTGCCGAACTCCAGCGGCGGCGCTTCGCCCGGGCGCAACTGGGATTGAGCTTTGGTGAGGCGCATGGTGCCCTCGAAATCCACCGTCATCTCGGCAGGCGAGCGGTCGAGCCGTTCCTCGGCGTCGAAGATGCTCCAGACCGATTGTTCGGGCTGAAACCCCGCCATGGCGAATTTCAGGTCAAAGGGCTGCATATCCTCTGAAGGCGCGAAAGGCGCGCGGTAGATCATGTCGATGATGTCGATATCCACCGCTCCGCGATAGGGAAGATCGGCGTCATCCGGCAACAGTTCCCACCGATTGCCCCGGGTCTCGCCGCGGACCTCCAACTGGCCAGCGTTGAGCGCCAGGGTCGCCGAAGCCGTCCCGCTGGTCAGGGTGACGGCCCCGCCGGGCTGGCCTTCGCTGGCGCTTTCCGTTGCAAAGCGGGTGACGGTCTCGCCCGCGAGGTAGTTCATCGAGCTGATCAGCTCCTCCAGCGTGCCCTGCTGGCCCTGAGCGCCGCGCTCATACGCGCCGGTAAACTGAATGTCGTTGGATTGGCTCTCGACCGTGACAAGCTGGTCAGCGTCGCCCCGGCCGGTGAAAACATAATCGAGAAAGCCGATCTGGCCCGAACTGCGCACGTCGCCCTCCGCAGGTTCGGCGGGCAGGACCGTCTCCCACGCCATCTCAGCAAATTCCACCGCCAAATGGGTGTTCCGCTCCTCCTGCGAATGCACGATCAGGAGGCTTTCCGCGACAACGTCCAGGCTGCGGTTGAAGCCTGGCAGGCCGGCGGTGATGATCTCGCCTGCCACCGTTTCAACTTCGAAGAGCATCTCCTCCGCAAGGACCGTGTTGGCTGCACGCATCTCCTCGGTCGGGCGGAAGGTGACGGTGAATGCCGATGGCAGGGCCGTCACCAGCCTGTCCGGGGCCGAGAGATCCGCCCGGCTGACTGTGCTCGGCATTCGGATCGAGATCAGATCCTGCCCGGTATCGACCTCGACATCCGTCAGTGTCACCTCGTAGCCGAAAGGGAAGCCGCCGACCTCGCGCGTTGCAAAACGGACCTTGTCGCCCGCTTGCGCCAGATGGGCCAGTTCGGCATCCATCCGCGCTTCGATCTCGCCCTTGCCAGCATACCACAGCCCGGACCAGATCACCGCCGCGACCACCGCGATGCCTGCAAGGATTTTTGCCCATTTTTTCATGCGGTGCCGGCCTCCGATGGCTGTTTCGCGGCACTCTGCCCGCCGTCCGTTTGATGTGCAAGCGCGAAGGGCCGGCGCGTGTGCGCCGCGGCCTCGCTCAGCGACACGCTTGTGTGAGCTTGTCCGAATAACATCCTGTCTTGCCGTGATTTCGCCGCATTTCAATGCGCGGGATTTGACGGACACCGCTTGAAGAGAACCTTGCAATCCCC
Source organism: Pseudomonadota bacterium (assembly GCA_038524325.1). GTDB lineage: Bacteria > Pseudomonadota > Alphaproteobacteria > Rhodobacterales > Rhodobacteraceae > Thermohalobaculum. The sequence goes on from JBCBIS010000265.1 coordinate 3,189, forward strand.
TAAGCACATACCGGGTGTGGAAGAGGCAATGCGTGTGACGCGGGACACTTGGCTGACAGGACCTTCGCTGGTCTGTGCAATCGCAATGGGGCTGGCACTGCTGATGCCCCCGGACGCGGCGGCGCAGGCGCGGATCGTCTGTGGTCAGGACTACACGGTTCAGCCGGGCGACACGCTAAGCATCATTGCGCGTCAAGCCTATGGCCCCAATCAGTTCCGCAAACTGCACGGGTTCAATATCGACCGGATGGGCGCCAACCCAAACCTGTTGGAGGTCGGCACAGTTCTGCGGATCCCCTGTGACCTCGACGCGCCGCTCTCGGCTGTTCTGTCGCCTGCCCAACCGGAGTTCGAATTCGAGCCTGAGCCCGAAGAACAACCGCTGCCGGTCGCAGCGACACAGGGAACGCGGACCGAGATTGTCTTCAACCGCACCTCTCAACCCGAATTCGTGCTGAACCGAGCGGTTGTCGATCCCTATCTGGTGGCGATCGAACGGGCGAGCGCCGGGCGGATCCGATTCACCGACCCGGCCGAACCCAGCCGGGACATGCGCGCGCAGCTTTCCTTGATCCAGTCAGGCGCGATCGACGCCGGCTATGTCTTTCTGGGGGATCTCTCCGAGAGCCATCCGCTCCTCCAACTTGCCCGATTGCCCCTGGCGGCGGGCAGCGGGAGCGAGACGGCGACGGCCCTCTGGCGGGTGTATCGCGCGTATTTCGCCGCCGATGGAGACAAGTTCGATGGGGCACGCCTTCTCGGTTTCGTTGCCGGGCCGCCGTCGCAGATCTTTGTGAGCGATCAGGTGACGTCTGATGCCGACCTGCTCCGCGTTGCGGGCGATGCGCTGGACCCCGAGACGATGGCCGAACAAGGGATGGCGTTGACCTATCTGGCCGCCCAGTCCCTCGGGATCGGCCAGCAGACGGCGGCGGCATTGGAGATCGATGGCGGCGTCTCCGCGCCGGTCTATGCCATCCTTATCTCGGAGCAGAAATGGGCCGAGCTTCCGCCGGATGACCGCCGCCTGATCGAGGAGCTCTCCGGCGAAGCACTCGCCGCCCGGTCGGAGGCCTGGGATGCGGCGGAGGCAGCGGCAAAGCGCGCCATGGTGGCCGGTGGCTTGACGGTGATCGAGCCGGATCTCGCCATTATCGCCGAGCTCCAGGCCCGCGCCAGACTGGATTGGGAGCGGTGGATCGCGAATGCCGACCGTTCAGGCGTCTCCGGTTTTGACAGCATCA
>JBCBIS010000266.1:0-4363 GCA_038524325.1 Pseudomonadota bacterium
CGACCAGTGAGTCGCCTGGAATGAGGTCGATCACGGTCTGACGGTTGATCAAACCGTGGACAATGATCAGGGGCGTGCCGGAGCCGGCCCGATACCGCGCCAGGCTGGCGGGGCCATTTCGCCAGATCTCGGACTTAGGTGTCCGCGCGATCGGAGGAAGTTTACCGGGCAACGGGATGTCGGGCGGGATCAAGGAGAACCCACAGCCGAGCGCTGCGCGCACCCATTCTGCCTGTACGGCGGCAAAGCCGGGCGCGCCGGTCACTTCATAAAACGCCTCGTCCAGCGCCTTGCCCCAGGCCCTCAGCGCGGCGGGCGGGTGACGCGGATCGGCTTGGACCAGCGCATCCGCGGCGTCCAGCCAAGCCGGCGCGAGGCGGGTTTTCAGCATCAGATCCGCGTTCAGAAAGCGCTGATGTGCCGGCTCCTTCGGCTGCGGGCGCGAGGGTAGATCGCGAAACGGGAAAGGCAGGGGTGGCGGCGGCACCACCCCTCCGATCGAGTGGCCGAGCCGGGTCGCCGCCCTGTTTGTCTCGCGGATCGTGTCCCAGGCCGGCCGCTCTGCCGTGATCAGGGCGTTCTGCGCGGCGAGCCAGTCCTGAAAGGCCCGGTCGACCCGCTCCGCATGCGCTGCCATCGTCATTCCGCTCGGCGGAGCAGCGTGCCGTCGAGCCGCTGGAACCACCGCCCGCCATCCGCGCCGCGATCGACGATCAGGTCCTCGCCGGGATAGCGGGTCACGTCCCGATCCGGACGGCGGGAGCCGATCTCGAGATACACCGCCATCTGATCGCCGCGGTTCTCAAGCCGATGCGCGGGGCCGGTCCCGGCGGGAAAGCCGGCGCAGTCTCCGACGGCCAGCGGTGTCTCGACGCCATCGCGCATAAGCGTCAGAGCGCCTTCCAGGACCAGAACGAACTCGTCCTCATGGCTGTGAAAATGGCTGATGGTCGAATGGGTGCCGGGGTCGATCTCGACCCGGTTGACACCGAAATCGCTGAGGCCGAAGGCGTCGCCCAAGGGTTGTTTGCGCCGGGCGGTCGCTTGGGCTGCCGCCGGGATGGGATGGGACGCGCCGCTCCAACCGGGTTGATCCGCGGCGGTCAGCGCAGACGGCGGGGCGAGGCGCCTAACCGCCTCGCCGCGTGCCCGGATGCCGATCTCGGCGAGATTGCTCCAGGTGATATGCCGCGCCGGGGCGTCGCCGATATCGTCATGCGGATCGATGAAGACCGGTCCCTCCACCCCGCCCAGACGGGCATAGAAGGCCCGCGCACGGGCGTTTTCCTCACCGACCGCCAGCTTGGCCTGCCTGCGGCCAATGGCGAGCAGCCGGTCCGACCATTCGCGCATCAACAGGGTGCCGACTCCCGCATCGCGCGTTTGTGGATCGACATGCAGGGCGTGGATGAAATCGACCGCCAGATCGTCCGGATCGGGGCTGGAGAGAAGAAAGCCCCGCACCGCGCCCTCGGTTGCGACCAGAACCACAGTGCCGGGCTTGGGCGTCGAGAAGATCCGATCCCAGAGCGCACCCCGCTCGCGCTCCAGCCCGGGGCCAAGACGGTCCTCCGGCATGATCTCGCGATAGGAGTCGCGCCAGGAGGCACAATGGATCGCGACGATGGCGTCGCGGTCGGCGGGGCAGGCGGGGCGGACGAGCACTCTCATGCCGCGCCGCCGCAGGTATTGCTGAGGAACGCGCCGAGTTGGGCCCGGTCCCATCCCTCGGCCTGCGCAGCGGAGAGGCCGGAGCGATCTTCCCCCGCCTGGACATGGAGGAGCGGCCGCAGGCGCCCGTCTTGCGGCGCCACATCCAGAACCAGGTTCATCGACCCGGGAAATCCTGGGACCTCGTTCGCGAGATACCCATAGAATGAGCCGCTCCGCCCCTGATCCGCGCGGGGGACTCCACAGCAATAGGTGTCGAACGAGGCCTCGGACAATGTGCTCCATGCCCCGATGCCAAAGCTTTCCTCCGAGCCCCTGATTGGGATCGGCAGCACGCCGCGGATGAAGAATGCCCGGTCGCCATCGACCGTCAGGACGCAGGCATCATCGGTCTTGTCCTCGATCACCACCCTTGGATTGCCGCGCTCCCCCTCCTCGACGACGAAGGGGCTGCGAAAGGCCAGATCGGGGACACCGCGATGGCGCAGGCCGCAGCAGGTGCAGACCCATTCGAAACTGTCCAGCCCGCTGGCCATCACAGCATCGATGGGACGACTTGGTCGGGCGGACGGTGGCCGTCGGCGAAGGTCTTGATATTGATGATGACCTTCTCGCCCATCTCGAGCCGGCCCTCCTCGGTGGCCGAGGCCATATGCGGCAGCAGCACCACATTGGGCAGGTCGCGCAGGCGCGGGTTCACGCCCGGCTCATGCTCGAAGACATCGAGGCCCGCGCCCGCGATCTCGCCCTTGGCCAGCTTGCGGGTCAGCGCGTTTTCGTCGATCACCTCTCCACGGGCCGTATTGACGATATAGGCAGAGGGTTTGACCAGATCGAGCCGCCGGGCCGAGAGGAGGTGGAAGGTCGCCGGGGTATGCGGGCAGTTCACGCTGATAATGTCCATCCGGGCGAGCATCTGGTCGAGGCTCTCCCAATAGGTTGCCTCCAGTGCCTCCTCGATGTCGGCATGCAGGCGTTTGCGGTTGTGATAGTGGATCTGCAATCCAAAGGCCTGGGCGCGCCGGGCCACCGCCTGGCCGATCCGGCCCATGCCCAGGATCCCCAGCCGTTTGCCCCAGATCCGGTGGCCCATGATCGCCGTGGGGCTCCAGCCCGCCCAACCGTCGGACTGCATCATCTGCGCGCCTTCGGCCATGCGGCGGGGCACGGCCAGCATCAGCGCCATGGTCATGTCGGCAGTGTCCTCGGTCAGCACGCCCGGCGTGTTCGAGACCAGGATGCCGCGCGAGCGGGCGGTCTCGACATCCACGTGATCGACCCCGGCGCCGTAATTCGCGATCAGCTTCAGCCGGTCGCCGGCCTGGGCCAGCAGGCGCTGATCGATCTTGTCGGTCAGGGTGGGAACCAGAACGTCGGAGCCGCGCATCGCCTCGGCCAGCGCGGCCTCGGACATCGGCTGGTCTGAGTCGTTCAGCCTGACCTCGAACAGCTCGCTCAGCCGCGTCTCGACCGGCGCAGGCAGTTTGCGCGTGACGGTAACCTTCAAGCGCTCTCGCGGCATGCTAGAAAATCCTTTTCCTTCCCTTTGGACCCCGTGATAAGACCCTGGCGACGGGGAGAGAAGGGGTAAAACCACGGCTCTGTCAATTTCTCCGGCGGGCTGGGCCAATGCGGACCGGATCGCCACCGGAGAGGGATCGAGGCAGGAGAATGGGCAGGATGCGACCGACGCGTCGGGAGTTTTCGGTGATGATCGGGCTGGGCGCCCTGCCGCTTGCGCCGTGGGTCGGAGGCGGGCGGGCGTTCGGCCAGGCCCTGGGGCCGGTGACCAATTTGCCCCTGCCCCGCTATGTCTCGCTGCGGTCCTCCGAGATCAATGTGCGGCGGGGACCGGGGTTGAACTATCCCAAGGATTGGGTGTTTCGCCGGGCTGGATTGCCGGTGCAGGTGATCGAGGAATATGGCGACTGGCGCGAGATCGTCGACAGCGACGGCGCCGGTGGCTGGGTCTATCACGCGCTGTTGACCGGGCGGAGGACCGTTCTGATCACCGCCCCGAAGATCCTGTTGCGGCGCCGGCCCAGCGAGGCCGAGGATGCCACCGCCGAGGTCCATCAGGGCGTGGTCGCCCGGCTTGCCGCCTGCCGACCGGCCTGGTGCGAGGTCACGATCCAGGACCACCGAGGCTGGGCACCGAAAACGGCTCTCTGGGGCGTCGACCCGGACGAGGTGTTCGACCGCTAGGGGCTGCGTTTACAAATTGGCGGGTTAAAGCAGATCTGGACCGTCACTCAGAATGAGTCAGGGCTTCAGTTTTTCCCGCAAGCGGATCACCACGTCGATGGTCGATATTTCATAGCCGTTGGGGATCTCGGGTAGGGTGGCCAGGGGAACTGGGCCTTCGGAGGCATCCACCACGCGGCCATCATCGAAATGGAAATGCGCGTGGTCGGAGACATTCGTGTCGAAATAGCTGCGCGTGCCGTCGACGGTGATCTCGTTGAGCAGCCCCGCCTCGGTGAACGAGCGGAGTGTGTTGTAGACCGTGGCGAGAGAGACTGAGCCGCCGGTGGCCTGAACCGCCTCGAACAGGCTTTCAGCTGTCACGTGGCGGTTGCAGCCATCTCCGATAAGCAGTTCGGCCAGGCACATGCGCTGGCGGGTCGGCCGCAACCCCGCGCCAGACAACCATTTGCCCGCGCGGTCCCGTGCCTCGGTCGGTTCTCCGCTC
>JBCBIS010000267.1:0-4351 GCA_038524325.1 Pseudomonadota bacterium
CATTGCCAGCGCAGGAACCCGGTTCGCAGCTTCTCCGCCGCCGGGTCCAGTCCCATCGGGAGGCCGAGCGCCAGCATCACTCCGCCGCCTGTGCAGGCGTGGCGGGCGGCGCATAGGCCCGGTCATGGCCGAGGCTGGGGATCCGCCCGCGCGCCTCGGACACTTGGTCGAGATCGATCTTCGCAGTGATCACGCCGGGACCCTCGCCGCCATCTGCCAGAACTTCGCCCCATGGGCCGATGATCAGCGAATGGCCATAGGCGGCGCCTCCGCCCGGCACGGCCCCATGGGCGCAGGGCGAGACGACGAAGCAGCCATTTTCGATGGCGCGCGCCCGGTTGAGCACATGCCAATGCGCCTCGCCCGTCTTCTGCGTGAAGGCGGCGGGGGCGGACAGGATCTCGGCACCTGCTTGCGCCAAGTCCCTATAAAGCCCGGGAAAACGCAGGTCATAGCAGATGGTGTGGCCCACCTGTCCCCAGGGGGTCGGGACCAGCCGCGCCTCGGACCCTGGCGAGACATAGGCGCTCTCGCGATACACCTCGGTCTCGGAGAGTTGGATGTCGAACATGTGGATCTTGTCATAGCGCGCGACCCGCGCGCCGGTCGCATCGATCACCACGCCGCGGTTGATGATCGTCCCCTCGGGCCCCGGCACGGCAACCGAACCGGCCATGATCCAGACCGACTGCTGTACCGCAAACCCTTGCAGCGCTTGCAAAACCGGGTGGCTTTCCTCCGGCGCCGCGGGGGCCTTTATAGCCGAGCCTTCGGTGACCAACCCGCCGCAATATTCCGGCAGGGTCAGGAACTCGGCGCCCTCGACCACCGCCCGCTCGGCCAGCTCCAGCGCCTCGGCGATGGCGGTGTCGAAATCCGGCATCGGGCGGGTCTGGAGGCAGGCAATGGTGAGCGGGCGCATGGGTCTCTCTCCTCAGAACTTTTTGTAAGCCTCGCGGAGCTGCACCAGAGGGTGGTTCGGCGACATCTGGAACTTGATCAGCAGCTCACGCGCAATCATGTCACGGTCCTGCTGATTGTCCGGCAAGTCAATGCTCTCGGGCACGCGGACCCAGCCATTGATGTTGCGGTCGAAGACCGCCGGGTGGCCTTCTTCATAGCCCATATGGACGTCTTCGAGCCAGTTGAGATCGTCCCAGCCCATCACCTCCATATATGTGGTCAGGAAGGGCGTGATCCGGTCGTAATCCGGCACCAGGTTCACATCATAGCGATAGCCGATATGCTGGCCGATCTCCTTTTCGCGCGCCGAGTCCAGCCCGTCGCCTTTGACGAACTGGTCGACGTCTTTGATCTCGGAGCCCTTATAGCTTGTGCCCGCCATGGGTCCCTCCTCAGAAGTGGTGATAGTCTGCGACACCGACGGTGTGGTCGGTGCCGGCGAGGGGAACACCTGCCATGGCGCTTGCTTCCATGGTCAGGGCGGCGAGATCCTCCGGCTCGAGGCTGTGCAGATTGGTCTTGCCGCAGGCGCGGGCGAAGAGCTGGGCCTCGATGGTTAGGGTGTGGAGGAAGTTATAGACCCGCTCCGCCGCCTCATCCGGGTTCAGGCGGGCGCGGAGTTTGGGATCCTGCGTTGCCACACCCACCGGGCAGCGGCCCGTGTGGCAGTGATAGCAATAGCCGGGATCGACGCCCATTTCCTCTTGGAAATTGGCTTCTTCGATGTCCTTGTTGCAGTTCAGCGCCATCAGGACCGAGTGGCCGAGCGCGATGGCGTCGGCACCCAGCGCGATGGCTTTGGCCACGTCCGCCCCGTTGCGGATGCCGCCGGCATAGACCAGCGTGATCTCGCCGCGTTTGCCCAGATCGTCGATCGCCTTGCGCGCCTGACGGATCGCCGCCATGCCGGGGACGCCGGTATCCTCGGTCGCGAGGTGGGGACCCGCGCCGGTGCCGCCCTCCATCCCGTCGATATAGATCGCGTCCGGGTCGCATTTCACCGCCATGCGCACGTCGTCATAGACCCGTGCTGCGCCCAGTTTCAGCTGGATCGGGATCTGCCAATCAGTCGCCTCGCGGATCTCCTGGATCTTCAGCGCGAGGTCATCCGGGCCCAGCCAATCCGGGTGCCGGGCGGGGGAGCGTTGGTCGATCCCTGCGGGCAGCGAGCGCATCTCCGCCACCTGGTCGGTGACTTTCTGGCCCATCAGGTGCCCGCCCAGGCCGACTTTACAGCCCTGGCCGATGAAGAACTCGCAGGCATCGGCCAGCATCAGGTGATGCGGGTTGAAGCCGTAGCGGCTCTGGATACACTGGTAGTACCACTTGGTGGAATACCGCCGTTCGTCCGGGATCATGCCGCCCTCGCCCGAGCAGGTCGCGGTGCCCGCCATGGTGGCACCCCGGGCCAATGCGGTTTTTGCCTCAAAAGACAGCGCGCCAAAGGACATGCCGGTGACATAGACCGGGATATCCAGCTTGATCGGCTTTTTCGCCCGCGGGCCGATGATCGTCTGGGTGTCGCATTTCTCGCGATAGCCCTCGATCACAAAGCGGGTCAGCGTGCCGGGCAGGAAGGTCAGATCATCCCAATGCGGGATCTTCTTGAACAGCGAGAAGCCCCGCATGCGATAGCGGCCCAGCTCGGACTTGATGTGGATGTCGTCCATCACCTCGGGCGTGAAGACAAAGCTTTTGCCCAGGCGGTTCGGGTCACGGTTCAGCGGCTTCTTGCCCGGGGGCGATCCATCAGCGGCCATGGTATTCCTTTCTGTCGTCACTGGGGCAGCGAGATAGCGCCCCCTAAGGAAGATCGTCGCCGGCCCGTCAGGCCCGGCTGGTCAGCAGGCGCAAGCCCGCCAGTGCAAAGAAAGTGCCCAACACGGTCTGGATGGTCCGCCGAGAGCGGCCATAGAACCGCACCATGAGTGGCGTCGAGAATGCCACAGCATAGAGCACATGGATCAGGATCGAGAGCAGGAACGTGCCCGCCACGATCACAGCCCCCACCCAAAGCGGGCTCTCGGTCGTCAGGCCCAGTGAGATGATCGCGATCCAGGCAAGTGCCGCCTTTGGGTTGGTCATCTGGATCACATAGCCGCGCAACGCATAGCCCATGGGCGACCGCCGCCCGCCCGCAAGCTCCCTCGCCTCGACCTCATGGGAGGAGGCGGCGGATCTGAAGGCTCTGTAGGCCAGCCAAAGCAGGTACAAGCCGCCGAGGATCTTGATCACGATCAAAGCGGCAGAGTAGGTGGCGAGGATCGCTGAGAGCCCCGCCACTGTCAGCATGGCCCAAGTGAAGGATCCGGTCGCAACCCCAAGAGCAAGCGCGATACCAGACCGCCGACCCACGGCCATCGAAGTCCCCATCACCGCCAGGACGTTGGGCCCTGGGCTTGCGATAGCGACCAGAAAGGCAGTGTAGGCCAGAAGGATACCCGGCAGATGCTGGGCAATCTCGGTCATCGATATCTCCTTGCGTTAGCGGTGTGAGGGGGGCGCTTAGAGGATCAGTTTTTTCTCGTTCGGTTCCAGATTGTCGTAGTTCCAGAGCGCTTTGCCCGCCACGATCTTGCGGAAATGGCTGACGCCTTTGTCGGGCAGCAGGCCGTATTGGCGCAGCTTGCGGGTCAGCCAGGCCTGGTCGAGGTCGGTCAACTCGCCATCCACCGCATCGACGCCCAGGCTGCGGATCTCGCCACCGACATAGATCGTGCCGTCATACATCGAGTCGCCCAGGTTCTTGCCCGCATTGCCGCAGACAATCATCCGGCCCCGCTGCATCATAAAGCCCGACAGAGCGCCGGTATCGCCGCCGACGATGATGGTGCCGCCCTTCATGTCGATGCCGGTGCGGCTGCCGACCGAGCCTTTGCAGACCAAGTCTCCGCCCCGGATCGCGGCACCAAAGGTCGAGCCCGCGTTCTTCTCGATCACCACGGTGCCGGCCATCATGTTCTCGGCACAGGACCAGCCGACGCGGCCGTTGATGCGCACATTCGGCCCGTCGATCAGACCGACACCGAAATAGCCGGTGGACCCTTCAATGATCAGGTTCAGCTTGTTGAGGATGCCAACGCCCAAGCCATGCATGCCGCGCGGGTTCTTGATGACGATGGTGCCGTAACCTTCGTCCATCAGGGCGCGGATGTTCTCGTTCACCTCGGTGACGGTCTTATCATCCGCGTCGATCTCGGTGCGTTTGTTGAAATCGACATCCTTTGCGAAGGCATAGGTGAAATTCTCCTCCTCGACCGGATCGAAGAAGGTCTCCATCGAGCGGCCGGTGAGCTGCTCGGTCATCATGCCCAGCTCTTTGGCGCGGGCCTCCTGCTTGTCGGTCCACTCGATGGAGACCTTCTTCGATCCGGTCGAGGAGGAGAAT
>JBCBIS010000268.1:0-4347 GCA_038524325.1 Pseudomonadota bacterium
TTCGGTCGCAGGTCTCCAGGATCAGGCCCAGATTGTGGCTGACGAAGATCATCGAGGTGCCGAATTCGCGCGCCAGATCCTTGATGAGGCTGACGATCCCCGCCTCGACCGTCACATCCAGCGCCGTGGTCGGCTCGTCCAGCAGCAGAAGCTGCGGCTTCGAGAGCAGCGCCATCGAGATCACCACCCGCTGTTGCTGTCCGCCCGAGAGCTGGTGGGGATAGGCGCCCAGGATCCGGTCCGGGTCCGGCAGGCGCACCGCGTCCACCATCTCGGCGGCGCGCTTCAGGGCGTCGGCCTCCGAGATCCCCTCATGCACCGTCAGCACCTCGGCAAGCTGTTTGCCCACCTTCATAGCGGGGTTCAGGCTGGCCATCGGCTCCTGATAGACCATCGAGATCTTGGAGCCGCGCAGGTCACGCAGGCGTTCGTCGGACATGGTGCCCATGTCCTCACCCATGAACTTGATCGAGCCGGATTTGATTTTCCCGTTGTTGCCGAGATACTGCATGATCCCGAGGCTGACAGTGGACTTCCCACACCCGGACTCGCCGACGAGCCCCATCGTCTCGCCGGGCATCACCGTCATCGAGAAATCCATCACCGCCGGGATCTCCCCCGCCCGCGTATAGAACGAGATGTTCAGATCATTGATCTCAAGGATGGGGTCGGTCATCTGGTGTCTCCTTAATCCTTGAGGCTCTCTTCCCGCAGCCCGTCCGCGAGAAGGTTGAGGCCGAGGACGAGGGTCATCAGGGCCAGGGCTGGGAAGACGGACATGTGGGCCCATTTCAGGAGCTTCACAAACTGCCGGCCGTGGTTGATCATGGATCCCCAGTCGGGGCTCTCAGGGGAAAGGCCGAGGCCGAAGAAGCCCAGCGTGCCCAACAGGATGGTCGTGTAGCCGATCCTGAGGCAGAAATCGACGATCAGGGGCCCGCGGGCATTGGGCAGGATCTCCCACAGCATGATGTACCAGGGCCGCTCTCCCCGCGTCTGGGCGGCGGCGACATAGTCGCGGGTTTTGATGTCCATGGTCAGGCCCCGCACGATCCGGAACACGCCGGGCGAGGAGCCGAGGATCACGGCGGCGAACACGTTCAGCTCGTTCGGCTGAAGCACGAAGGGCGACAGGCTCGACCCGAAGATTTTGAACCCGAACACCGTCTGTGAGTAGATCCAGAGGCCCAGCAGCACCGTGACGCCGGTATAGACCGCCAGCCGGGTCGGGTTCTTCTCGTATTTCGTGACCCACATGGTGCAGAGGAACACGATGGGGAACAGGAAGAAGAACGCCGCCATGCCGATGGGCAGGCTCCAGGGCAGGGTGAAGAGGAACAGATCCACTGGCACCGGCGTGTTCACCTCGGGCGTCACCAGCAGGTAGAAGAGCAGGATCACCGGGAAGGCGAGGACCAGATTGGCCAGAAAGCTCATCACCGTGTCGATCCAGCCGAGATAATAACCCGCCGGCAGACCCAGGGTAGAGCCCACCATATAGGCGATCAGCGTCGCCGCAGGGGCGATGATCAGCACGATCTGGCTGCCATAGACCACGCGCGAGAAGACATCGCGGCCCAGATTGTCGCCGCCCCACAGATAGGCGGCGGTGACATCGCCCACATGGACAAAACCGGGCAGGGCCTTCTTCGCCTGCCGCACCATATCGCCCGAGACCGGGGCATATTGCGCGTCGAACGGGGCGATCAGGCCAGCAAAGAGGGCGGTGAACACCCAGAACAGCACGATGCAGAGGCCGGTCATCCCGATGCCCGAGCCATATAGCCGCCCCACCGTGCCCAGTTTGTCCCGGATGAAATAGCCACCGCCCACGACCACCACCAGGGCGATCCAGGTGGGCCAGAAGCGGATGATGCTTTCGACGACGATCTCGCCGGTGCTCAACGGTTCCATTGTGTTCCCCCCGCCCCGCTCACTTCACGCGAATGCGCGGGTTGAGATAGGCATATCCGATATCCGAGATGAGCTGCGTCAGCAGCACCACGATCACCGCGACCCAGGAGATCGCGAGCAGAAGATCGATGTCGTTGTTCCCCGCCGCCTGGACCAGGGTGAATCCGAAGCCCTTGTAGTTGAACATGGTCTCGACGATCACGACCCCGGTCAGCAGCCAGGGGAATTGCAGCATGATCACCGTGAAAGGCGCGATCAGCGCATTGCGCAGCGCGTGCTTCAGGACGACGGTGCGGAAGTTCAGACCCTTCAGCCGGGCGGTGCGGATATATTGCGAGGTCATCACCTCGGCCATGCTGGCCCGGGTCATCCGCGCGATATAGCCCATGCCATAGATGGCCATGGTCATCACCGGCAGGGCGAAATTATTGAAGGTGATGCCCTTCGAGGTCGCCGTGGCGGCGGAGGCGTTGAGGAAGAACCCCTCTGGCCACCAGGACAGCTCTTTCGAGAATTCCTTGAACAGGGTCGCAAAGATCAGGGCGAAGATGATCCCGGTGACGTATTCCGGTGCGGAGGTCGAGGCGATGGAGCCGACGGAGAGCCCCCGGTCGAGCGTCGATCCCTCGCGCATCCCAGCCAAAACACCGACAATCAGGGCTCCCGGGACCATGACGATCATCACCCAGAGCATCAGCCAGCCCGTGTAACCCAGGCGCTCGCCGACAACTTCGGAGACGGGTTTGCGGAAGACCCGGCTATAGCCCATATCGCCGGTCGCCGTGCCCGCCAACCATTCGCCGTAACGGATCAAGAAAGGTCGGTTAAACCCTTCGTTTTCCAGCCAGACCTGCACCTCCGCATCGGTCATGCGCATATTGCCCTCGGTCTTGGCGAGTTTCTCCAAGTTTCCGGGCAGGTTGACCAGATAGAAGACGATGAAGGTCAGCGCGATCATGGTGACCAGCATGGTCCCGATCCGGCGCAGGATGAACATCAGCATGTCGCGGCCCCCTCGGCTTGCTTTTCAGCCAGCACAGCCGCACGGGTCGATGTCGCGGGCTGCTGCGGAGTGATCCGCGGCGGCTGGCAGTTGGAGGGCAGCGCCAGAACGCTGCCCCCGAATTCATGCGACAGGCTCAGCTGTCAAGCCAGACCTGCTCGCCGTAAAGCTCGAACGACTGGTGCATGTCATAGCCGTTCACCCCCTCGCGGAACGAGCGGTAGATTGAGCGCCAATAGGGCTGCACGATCACGCCCGAGCTTTGCAGGTTCAGCTGCAGCTTGGCCATGATGGCACGGCGGGCTTCGACATCCGGCGTCGCCAGCGCTTCGTCCAACAGGGCGTCGAACTCGGCATTGTTATACGCCGTCTCGTTCCAGGCCACGCCGCCTTTATAGGCCAGCGCCATGACCTGCACGCCCAGCGGACGACCGTTCCAGTTGGTGGTCGAGAACGGATATTTCGTCCAGTCGTTCCAGAAGGTCGAGCCGGGGATCACCTTGCGGTTCACCTTCATGCCGGCATCGCGCATCTGGTTGGCGATGGCGTCGGTTGTGTTGCGGCGCCAGTCGTCATCGACCGAGATCAGCTCGAACTCGGTGTCGGTCTGCCCGGCCTCGGCCAGCAGCGCCTTGGATTTCTCTACATCGCGGGGCACGGCGGGCAGTTCGGCATATTCGATATGCATCGGGCCGACATGGTGGTTCTCGGCCGGCTGGCCGGTGCCGTTGATGCCGATCTGCAGCACGGTCGCGTTGTCGACGGCCAGCTGGATCGCGTTGCGCACGCGCTGATCGTCATAGGGCTTGTTGTCCACATTCATGCGGGCCACGATGGTCTGGCCGGTCGCGATGTCCGAGGTCAGCATGCCCACGGCTTCCAGCAACTCAATCGAGTCGGCGGCGGTTTCGTAGTTGCCGTCGATCTCTTCTGCTTCGAAAGCCGCGATGGTGGCAGTCGGATCGGTGCCATAGTCCGTCCAGATGATCCCGTCGAGATAGGGGTCGCCGCCCCACCAGGACCCTGCCGGTTTCGCCTTCACCTCGGCGCGGACATTGGTCTCATAAGCCACCAGTTCGAACGGCCCGGTCGAGATCGCCAGCGCGGCCATCGGATCGGAGGTGCCGTCATACGAGCGGTGCATGATCATCGCGGGGTAGTCGGCCATGCCGGCCACCAGCGAGATGTCGGGGGCTGGCAGATTGATCTGCACGGTATGGTCGTCGACCTTCACGATGCCGCCGTCGCGGGCTTTCTTGGTGTCGGGATCGACCAGGCCGCCCATGCGGGTGGCCATCGAGTTGCCCTCGGCCGAGCGGTCGCACCAGCGGGCGAGGTTGGCGACCACGTCCTCGGCCGTGAAGGCGTCGCCGTTCGTCCAGGTCACGCCCTGGCGGAGGTTGAGCCGGTAGACCCGCGCGTCGTCCGAG
>JBCBIS010000269.1:0-4318 GCA_038524325.1 Pseudomonadota bacterium
TTCCCAGCCATCGCTGATCCTCCAATTGAGGGGGCAATCTATCCCTGTTGGTGGACCACTTTCTGGGGGCTACTCCAGGCAGCGGCCCCTCAGCCGATCTTGCCGCAGGCAATCTGGATAGTTGGGCTTACAACCTAATCGTGACGATCACCCGAAAGGCCTGGGGAGTTGCGAAGGGCCCAACTGTGTTAATGGCCAGCGCAGTCCTCGGTGACTATGCTGTTCAGTTTGTCACTGCGCATGAAGTGGCTCTGGCAGCCTATGCCCGCGAGTTCATGGCCTTCGGTCCGATCTGGTGGGATGCCCTGATGGCGGCTATCCGGGCTCTGCGATCTCCCTAACCCGCGAGCATTCCTTAAGTCACGCTCGAGAGTTTTCGGCAACGCTGTTTTCGGTGGCAGAATCGGGGGTGGGGTGCTACCGATTGGGGTATGAATGCTCACCAACGCGATATGATGGGTGTGCCCCATATCCGTCGGCTCTCGGAGGCGGCGGCCAACCGGATTGCGGCGGGGGAGGTGGTGGAGCGGCCGGCCTCGGCGGTGAAGGAGTTGGTCGAGAATGCGCTGGATGCCGGGGCGGGCAATGTCGAGATTGCCATTGCGGATGGCGGGAAGACGCTGATCCGGGTTTCGGATGACGGGCATGGGATGGCGCGGGACCAGCTCTCGCTGGCTTTGGAGCGGCATGCGACCTCGAAGGTGGATGGCGACAATCTGTTCGACATCCATACCTTTGGCTTTCGTGGCGAGGCATTGCCGTCGATCGGCTCGGTCGCCCGGCTGGTGCTGACCTCGAGGGCTGGGGCCGAGGCCTGGGCGATCGAAGCCCGCGGCGGAACGCTGGGCCAGCCGCGCCCCGCGGCGCGCGGGCCCGGGACCACGGTGGAGGTGCGCGACCTGTTCTCAGCCACTCCCGCCCGGCTGAAGTTTCTGAAGACAGACCGGGCCGAGACCCAGGCCGTGCTGGAGACCCTCCGCCGGCTGGCGCTGGCGCGCCCGGATGTGGCCTTCACGCTGCGCGATGTGAGCGGTGGCGGCGAGGGCCGGGTGCTGTTGCGCTGCGCCCAGACCGACCGCGCCGGCCGGATCGCCGAGGTGATGGGCCGGGAGTTTCCGGCGAATGCCATCGAGATCGATGCCGAGCGCGAAGCCATCCGCCTGACCGGCCTGGCCGGACTGCCCAGCTTCTCGCGCGGGGCGGCGGTGGCGCAATACCTCTTCGTCAATGACCGTCCGGTGCGGGACAAACAACTGACAGGCGCGCTCAGAGCCGCCTATTCCGACCTGATGGCGCGCGACCGGCACTCGGTGGCCGCGCTTTATCTGAGTTGCCCGCCGGACCGGGTCGACGTCAATGTGCACCCCGCCAAGGCCGAGGTCCGGTTTCGCGAGCCGGGCGTGGTGCGCGGCCTGATCGTCTCGGCGTTGCACCATGGTCTGGCCGAGGCCGGGCACCGCGCCAACTCTCATCTCTCGGATGCCGCGCTGGGCGCGTTTCGCCCCGCCGGTGCCCCGCCCGCAGCGCCCCGGATCCACGCCCAGACACGTCCCTCGGGCGGAGCGCTGCGGGCGGCCATGGCCGGGCAGGCGCCTGAGATACAGGGGTTTTCGGAACCCACACCCTCCGCGCGGATCGAGCCAGAGACGCCGGGCCCCGGTCCCCTCGGCGCGGCCCGCGCGCAGCTGCACGAGACCTATATCGTGGCGCAGACCGAGACCGGGATTGTCCTGATTGATCAGCATGCCGCCCATGAGCGGCTGGTCTATGAGGCTCTCAAAACCGGTTTCGCCGACAGGGCGGTGCCCCGCCAGGGTCTGCTGCTGCCCGAAATTGTCGAGCTTGGCGCGGATGCGGATCTGCTGCTGGCCGAGGCGGAGGCGCTGGCCGGTCTGGGCCTGACCGTCGAGCCCTTTGGCCCCGGCACGATCTGTGTGCGCGAGATCCCCGCTCTCCTCGGACAGCCCGATGTGGCCGGGCTTATCCAGGACATCGCGGACGAGCTGCGCGATTTCGGCCGCTCTGACACGGTGGAGAAACGGTTGCACGCCATTCTCAGCCGCATCGCTTGCCACGGTTCAGTCCGGGCCGGGCGGCGGATGTCGGGCGAGGAGATGAACGCTCTGCTGCGCGAGATGGAGCGGGTGCCGGAATCCGCCACCTGCAACCATGGCCGCCCGACCTGGATCGCGCTCGGTCTTGCCGATATCGAGAAGCTGTTCGGGAGGGTCGGGTGACCCCGCTCTCCTGGCCGCCGGATTGGAGCGATCCGGTCGTCGTGGCCCTGGCGATCGCCGCCGGGTTCGGTCTTCTGCTGCTGATCCTGGTTGCTTTGGCCCTGGCCGCGGGGCGCCGCTCGGCCCGGGCGGTCGAACCGATGGCCGCGCATATCGCAGCACTCGGCCAGTCGCTTCAAGTGCTGGGGCAGAACCAGCAGCAATTGCAGGGTGGGCTCTCGCAGGTCACCGAAGCCCAGGCCAATGCGCAGATGCGGCTGATGGAGGTGGTGAACCAGCGGCTCGAGACCGTCTCGGCCCGAATGGGCGACAGCCTGACCCAATCCGCCACCCGCACGGCCCGCTCGCTGGGAGATCTGCAACAGCGGCTCGGAGCGATCGACAAGGCTCAGACCAAGATCGAAAAACTCTCGGGCGACGTGCTGTCGCTGCAAGACATCCTGTCGAACAAACAGACCCGCGGTGCCTTTGGCGAGATCCAATTGCAGGAGATCGTCTCCCACGCCCTGCCGCCCGATGCCTATGCGTTCCAGGCGACGCTCTCGAACGGCAAACGGGCGGATTGCCTGATCCATCTGCCGAACCCGCCCGGCCCGATCGTCATCGACTCGAAATTTCCGCTGGAAGCCTATGAGCGCCTGCGCGCCGCCGAGACCGAAGACACCCTGAAACGCGCTGCGCGAGAGCTGCGCCAGGCCCTCTCCACCCATATCCAGCACATCGCCGAACGCTATATCATCGAAGGCGAGACGGCCGAGAGCGCACTTCTCTTCCTCCCCTCCGAGGCGGTCTATGCCGAACTCCACGCGCATTTCGCCGATGTCGTGCGCCAGGGCTTCGAGGCACGGGTCTGGATCGTCTCGCCCACCACCGCAATGGCCGTGCTGAACACCATGCGCGGCGTGATGAAGGACGCGAGGATGCGCAAGGAAGCCAGCCGCATCCGACGCGAACTGGGCCTCCTGACCAAGGATATGAGCCGCCTCGCCGACCGGGTCGGCAATCTCGACCGGCATTTCTCCCAGGCGGGCCAGGATATCGAGCAGATCAAGATCTCGGCGCAAAAGGCCGGCCAACGCGCCGGTCGGCTCGAGGCGTTCGATTTCGACGAGGCCCCGGATCTGCCACCAGCGACCCCTCCGGAACTTCAGCGCAGCGCCTGACCCGGGCGCCCGCGCGGGTCCGGATGGACCCGCCAGCATCACGTATTCGCCGGCAGGCGAATTCCGCTTGGCTCACCGCTCCCCGAAAGTATCCGCCCCCATCACCGGCACGAAGCCTTCGAACTCGGGCGGCCCGAGATAGAGCGGCTTGTGGTCACCCGCCTGAGCATGGGCCGCCCGGAACGCCTCCGACCGGGTCCAATCGCGAAACGCCTCCTCCGTCGCCCAGACCGAATGCGACGCATAAAGCGTGTGCCCCTCCGCCTCGGGCCCCTTCAGCAACCGAAACTCCTTGAACCCGGGAACCTCGGCCAAATGGCTTTCCCGCCCGGTCCAAACCGACTCGAACTCCGCTTCCGAACCACGGGCCACCTTGAACCGATTCATCGCGATATACATGGCGGCTCCTAGCAATGCAGGGAAGAGGGTCTCGGCAGTGGCTGGGACACCAGGACTCGAACCTGGAACCTACGGTACCAAAAACCGGCGCTCTACCAATTGAGCTATGTCCCATCCGCGCCGATGAATAATCGCCCGCAAGCCACACGGCAACCCTGAATCCCGCTTGCACCCCCCGCCAGCCGAGGATATACGACCGCTTCGGAGCGGAGTGTAGCTCAGCTTGGTAGAGCACTGTCTTCGGGAGGCAGGGGCCGCAGGTTCAAATCCTGCCACTCCGACCAATGATTTCAATACCTTAGAGAAATCTCCGAATTTGGCCGCAATGATACCCGCAAGGTTTCAAGCCAAATTTGTGATCGTTTTGTTCTCAGAGCACTGAATCAACGCTGGGCGAAACCACACTCTCAGGTGTCAGAGACCGTGGTCCATCAGGCCCGCGGCTTCCTTCTGCGCCGCACGCTAGAAGACGTCTATCGCTCTTATAGCCCTGAGGCGCAGAAGGAAGCCGCGGGCCTG
>JBCBIS010000270.1:0-4308 GCA_038524325.1 Pseudomonadota bacterium
GCTTATGAAAACGGTACGGTTGCGGTCTGGGACATTGAATCGAAAGACCAGACGGCGGGACAACTTCTCGGGCAAGGTCATTCCTTGCTGACGGCGACGGGCAGGTTCTTTGGGGACGGAACACGTCTACTGACCTCGGCCGGGGATCGTCTCGCGCAAGGCACCGGACGGCGCCTTCGATGTCGCGCCGCCTGGCCGGGCAGACACGCCCGAGGCGCAGGCTGCCGAAACCCTGTTCCTCGCCGGTGATGAAAACCCCCAATCCTATCAACGATGACGGCTGGATGAGCATCTGAGGCATGAAGCGCTCTGAACCCGGGGCGAGGACGTTTCCTGGGTTCAGAGGCGGGTATTGCGATATACGCAATGAAGTATTCGATATCGCCTTGATTATTGTCTCAATACCATCTGCTATCTCCGCTTCAGACAGCAACCCACCCGCTCAGATGGAGGCGACGATGACCACGACGACGGAAAACACCCAAGTGATCCCGGCCCTGAAACCGATCTATGGCGCGCTCGACCAAGTGGCCGAGGCTGGCCTGCGCGTGGCGGCCGGCCTGTTCCTCGTGCCGCATGGCATGCAGAAACTCTTTGGCTGGTTTGGCGGCTACGGGCTCGAGGCGACCGGGCAGTTCTTCGAGACCCAGTTGGGATTTGCCAATGGCTATCTGGCCGCGCTCGCCGCTGGTTCGGTCGAGGTCTTTGCCGGCCTCGCCCTGGCGCTGGGCCTGTTCACCCGTGTCTCGGCCCTTGCGGTGACGGTGCTGCTGGCTGTGGCAGCCAGCGTGCATCTTGGCGCCGGGTTCTTCTGGACCAATGGCGGTTGGGAGTATCCGGCCCTTTGGGCCATCGTTGCAGCACTCTTCGTCGTCAAGGGCGGCGGGCGCTACTCGGTGGACCGGGCGATCGGCCGCGAGATCTGATCGCCGAATGAAAAACCGCCCGGCAGACGGCTGCCGGGCGGTCATTCGCTCGAAGAAGGCGGCGCGGATCAGTCCTCGCCACCCTCTTCCGTTCCTTCCTCGCCATCACCCTCGTCATCATCCGAGGCCGAGAAGCCTTTCGGCGCGGCGATGTTGGCGATCATGAAATCACGGTCGGTGATGGTTGGCTTGGCGCCCTCGGGCAGGGTCACGTCCGAGATCTTGATCGTATCGCCGATCACCGCCTCGGCCAGATCAACCGTGATCTTGTCCGGGATGTTCGATGCACGAACCTTCAGTTCGACCTCGGGCCGCACCACGGTCAGCATGCCGCCTTTCTTGATCCCCGGCGCCGTTTCCTCGTTCAGGAACTCGACCGGGATCATGAGGTTGATCCGGCTCCGCTCGCTGAGGCGCAGGAAATCGACATGGACCGGCAGATCCTTGACCACATCGCGCTGCACGGCGCGGCAGATCACCGTATTGTCCTCGCCATCCACCCGCAGGTTGATCAGCGTGGCCATGAACTTGCCCGCCTTGAGGGATTTCAGCAGCACATTGTGCTTGACGTTGATCGAGACCGGGTCCTTGCCGCCACCATAGACGACCCCGGGCACAAGCCCCTCGCGACGTGCGGTCCGGGCAGCCCCTTTGCCCGTGCCGGAACGTGCGGAGGCTTCGAGAACTGGCATATCCGCCATCATGAAGCTCCTTTGCGTTTGCGTAACGGCGCGATCCTCCAGGGGTGTAAGCGCGCCGGAAGCGGTCTCATACGCGAATCGAGGGCAAATGCAAGGGAACTGCAGTCTCGGCGTCGCTTGCCGGGACGCCGGCAGATGACGTCCCGGTGACCCCTCGCGCTGACGTGGTGTCAGTAGGTGAGCGCTTTCACGATCAACCCTGTGCCGAGCGCGATCAGATAGGCGTCGCCGCTGCCGGCATACCAGGCATAGCCCGGGCGTGCCGTGGCGAGACCCAGGCGATGCGGCGACACCACCCGGACAAACCCGCGCCGGGGAAGATACCCGCCGATGGCATAGCGCGGCACGCGAGCATAGCGTGGCGTGACATCGCGATATTTCGGGCTTGGGACATAGACTGTCGTGCCGCGCCCCACCGCTCGGTCGCGATAGATGTCGCGCCGAACCTCGCGGCGGTATTCGCGGCGCGCCTCCCGCCGAAACTCTCGCCGCGCCTCACGTCGGATTGCGCGGGCGCCATCGGGCGTGACGCGGCGGAGGGTTCCGGCGCGGCTCCTGTAGCCGTCGGCCCCGATCACGATCGGCGCAAAGACAGCCCGGCCGTCTCGAAAGGCCGCTCCGGCCTCGGCTTGCGCCATGCCTGAGGCGAAAAAGATCAAGCTTCCAATGCAGGTTGCCCAACCGGTCCGCCGGATGACGTGGGTGAGTGAGGGAAACATCGCGTCCTCCATCCTAACTGTTGCGGTTGAGGGCCGAACGCGGGTGAAAGGCGACTCCGACGGCAGTGAGGCCCGATCTGACAGGTTCGTGATGCGTCAAGCGGCGTGCGTGGCGCGCCTCGCGGCTGGCACTCAGGCCGGGGCGGGGACCACCAGGGCGAAGCCGCCGCCGCGCCGAACGATGCGCACCGATTGGCCAATCGCGACGGTGGGTGGCGCCTCGGCCAGAACAACAACCTCCTCGCCGGCACGGTCCCCGGCGGTGAGCCGGATGAGGTATTCGGTGGCACTCTCGCGCTCGATCTCGTTTTCCAGAACGGCCCCGATCAGTGCGCCCGTGCCGAGGCCGATCAGCGCGCCAAGCGCACGCCCCGAGCCTTCGCCGATGAAGGAGCCGATCACCAGGCCCGCATAACCGCCAAACCGCGCGCCCGCACCGTCATCGACCAGCGTGTCGCTGCTGCCGAGATCGACCCGGCGAACCGCAAGAACCTCGCCCCGCTCGGCGCTGGCCAACTCGATCGGTCCGGGCTGATTGGCGGTGCTGTGAGACGAGGTGCCGCTGGCGCAGGCCGCGAGGCTGCTGGTCAAAAGCAGGGCAACAGCGATCTGACGGATCATTCGAATCCTCCCACAGACAAAGCCCCCAAAACGCCTTGTCGGTCATTCTTGCGTCGAGGGCAAGGAGCGTGTCTGGAGCAGAGGGGTCTACCAGCGCGCAGCGAGGGTCGTGGGCGGCGCCGCTCAGGCGTCGCGCCCGGCGGCAACGATCAGGCCCAGGCAAGCGGTCATGAGAAAGGCCAGCGGTGCCGGAATTGGCACGGTCGGCACCTCTTCGGCCACGGTTTCCGCACCGGTTTCCTCGTTCAGCTCGATCAGAGTTTCGGCTGTCTGGGCGATGTCCACCTCGTCACCCGACGCCGTCACGGCCAGGGCATTGCCGGCCATCGCGCAAAGCAGAACGGCCGAAGCCGCGGTATTCAGGATACGCATACGTCACCCTCTTCAGGCGCCCAAACCATCAGGCGCCGGTCCATCCCCACGATCGCAGAATATCAGCAAAAGACGGTCACTTCAAACCGCGCCCCGATCTGGAACAGTCCAAAAACGCCAGACGGTTGACGCTTCCGGGATAACGGCGCAGTCTTGTTCGCTCAACACGAGAAAATACAGGAGGAAATGCCGTGAATGTCCTGCAACTCCTCAAGCTGAAGGGCAGCCGGGCGGTCGAGACCGTCTCTCCCGACATGACCGTGGCGGAGGCGGCCGAGATGCTCTCGGCCAAGCGAATCGGGGCGCTGGTCGCGTCGAGCGACGGCAAGACCGTCGCCGGGATCCTCTCGGAGCGCGACATCGTCCGGATGTTGGGATCCGAGGGAACCGCGGTTCTCGCCCGGCCGATCCACCAGGTGATGACGGCCGAGGTGATGACCTGCGCCCTGACCGACAGCGCGCTGAGCGTGCTGGAGCGGATGACCGAAGGCCGGTTCCGCCACATGCCGGTGATCGAGGCCGATCAGATGGTCGGCTTCCTGTCGATCGGCGATGTGGTCAAGGCGCGGATTTCGGAGGTCGAGAACGACAACGCCGCGCTGGTGGAAATGCTGCACGGCTGATCGCGGCCGCACCCCCATGGGGGCCAAAGCAGGGGAGCGCCGATGATCATAGCCTCGCAAGGGCTGGAGCAATTTGCTTCGGCAGGGCAGGATTTCGCCATTGCGACGGTGATCCTGGCAATCCTCTCGGCCACCCTGACGCAGAGTGTCTTTGACCTGGGCCTGCGCCGCATTCTGCAGCGCTGGTGGGTGCAGGCCTGGGTGCGGCTGCGCGGCGGCGACCTGGGTGCTTGGCGTGAGGGCACCCGGAACGGTCGGATCTATGCGCTGCATTACCCGCGGCTTTGCGGGCAGCTTTCCTCGTATCTGCAGTTCGAACTCGACAGCCCGGCGCAATGGCTGTTGC